>NZ_WHTD01000228.1 GCF_009379765.1 Actinophytocola sp. | reverse complement strand
GGAACAGGTGCTCGGTCTCGACGAACTCCGGCGTCTCCCCGTTGATCCGCGAGCGCGGGTTCTTCAGGTCGGCCGGGTCGAGCTGGTTGCCGCAGTTGTCGCACTGGTCGCCGCGGGCGCTGTCGTAGCCACAGATCGGGCAGGTGCCCTCGATGTAGCGGTCGGGCAGCGTCCGGCCCGTCGACGGGCTGATGGCGCCCAGCTGCGTCTTCGGGATGACGTAGCCGTTCTTCCACAGCCCTTGGAACAGGTCCTGGGTGACCTTGTAATGGTTGCCGGTGGTGGTGCGGGTGAACAGGTCGTAGGACAGGCCGAGGCCCTCGAGGTCGCCGGCGATCTGGCGGGTGTACTTGTCCGCCGTCTCGCGCGGGGTCGCGCCCTCGGCGTCGGCCTGGACGAGGATCGGCGTGCCGTGCTCGTCGGTGCCCGAGACCATGAGCACCTTGTGCCCGGACATCCGCATGTACCGGGAGAAGACGTCCGAGGGGACACCGAATCCGGACACATGACCGATGTGGCGGGGGCCGTTGGCGTAGGGCCAGGCCACCGCGGTCAGCACGGGGTTGCTCATGGCGAATTAGCCTACGGAGGAGTACCCGTGGACTTCGAACGGGTTAGAGGTCGCGCAGGTAGGTTGGTGGATGCCCGCCAGGCCTATCTGCGCGGCCTCTCAGATACGCGGGAGGGCTTGTGTCGGCCACACGGCTGCTGGTGCTGGGGGTCGTGCGGATGTACGGCCAGGCGCACGGCTACCAGGTGCGGCGGGAGCTGCTGACCTGGTCCGCGGACAAGTGGGGCAACACCGCGCCCGGCTCGATCTACCACGCGCTGAGGAAGATGGCGCGGGAGAAGCTCCTCGAGGAGGTCGAGACCGGCGCGGAGGGGCGGGGCCCGGACCGCACGGCCTACCAGCTGACCCCGGACGGCGAGACCGAGTTCCAGGTGCTGCTCGCCAAGAGCCTGTCCGAGTACGACGACGGCACGCAGGCCGGCTACGCCCTCGCCGCGGCCGTCACCTTCATCACCGCGCTGCCCCGGGCCAGGGCGATCGGCCTGCTGCGGCACCGGATCAACCAGATGGAGGGCAGCCGCACCATCGTGGCGATCGTCCTGGAGCACGGCGTCGACTGGGGCCATCCGCAGCACGTCGAAGAGCTGTACCGGCTGTGGGACACCAGCCTCGACGCGGTGCTGGGCTGGGCACGGGGCCTGGTCGTCCGGCTCGAGGCCGGCGAGTACGTGATGGCCGACGACGCGGCCGGGGCGTTCGGGCAGCCCGGTAGCGCGACCAGCTAGTCAATTTTGACTAAGACTTGTCAGTGGCGCATGCTACCCACTGCTCACAATGTGACAGAGGGGAAAGCCATGATCGAAGCACGCGGCCTCGCCCGGACCTTCCGGTCCCGGGGCCGTTCCGTCGAGGCCGTACGCGGGGTCGACCTCGACGTCCAGGCCGGCGAGCTGGTCGGCTTCCTCGGCCCGAACGGCGCCGGGAAGACCACCACGCTGCGCATGCTCACCACGCTGCTGCGGCCGACCGCGGGCAAGGCCACGGTCGGCGGCTGCGACCTGCTCGCCGACCCGCTCGGCGTGCGCAAGAAGATCGGCTACGTCGCCCAGGGCGGCGGCACCGCACCCGAGTGCCGGGTCATCGAGGAGATCGAGATCCAGGGCCGGTTCTACGGCCTCACCAAGACCGACGCGGTCCGCCGCGGAGCGGAGCTCGCCGCCCAGCTCGACATCGAGGGGCTCGAGCGGCGGCTCGTGAAGACGCTGTCCGGCGGCCAGAAGCGGCGCCTGGACATCGCGCTGGGGCTCATCCACTCCCCCGGCCTCGTGTTCCTCGACGAGCCGACCACCGGGCTCGACCCGCAGAGCCGGGCCAACCTGTGGGAGCACATCCGGTCGCTGCGCGGCGAGCACGGCGTCACCGTGTTCCTCACCACCCACTACCTCGAGGAGGCCGACTCGCTGTGCGACCGGATCCTCGTCATCGACAACGGGAGGATCGTCGCCGAGGGCACTCCGGACGAGCTGAAGTCCCGGGTCTCCGGCGACGGCGTCTCGGTCGAGGTGCCCGCCGAGTCGGTCACCGACGCGGCCGAGATCGCCGGCAGGCTCCCCGGCGCCCAGGAGGTGTCCACTGTGGACAGCACGGTGCGGTTCCGGGTGCCGCGCGGGGACACCGCGCTGCCGGACCTGCTGCGCGCGCTGGACGGCAAAGGCATCGCGATGACCTCGATCCAGGTGCACCGGCCGTCGCTCGACGACGTGTTCCTCACCCTGACGGGCCGCACGCTGCGCGACGCCGAGGCGGCGCCGGCTCCGGTCGAGGAGAAGGAGGCCTCCGGTGTTGCGTGACATCTGGCTGGTCTTCCGCCGGCACATGGCGATCTCGCTCCGCAACCCCGCCTGGGTGCTGATCGGGATCATGCAGCCGGTGCTGTACCTGGTGCTGTTCGGGCCGCTGATGGAGAAGATCGTGTCCTCGACGCCCGGCTTCCCGCCCGGCGACGCGTGGCAGATCCTCACCCCCGGCCTGCTGGTGCAGCTGGGTCTGTTCGGCAGCATGTTCGCCGGCTTCTCGCTGCTCGCGGACCTGCGCACGGGTGTGCTGGAGCGGATGCGGGTCACCCCGGTGAGCCGGATGGCGCTGCTGCTCGGCCGGGTGCTGCACGACTCCGTGCAGCTGATCGTGCAGGCGGTGCTGCTCGTGGCGCTCGCGGCGCTGGTGTTCGGCATGCGCGCGCCGATCGGCGGGATCGTGCTGTGCCTGGTGATGGTGGCGCTGCTCGGGGTCACGCTGTCGTCGTGCTCGTACGCGATCGCGCTGCTGCTGCGCAGCGAGGAGGCGTTCCCGGCGGTGCTCACCAGCGTGTCGGTGCCGCTGCTGCTGCTCACCGGGATCCTGGTGCCGATCACCACGGAGCTGGCGCCGAACTGGCTGTACGTGCTGTCCCGGATCAACCCGTTCGCGCACGTCATGGACGCCGAGCGGGCCTCGTTCCGCGGCGACTACAGCATGGACGGGCTGCTCACCGGAAGCGTGGTGCTGTTCGTGGTCACCGTGCTCGCCGTGTGGTGGGGCGCCCGCACGTTCCAGCGTGAGAACGCCTAGCGTCCCGGGGCGCTGATCAACGGGACGAGGTCGGGGCCATGGCCTCGACCTCGTCCCGTTCGGCCTCCTCGCGGGCGTAGCGCTGGTCCATCTCCGCGAGGGCCTCGGTCCCGAGCTCAACCATCCTCTTGAGCGCCTCCGCGTCGAAGGACAGCTCGAACTCGGTGGACCCGAGCACCAGGTGGGTGACGTTGCTACCCGAGACGGAGAACCTCACAGTCCTCGGTGACATTGAGCCACAAGCCAATCTTCACGCCGCCGTTCATGCCTCGGTTCCCTTCGTCGCTGCGGGCCGGCGGGACGACGTGGGAGACACGGACCTCGGATGGCGCCAGTACCGTGTCGTTCGTCCCGCCAGCGTTAGCACGGTATCATTATTACCGTGCAAATGATTACGTGCGATGGTGTGAACGTCGAACCGCACGTGCTACGGAGGGTGTTTAGGGTGATCGCATGACAGTCGGGATGACCCGCGGGAAGCGCAGGCTTGGCCGCTACCTTCGGCCGCACCTGGAGCTGTCCGGGCTGAAGATCGAACAGGTTGCCAAGGAGGCCGAGTGCGCCCGGCAGACGGTGTCGCGTCTGCTGTCGGGAGACGCCCTGCCCCGGAAGCACCTCTTCATGGCCGTCCTCGCCGCGCTTCGCGTCGCCGGCGAAGATCGGACCAAGGCGCTGGAGCTGTGGGGGCTCGCGGACGCCGCGACGGTCACCGTCGAGCACGCCAGCACCCTCCGGCCGTCATACCGACGATTCCGGATGGACGAGGGCGAGGCAGTGCTTGAGCGGACGATGGACGCAGTGGTCATCCACGGATTGCTCCAGACCGCCCGGTACGCCGAGGCGTTGTCGCTGGCCAACAGGTCTCGTTGGAAGGGCGCCTGGGACTCGGCTACCGGCGTCGCCGAACGCCGTGACCGGCAAGCCCTGCTGACCCGGCCCGACCGACCGTTGGCGCTCCACGCGCTGCTCGACGAAGCGGTGCTCCGGCGAACGGTCGGCGGCCCGGACGTCCTGCGCGAACAGCTCGACCACCTGGTCGAGGCCGGGTCCCGCCCGAACGTCACGATCCAGGTCATCCCGGCTTCCGCCGGCGCCTACGGCGCCATGTCCGGGCCACTCATCCTGCTCAGCTACCCCGAGGAGGACGAGCCGGATTCGGCGTACGTGGAGAGCTTGATCGGGATGTCAGCGGTCGAGAAGGATGACGACGTGGCGACGTTGTCCGCCGTGTGGGACGGCGCGGCGTCGGCAGCCCTGCCGGCTGATGAGTCGGCCCGTCTGATCCGAGCGGCGAAGGTAGGAACATGACCGAGAAGACGTGGCGCAAGAGCAGCGCCAGCTCGAGCAACGACCAGTGCGTCGAGGTGGCCGGCACACTGGCCGACCTCCGGGACAGCAAGTCCGCGGACGGCGCTGAGCTGGCCGTCGGCCGGCGCGGCCTCGCGGAGCTCGTCTCCGCGGTGAAGACCGGAAAGATCGGCGGCTGAGCCCGCCCGAGACCAGAACCCCGGCGGCCGGACCGCCGGGTTCTGGTCTCGGCAGTGGTCGGTCAGCGGTTGACAGCGGTCATGCCCTGCGGGGTGTACCGGTCGCCGGCCACCGAGCCGCCCGGCACGGCCGAGTCGATCTCGGCCAGCTGGTCGGCGGTGAGCCGCACGTCCGCGGCGGCCGCGTTCTCCTCGAGGTAGCGGACCCGCTTGGTGCCGGGGATCGGCGCGATGTGCTCGTCCTGCGCGAGCAGCCACGCGAGCGCGACCTGGACCGGTGTGCCGCCGAGGGTGGTCGCGAGGCCCTGGATCCGCTCGGCCAGCGCGATGTTGCGGGCCAGGTTCTCGCCCTGGAACTGCGGCAGCCTGCGGCGGAAGTCGCCCTCGCCGAGGTCGCGCAGGGTGTCGAGGTTGCCGGTGAGCATGCCCCGGCCGACCGGCGAGTACGGGACCACGCCGATGCCGAGCTCGCGGCACACCGGCAGCTGGTCGTCGACGATCCCGCGGTTGAACAGCGAGAGCTCCGACTGCAGCGCGGTGATCGGGTGCACCGCGTGCGCGCGGCGCAGGGTGTCCGCGCTGACCTCGGACAGCCCGATGTGGCGGATCTTGCCGGCGGCGACCAGCTCGGCCAGCGCGCCCACGGTGTCCTCGATGGGCACGTTCGGGTCGCGGCGGTGCAGGTAGTACAGGTCGATGTGGTCGGTGCCGAGCCGGCCGAGCGACCGGTCGACCGCGCCCCTGACGTACTCGGGGCTGCCGTCGACCCGGACCACGCCGCCGCCCACGACCTCGAGGATGCCGAACTTGGTGGCGAGCACCACCTCGTCGCGCCGGTCCTTGATCGCGCGGCCGACCAGCTCCTCGTTGTGGCCCGTGCCGTAGACGTCGGCGGTGTCGAGGAAGCTCACCCCGAGGTCGAGCGCCCGGTGGAGCACGCCGATCGACTCGGCGTCGTCGGCCGGCCCGTACGTCTCGGACATTCCCATGCAGCCGAGCCCGAGCGCGGACACTTCCAGCTCACCCAGCATGCGCTTGTGCATATGCGTCTCCTCCGTGTTCCCCTGCAGGCAACACCTTGGTGCGCGCTCCAGGTCAAGCGCCGTGCTCAGCCCGCCGGGCCTCGAGCACCGCGTCGTAGAGCTGCTTGCGGCTCACCCCCGCCGCGGCGGCGACCTCGCCCGCGGCGTCCTTGAGCCGGGCACCCTCGGCGACCAGCCCGCCGACCCGCTCGACGAGCGTGGCGAGGTCCGGCGCCGCGCCCGGCTCGGCGCCGGCCAGCACGACGGTGATCTCGCCGCGCACCCCGTCCGCCGCCCATTCGGCGAGCTCGGCCAGGCCGCCGCGGCGGATCTCCTCGTAGGGCTTGGTCAGCTCCCGGCACACCGCCGCCCGCCGGTCGCCGCCGAGCACCTCGGCGGCGAGCGCGAGCGTGGCGGCGATGCGGTGCGGCGACTCGAAGAACACCGCGGTGCGCGGTTCCCGCGCCAGTGCCGCGAAGAACCGGCGGCGCTCGCCGTCCTTGCGCGGCGCGAAGCCCTCGAAGCAGAACCGCTCGCACGGCAGGCCGGACAGCGCCAGCGCGGTGGTCACCGCGGACGGGCCGGGCAGGCAGGTGACCGGCAGACCGGCCTCGACGCACGCGGCGACGAGCCGGAAACCGGGGTCGGAGACACTCGGCATGCCGGCGTCGGTCACCAGCAGGACGGTCCGCCCCTGCTGGACCGCGCCGACGAGGCCGGGCAGGCGGGCGGTCTCGACCGCGTCGTAGAAGCTGACGACCTTGCCGGCCGGCGGCACGCCCAGCGCGGCGGCGAGCGAGCGGAGCCTGCGGGTGTCCTCGGCGGCGATCACGTCCGCGCCGGCGAGCGCCTCGACCAGGCGCGGCGAGGCGTCCCGGGAGTCGCCGAGCGGGGTGGCGGCCAGGACCAGCCGGCCGTGAGTGTCCAGCGGAGCCATTGGCCCAAGTGAACACTCACGGCCGCCCGCGCCGGCAATCAGCCCCTACCGGCGTGCACCAAACCACTCGAGAAAGGATAGTCGGAACCGACCGTTGTCGCCCGATGAACGCGAACCCGACGCAGAGCGCACACCACGCCGCCTACGATCTCTTGCCGTGAGTGCCCTCCTCAGCCGGCCGGCCGATTCGCCGACCACCTCGGTCACCGGCCGACCGATGTCGGAGGCCGAGCTCGCCGAGCTGCAGCTGGTCGGCAAGCCGATGCCGACCGACCGGTTGCGCGGCTGGCTGGTCGCCGGCTTCCTGGCGCTGCTCGGCGGCGTCGTCCGGCTGCAGAACCTGGGCTTCCCCACCGACAAGGGCGCGCCCGTCTTCGACGAGAAGCACTACGTGCCGCAGGCGTGGGAGATGCTGCGCAACGGCGGCTACGAGGACAACCCCGCGTACGAGCTGACCGTGCACCCGCCGTTCGGCAAGGAGCTGACCGCGGTCGGCGAGTGGCTCTTCGGCTACAACGCCTGGGGCTGGCGGATCAGCGCCGCGGTCGCCGGGACGCTGATGATCCTGCTGGTCGTGCGGATCGCGCGGCGGCTCACCCGGTCGACGCTGCTCGGCGGGATCGCCGGCGTGCTGCTGATCTGCGACGGGCTGTCGCACGTGCAGAGCCGGATGGGGATGCTCGACATCTTCCTGGCGTTCTTCGTGCTGCTCGCGTTCGGCTGCCTGCTGATCGACCGCGACCAGGTCCGGCTGCGGCTCGCGGCGACCGTGCGCGAGGGCTGGACCGACGAGTCGCGGTTCGGCCCGCGGCTGGGCTTTCGCTGGTGGCGGTTCGCGGCCGGGGTCTCGCTCGGGCTCGCGTGCGGGTCGAAGTGGTCCGGCGTGTTCTTCATCGCCGCGTTCGGCCTGATGACGGTGGTCTGGGACGCCACCGCGCGACGGTCGGCCGGGGTGGCGTCGCCGTGGAAGGGCGCGTTCGTCCGGGACGTGCTGCCGGCACTGTGGGGGCTGCTGCTCATCCCGCTGCTGGTGTACCTGGCGACCTGGTGGGGCTGGTTCGCGAGCGAGACGGGGGTCGACCGGCATCTGGCGAACCAGGCGAACCACCACGGTTGGTACGACTTCGTGCCGACGGCGCTGCGCTCGCTGTGGCAGTACTCGGGCAACGTGCTGGACTTCCACGAGCACCTGGTGACGCCCGCGAAGGACCAGCACCCGTGGGAGTCGAAGCCGTGGACGTGGCCGATGGGCCTGCGCCCGATGCTCTACTACTACGACGGCGGCACCATCACCTGCGGCGAGGACCGGTGCGTCTCGGCGACGATGCTGGTCGGGACGCCCGCGCTGTGGTGGCTGTCGCTGCCGATGCTGGGCTGGGGCCTGTGGCGGATGATCGGCCGGCTGGACTGGCGCTACGCCGCCGTGGTGGTCGCCTACCTCGCGGGCCTGCTGCCGTGGTTCACCAACCTGGACCGGCAGATGTACTTCTTCTACGCCACGCCGATGGCCGCCTTCCTGGTGCTGGGCCTGGTACTCGTCCTGGGCCAGATCCTGGGCGGCGCGCACGAGGGGTACGAGCGCCGGGGCACCGGTCTGCTCGTCGTGGCCCTGTACGTGGGCGCGGTGGTGGCCAACTTCGTGTGGCTGTGGCCCATCCTGAACGGCGACTCGATCACCGAAGGCCACTGGCAGGCCGAGCTCTGGCTACCGAGCTGGCGCTAGCGAGCTCGATGCCCTGAACGACGCGCTCGGGACGCTGAGCGTCCCGAGCGCGTCGTTCAGGGCATCCCGCGGGTGCGGTGGACGAGCTTGGTGACCGGGCCTTCCTCGGCCTGGCCCGCGCGGGCCAGCCAGGCGCCCATCTCCCTCGTCACCGCGGCCAGGGTCGGACGCCGACCCGGGTCGGCGTCCAGGGACGCGGTCAGCAGCCGCAGGTGTGAGCTGCGCCGGGGCAGCTGGGTCAGCGGCTCGGACCTGGCCGCCGCCATCAGGGCGGCCATCGCGTTGTCCCGGGCGCCCCGGGGCGGGCTGCCGGCCAGCGCGAAGCTGACCGTCGCGGCCAGCTGCCAGGCGTCCGACGCCGGGGTCGCGGGCGCGCCGCTCGCCGTCTCGGGGGCGAGGAAGTCGGGGGTGCCGACCATCATTCCCGCCGCGGTCAGGGTGGAGTCGCCCTTGGAACGGGCGATGCCGAAGTCGATCAGGTGCGCCAGGCCGTTCGGGTCGATGATCACGTTCGCCGGCTTCACGTCGCGGTGCAGCACGCCCTTGCCGTGGGCCGCGGTCAGCGCGCCGGCCATCGTCACCCACAGGCGCGCCGCCTGGACGTCGCTGAGCACCCCGTTCTCGTGCACGGAGTCGGCCAGCTGCTCGCCCTCGATGTACTCCATCACGATCCCGAGGCCGTCGGAGTCGGAGATGATGTCGTACACCCGCACGCAGTTCGGGTGGTGCACCGCGGCCAGCGCCCGCGCCTCGCGCAGCATCCGCGCCTCGGTCTCGGCGTCCGGTGCGTGCGCGAGCTTCACCGCGACCGTCCGGTCGAGCTGCGTGTCCTTCGCCAGCCACACCGTGCCGAACCCGCCCTGACCGAGCGGCTTGATCTTCTGGAACCGGCCGCCGTTGTTCTGCCACAGCCCGGTCGGCGCCTTCGGCGGCCCACCCGTGGCGAACGGCAGCGGGCCGGGATCCGCCGCGAGCTTGGCGAGTGCCGCGCGGTCGGGCTCCGGCTCCCGCGGGGCGGCCAGCCGGGTTGGCGGCGGCATCCGCGCGGGCTGCTGTGGTACGGGCGGCTGGTAGGGCGCCACCCGCGGCGGCGGCTCGTACGGCGGCGGCATCTGCTGCGGCGGCGGCCTCTGGTGCGACCGCTCGATCACCGACCAGCTCGGCGGCCCGACGGCCAGCACCGGGATCATCCCGAGCACGCTCATCGGCACGAAGCCGAGCCACATCATGGCCGCCACGTTCGCCGTGACCGGCGCGGTGAGCAGCCACATCAGCACGAACGGCAGCCACAGCAACCGGCCGGGCCACCTCGGCCCGCGGCGCATCGCGGCGCGCGCCTGCAGCCACACGAACAGCAGGCCGAGCCCAGGCAACGCGACCAGCAGGCCGATCCGCACGAACAGCATCAGCATGCCCTCGCGCGGGTGCACCAGGACCTCGTAGACGTTCTGCCGGCCGCCGAGGAAGTCGTCCTGCTGGCCGACCCAGCCGCAGAAGACCTGCTTGGTCGACTGGGCCTCCGCGGCGGTGAGCCCGCTCGGCGTACCGCGGGCGACGTTGTGGAACACCTCGGACGCGCCGATCGTGAACAGCATCGGCATGAGGAACACGAAGAACCCGCCGGCCACGGCGAAGACCGAGATCGTGGCCGCGTTGTAGGTGTTGCCGGTTCCCTTGCGCACCAACGCGACCAGCAGCGACCCGAGCACCGGCAGCAGCCCGACGAGCGCACCGGCGGCAAGCGTGGCCCACACCCAGTCACCCGGGCAGAAGCCGGGGCCGAAGATGCCGTGCGCGAAGGACAGCAGCGAGCTGCCGAGGTTGATCAGAAAGTCCACGAGATCCCGCCCTCCCTCCCCGCTGCCCATGAGACCGGACGAATTCCGGTTCGGATCCACCCTATGTCGAGCCGTGACCCGAGGCTGACGACATCCACTACTTACACCGTAAGCAAAACGGGGCATCCAACGATGGAGACGTTCGCGATGATCGTCGCGTTGCTCCGGCTCATCGCGATGGTGCGCGGACGCGAACCGGTGGACTAGGTTTCGACCATGGGCGCCTACGACGACGCGTACCGGCAGAGCCTCGACGACCCGGAAGGGTTCTGGCTGGCGGCGGCCGCCGCCCTGGAGTGGACGAAACCCCCGACCAGAGCGCTGGACGACAGCGCGGCGCCGCTGTACCGGTGGTTCCCGGACGGCGAGCTCAACACCTGCCACAACGCGCTGGACCGGCACGTCGAGGGCGGCCGCGCGGAGCAGGCCGCACTGATCTACGACTCACCGGTCACCGGCGGCAAGGCGTCGTTCACCTACCGCGAGCTGCGTGACGAGGTCGCGCGGTTCGCCGGGGTGCTCGCGGGCCTGGGCGTCGGCAAGGGCGACCGGGTGATCATCTACATGCCGATGGTGCCGCGGGCCGTGGTCGCGATGCTCGCCTGCGCGCGGCTGGGCGCGGTGCACTCGGTGGTGTTCGGCGGGTTCGCGCCGCGCGAGCTCGCCACCCGGATCGACGACGCCACGCCCAAGGTCATCGTCGCCGCGTCGTGCGGGGTGGAGCCGACCAGGGTCGTCGAGTACAAGCCGATCATCGACGAGGCGCTCGCGATGACCGCCCACCAGCCGGACTCCGTGGTCGTGCTGCAGCGCGAGCAGGCGACCGCGACGGCCGCCAGGAGGTCGACTGGGACAAGGCGATGGCGACCGCGGAGCCGGCCGACTGCGTGCCGGTCGCGGCCACCGGCCCGCTGTACGTGCTCTACACCTCCGGCACGACCGGCCGGCCCAAGGGCGTGGTGCGCGACAACGGCGGGCACGCGGTGGCGCTGGTCTGGTCGCTGACCAACGTCTACGACATCCACCCCGGCGAGGTGTTCTGGACCGCGTCGGACGTGGGCTGGGTCGTCGGCCACTCCTACATCGTGTACGCGCCG
>NZ_WHTD01000248.1 GCF_009379765.1 Actinophytocola sp. | reverse complement strand
CGGCATCGAGATCAGCGACCGACAGATGAAAGAACTCCCGATCACCCGCGACACCTGGCACGGCGACTGGAACTACACCCTCCGCCCGACACGCGACACGCCCAACCCACCCTGACTTGATTCACTACGCGCCCTAAGTGATGAACTTCCGGGCGCGGGACACTAGTTCACGATCACGCGCAGCAGTGCCGCGGCCGGGCCCGCCAGGCGGCGGCCCTGCTGCCACACCGCGCGCAGGCGGCGTTCGAGGCGGAGGTCCGCCACCGTCACCTCGATCAGCGAGCCCGCGGCCAGGTCGGCCTCGACCGCGTGGCGGGACAGCACGGCCGGCGCGATGCCGGCCACGGCCGCGCCCTTGACCGCGGCGTTCGAGCCCAGCTCCAGCTCCGGCTCGACGGGGGTGAACCGCACCAGCACGCGGTCCAGGGTCTCGCGGGTGCCCGAGCCGGGCTCGCGCACCACGAGCGGGGTCGCGGCCACCTCGGCGGCCCGCAGCGGGCGGCGGCGCCGGGCCCACGGGTGCGCGGGCGGCACCACGACGATCAGCTGGTCCGCGCCGACGACCCGGCTCGCCAGGCCCTCGGTCAGGGTCGGGCCCTCCACGAAACCGAGGTCCACGTCCGAGTCGCCGAGGACGAGGCGAGCGACCTCGGTGGAGTTCGTCACCGTCAGTCCTACGTGTACGTCCGGTTCGGACCGGCGGAGGTCGGACAGCCAGCGGGGCAGCAGCGCCTCCGCGATCGTCATCGACGCGGCGATCCGCAACGCCGCCGACCGGTTCGTGCGCAGTGCGGTGAGGCTGCCCTGGAACTCCTCGGCCGCGGCCAGCAGCGTGGTCGCCCACGCCACGACGAGCTTCCCGTCGGTGGTCAGCGTCGAGCCGTGCGGCGTCCGGACCAGCAGCGGGAGGCCCGCCCGGCGCTCCAGCGCGGCGAGCCGCTTGGTCGCCGACGGCTGGGCGATGCCCATGGCTCTGGCCGCGCGGCCGACGCTGCCGAGCTCGGCGACGTACACCAGCAACCTGAGCGACTCGAGATCCGGTGGGGCAGACATGCACACAGGCTATGGGGGTTGCCCGCAATGGGAACATGGTGCCGGCTTTGACGGAATGGAGGCCTCGTTGGGCGCCGAGCTGAACGCGCTGCGTGAGCAACTGCTCGTCCACGTCCGGGAACAGGGTGGCGCCACCGACGCACTGGTGGCCGACGCGCTGCGTACCGTGCCGCGGCACATCTTCCTGCCCGACCTGCCGCCGGACGCCGCTTACCGCGACGAGGCCATCGTCACCAAGCGCGACGCCGACGGGCAGCCGACCAGCTCGTCGTCGCAGCCGACGATCATGGCGATCATGCTCGACCAGCTCGGCGCCGCGCGCGGCCACCGGGTCCTCGAGATCGGCGCCGGCACCGGGTTCAACGCCGCGCTCATCAACCACATCGTCGGTCCCAAGGGGAAGGTCGTCAGCATCGACCTCGACCCCGAGATCGTCGAGCGGGCCGAGGACAACCTGTCCGCCGCGGGCTGCGAGGGGATCAAGGTTCTCAACACCGACGGTGCGCTCGGCTGCCCCGACAAGGCGCCCTACGACCGCATCATCGCCACCGTCGGCGTCTGGGACCTCGCCCCCGCCTGGCACGAGCAGCTCAAGCCGGCGGGCCGCCTCGTCGTCCCGCTCGACCTGCGTGGCGTGCAGCGCTCGGTCGCGTTCGAGCGCGCGGGCGACCACTGGACGTCCATCTCGGCGAGCCCGTGCGGGTTCATGCGCATGCGCGGCACGTTCGCCGGCCCGGAGCGCAACTACGTGCTGGACAGGCAAACCCACCTCACGGCCGCCCTGCCGGAGGCCCGCGAGCTCGACACCGCGGCCGTGCTCGAGACGCTCGACGCGCCGGAGGTCGAGATCCGCACGGGCGTCACGCCCGAGCGGTTCGAGCTGTTCGACGGCTTCGGGCTGTGGCTCGCGGTCCGTGAGCCGCGCTGGTTCGGGTTGTCCGAAGTGGAGCCCGGCACGCGGCTGGCGAACGCGCCGCTGCGTGCGCCGGGCACCGTGGCCACCGCCGGCATCCTCGACGACTTCGGGCTCGCGACGCTGTCCGCCGAGGACGGCGAGCTGGTCGTCACCGGCACCGAGCGGATCGCCGACGAGCTCGCCGCGCACGTCGTCGCGTGGGACGAGGCCGGCCGGCCGGGCTCGGCCGGTCTGCGGATCGACGCCTACCCGGCCGGCACCCCGGCCGACGGTGAGATCGTGATCGACAAGAAGTGCGTTCGGCTCGTACTTGGCTGGAGCTGAGGAACCCTACCTGGACTGGACGTGCGTGCCCGGTGACCGTAGGGTCACCGCGCAATGATGAATTCCGCTCGCGTTCCGGTCGAGGCGGATCGGCTGCCCACGCGCACACGGTTCGGCTACTCGCTCGGCTCGCTCGCGACCGGCGCGTTCGGCACGGTCCCGGGCCTGCTGCTGCTCCCGTACCTCACCGACACGCTCGCCGTGTCGGCGTCGGTCGCGGGCCTGCTCGTGCTGCTGCCGAAGGCCTGGGACGTGCTGTTCAACCCGGTCGCCGGGCGGATCAGCGACCGCACCACCGGCCGGCTCGGCGCCCGCAGGCCGTACCTGATCGGCGGCGGCGTCGCGCTCGCGGTCTTCTTCGCCGGCCTGTTCGCGGGCCCGGACACCGGCTCGGCCACCTTCGACGGGCTGTACGTGGCGGGCATGTTCCTGTTGTGCGCCACGGCGTTCGCGTTCTTCCAGGTGCCGTTCAACGCGCTGCCCGTCGAGCTCACCGCCGACCCGGCCGAGCGCACCCGGCTGACCGCGTGGCGGATCGCGGTGCTCGCGATCGCGATCCTGCTGTGCGGCGCGGGCGCGCCCGCGATCCGGGACGCGGTCGGCGGCATCGCCGGCTACCGGGTGATGGGCATCGCGGTCGGCGTGCTGATCGTCGTCGGCGCGGTCGGCGTGTTCTTCGGCGTCGCGCGGGCGTCGCGGAGCCGGGTGCTGCCGTCGGTGTCGAACTGGCGGGAGGTGCTCGCGGCGGTACGGGACTGCCGGCCGTTCCGCTGGCTGCTGCTCGCGTTCGTCATCCAGTCGGCCGGCATCGGGACGCTGCTGGCCGGCGTGGACTACATGGCCCGGGTCGCGCTGAACGACAAGGGCCTGCAGTCACTGCTGTTCGCCGCGTTCGTCGGGCCGGCGCTGCTCGTGATGCCGCTGTGCATGAAGATCGCGGACCGCTACGGCAAGCGGTTCGGCTACGTGCTCGCCTCGCTCGTGTTCACCGTCGGCGTGCTGGGCCTGCTCGGCGCGCGGGTGTTCCCGGTCGGCGTCGTCGTCGCCTGCGCGGCGGTCGTCGGCGTCGGCTATACGGGCATCCAGGTGTTCCCGCTCGCGCTGCTGCCGGACGTGATCAGCGCCGAGGAGGAGCGCACCGGCCAGATCCGCGCGGGCCTGTTCGCCGGCGTGTGGACCGCGGGCGAGACCCTCGGCCTCGCGCTCGGCCCCGCGCTGTACGGGATGGTGCTGGCCGCAGGCGGCTACGTGTCCTCGGCCGGCGACGACGTGACCCAACCGGCCGGCGCGGTCACCGCGGTGATCATCGGCGCCGGTCTCGTCCCCGCCCTGTTCGCCCTCGCCGGGCTGCCGTTCCTGCGACGCCGGATCTTGGAGGTTGACCCATGACCGCCGCCGGCCCACCGGCCGACCAGGTGCTCGACGAGCTGCGCACGCTGCGGGCAGGCGACCTGCCGACCCACGGCGGCCGCACGCTGGCCTACGTCTACGACAGTGGACTGTCCGGTTTGGACGAGCTGGCCGCCGCCGCGCACGCGCTCGCGAGCTCCGCGAACGGGCTCGACCCGACCGCCTTCCCGAGCCTGCTGCGGATGGAGAACGACGTCGTGTCGACCGCGGCCGCGCTGCTGGGCGGCGGGCCGGGCACGGTCGGGTCGGTGACCTCCGGGGGTACCGAGAGCTGCCTGCTCGCCGTGCAGGCCGCGCGGGACGCCCGCCCGGGTGTCGACCGGCCGCGAATGGTGCTCGCCGGCACCGCGCACGCCGCGTTCCACAAGGCCGCGCACTACTTCGGCGTCGAGGCGGTCACCGTGCCGGTGGACCCGCGGACGTTCCGCGCCGACCCGGACGCGATGGCCGCGGCGATCGACGAGGACACCGTGCTCGTGGTCGTGAGCGCGCCGTCCTACGCGCACGGCGTGGTCGACCCGGTGGCGCCGGTCGCCGCCGCGGCCGCGGCGCGTGGCGTGCGGTGCCATGTGGACGCGTGCATCGGCGGCTGGGTGCTGCCCTACTTCCGCCGCCTCGGCGTGGCCGTGCCGGACTTCGACCTGTCCGTGCCGGGCGTGACGAGCCTGTCGGTGGACCTGCACAAGTACGCCTACTGTCCCAAAGGGACATCGGTGCTGCTGCACGCGGACGCGTCGCTGCGCCGGCCGCAGTTCTTCGCGAGCGCCCGGTGGCCGGGCTACACGATGCTCAACTCGACGTTGCAGTCGACGCGTTCCGGCGGTCCGCTGGCCGCGGCCTGGGCGGTGCTGCGGCACGTCGGCGACGCGGGCTACGAGCAGTTGGCGTCGCGCACGCTGGCGGCGGTGCGGACGCTGCGGGCCGGCATCGAGGCGATCGACGGGTTGCGGGTGCTCGGCGATCCCCGCTCGTCGCTGCTGTCGGTCACCGGCGTGGCCGACGACTTCGACGTCTTCACGGTGGCCGACGAGATGACCGAGCGGAGCTGGTACGTCCAGCCGCAGTTCGGTTTCCGGTCCTCGCCGGCGAACCTGCACCTTACGGTGACCGCGGTGAACCACGGGTCGGAGCCGGAGCTGCTCGGTGACCTGGCCGACGCGGTGGCGGCCGCCCGCGAGGCCGGTCCGGTGGCGCTGCCGGCCGAGTTGCTCGACGCGATCGCCGCGCTCGACCCCGACTCGCTGACCCCCGAGCAGTTCGCCGGTCTGCTCGCGGCGGCCGGCCTCGACGGGGTCGGTGTGCCGAAGCGGATGGCCGAGGTGAACACGATGCTGGCGGCCGCGTCGCCCACGCTGCGGGAGCGGCTGCTGGTGGAGTTCCTGAGCGCCATGTACACGGCGAACCCCGCCTGAGGCTCGCCCAGGCGGGGTTCACCGTCCACTTCAGACGAACAGGCCGCTGGCGGCGTTGATGAACGTGCCGGTGATCGCCCCGCCACCGCCGTAGATGACCGCGTTCTTGTTCCGCAGCTTGACTTTCTCCTTCGGCTCGTTCGGCCATCCTTGCCGTGCGCTCGACCGACTCGAAGGGCCGGCCGGTCGCGGTGGCCACCACGTTGATGGAGCCGCTCACCCCGTACCCCGGCACTCGCCCGCTCGTGTCCTACCAGCAGGCGATCGACAGCCTCGGCGACCAGTGCCAACCGTCCTACACACTGCGCACCGGCACGGCCTACGAGCTCGCCCTCATCGCGATGGCGCTCAGCAAGGGGTGGGCCGTCACCAGTACCGACTTCGAAGGACCGCGCCACGCGTACGGCGCGGGCCCCATGGCCGGGCACGCGGTCCTCGACGGGATCCGCGCGGCGCTGCGGCAGCTGGGACGGCACACCCCGGTCGGCCTCTGGGGCTACTCCGGCGGCGGGCAGGCCACCACCTGGGCCGCCAAGCTGCAACCGGGCTACGCACCGGAGATCGACGTCAAGGGCATCGCGGGCGGCGGCGTCCCGTCGGACCTCGCGGCGGCGGGCGAGCTCATGGACGGCAGCGCCTTCGCGGGGTTGTTCATCGCGGCGGCGGTCGGGGTCGGCCGGGAGTACCCGGAGATCCTGCACGTCCTGAACGACGAGGGCCGGGCGATGATGGACCGGGTCGGCGACATGTGCGTGGCCGAGGAGGCGACCGCGCTCGCGTTCCGGCGGCTCGACGAGTTCACCACCACACCGAACCCGCTGGCCGACCCAGTGGTCGCGCGGGTGCTCGCCGAGAACCACCTCGGCCAGGTCACCCCGACCGCGCCGACCTACCTCTACCACTCGGTGTTCGACGAGCTGATCCCGTTCTCCTCCGCGCAACGGCTCCGCGCGACCTACTGCGCGAACGGCGGCACGGTGCGGTTCGTGCCCGACTACCTCAGCGAGCACGCCGTCCTCGCGGTCAGCGGGGCACCCGGCGCGGTGAGGTTCCTGGGTGACCGGTTCGCCGGCCGTCCGGCGCCGGACAACTGCTAGTGCCCCCCGCCGGAAGTTCGTCACCTGATTCGCCGGCCCAGCAGCTTTCCTCCGCCTTGCCAGGAACCACGTTGATCCACAGCGGACGCAAAGGAACAGGATCACGCGACTCTAGGAGGACCAGCCCTCGGCACGGGTGGCGGTCAGGTAGTCCTCGACGGGCGGCTCCACGGGCCGCCCGTCGAACTGCGTCGACAGCACGACCGACGACCGCAGCTCCCCGTGCTGGCCGACGCGCTCGAACAGGCCCTCGAGGTGCTCGAGCGTCGCGGCCCTGACCTTGACCATCGCGCAGTGGTCGCCGGACAGCTTGTGGATCTCCACGATCTCCGGGTAGTCCGCCGCCGCGCTGGTCTTGAGCAGGCAGTGGCCGAGCGAGCAACGCATCTGCACGAACGCGAGGAACGGGTAGCCGGCCAGCCGCGCGTCGACCTGCGCGTGGTAGCCGGTGATCACCCCGGACTCCTCGAGCCGCCGCACCCGCTCGGCCACCGCGGGCGCGGACAGGTTGATCCGGCGCCCCAGCTCCTTGAACGACAGCCTGCCGTCGGCCTGCAACTCCTCGACGATCTGCCAGTCGACCCGATCCAGCGGCCTTTCCGAACGAAAGGTCTCGGCCACGACATTCCTTCCGTAGTGCGGGTGCGAGCGACGTTACGCCGTTGCGAGGCCATTCGAAACGGGGTTGCAGCTGCCTAGGGTTGATCTCATGACCATCCTGCTGACCGGCGCTCGCCGCTCGACCGTGTCCCTGTTCTCCGGCGTGGCCGCGATGAACACCGCGATGGTCGGCGCGAGCACGGCCGCCACGCTCATCGCCGCGGACGCGGCCGGGCCGGGGTGGAGCGGGCTGCCGAACGCGTTCGGCGTGATCGGCACCGCGGCCGGCACGCTCGGCGCCGGCGCGCTGATGGCCCGGCGCGGCAGCCGGCCGGTGCTGCTCGCCATGTACGGCCTCGGTATCGCGGGCGCGGTGGTCGCGTTCGGCGCCGCGGCCGGCACGGTGCTCGCCGTGCTGGTCGCCGGCATGGTGTTGCTGGGTATAGGAAACGGCGCCGCGCAGATGTCCCGGTACGTCGCGGCCGAGCTGTACCCGGTCGAGCGCAAGGGGTTCGCGCTGTCGGTGATCGTGTGGGCCGGCACGGTCGGCGCGGTCGCCGGCCCGGCGCTGATCGCGCCCGGCGCGCACGCGGCGGGCTGGCTGGGGCTGCCGGAGCTGGCCGGGCCGGTGCTGGTGGCCGCGGTGGCGACGGCGCTCGCGTTCGTGGTGACGGTCGGGTTGCCGCGGGTGCCACCGCCGCCGCCCCGGCCGCGGCTGTCCGGCGCGATGGTGGCCGCGGCGCTGCGCAGGCCGGAGGTGCTCACCCCGCTCGTCGCGATGGTCGGCGCGCAGGTAGCGATGGTCGCGGTGATGACGATGACTCCGTTGCAGCTCGAGACGCACGGGCACGGGCTCGACGTGGTCGGCTGGATCCTGTCCGCGCACATGATCGGGATGTTCGCGCTGGCCCCGCTGTCCGGCCGGATCGCCGACCGCTGGGGCGGCCGCGCGACGATCTACCTGGGCATCGGCACGCTCGCGCTGGCGGCGGTCACCGCGGTGTCGGCGCCGACCGCGCACACCTCCGGACTGCCGCTCGCGCTGTTCCTGCTGGGGTACGGGTGGAACCTCGTGTTCGTCGGCGGCAGCAGCCTGCTCTCGCGCGACCTGCCGGCGGCGGAGCGCACCCAGCTGCAGGGCGTGGTCGACGCGGTGGTGTGGGGCTCGTCCGCGGCGGCCAGTCTCCTGGCCGGCGCGTTGTTCGGGCTGGGTGGGTACGCGCTGGTGGCGATCTTCGGCGGGGTGCTCGCGCTGGCCCCGACGTTCCTGGTGGCCCGGCGTGCCGGCTAGGCGATTGAGTCCGTGACGTTGGTGTTGGTGGTCGTAGGCGATCGGTGACCGTTTGCTGGTCAGGTCGGTGGTCCTGTTGTGCCGGCGCGCGTCCTGAACGCGGAGAGGGGCTTGATGTTGGAGGAGCTGATCGATGCGGTGCTGCGTGACCGATGAAGGTTTGGCCCTTCGGAGCCGCCGTGCGGGGGGACGTTTCACACCGCCTCATGCTCGTTGGCTGAAGACCGTCGTGGTGAGCGATGAGGAAAGGCGCGGGTCATGCGTCCGGTAGGGATTAGGAAGACGAGCGCGGGCGAGTCGTTGCTGAGGTGTCGAAACAACCTTGGCGGCACCGAGACCGGGGGTGTTCTGGTGATCCCGGGATGAGTCTGGCGGACGCCCGCGGACTGGCCAGATGGTGTTCGGCATGAAGACGACGTGAGCCTGATCTGCCGCGGTCACGCGGAACAGGAGAAGGCACCGCCAACAGCGTGCCTGATCGTCATGATCTGACCTGATCTGAGTTTCAGCTGCGAACACGGCGGGTAAGTGTCACCTCGATGGGGTGAAACCGTTGCTGCACAACGGAAACCGCGCACGGTCTTCGGTAGACTGAGCATATGTGCGAACCGATTGTGGTGCTTCCCGAGGATGCTTCCCCGGAGGCAGCGCCGCTGGCGACGGCGTTCGGGTTGGCGCGGCTGTCCTGGCAGGCCGAGGGACGCATGCTGGAACAACTCGCGGTGTACACCGCGGCCAGTGGTGGTGAGTTCGACGCACT
>NZ_WHTD01000091.1 GCF_009379765.1 Actinophytocola sp. | reverse complement strand
GATCGTCGAGAAGGTCACCGCCTCGGGCCACCAGGTCATCTGGCAGTGCGACCCGATGCACGGCAACACGCACGAGTCGTCGACGGGCTACAAGACCCGCCACTTCGACCGGATCGTCGACGAGGTGCAGGGCTTCTTCGAGGTGCACCGCCACCTGGGCACCCACCCGGGCGGCATCCACGTGGAGCTCACCGGCGAGGACGTCACCGAGTGCCTCGGCGGCGCCCAGGAGATCTCCGACGCCGACCTGTCCGGCCGTTACGAGACCGCCTGCGACCCGCGGCTCAACACCCAGCAGAGCCTGGAGCTGGCGTTCCTCGTGGCGGAGATGCTCCGGTCCTAGTGTCCCCCGGTGGGGGACACCAGGCGCGCTCCTACGCGTGCTCGTGCGGCGTCGTGCAGGCCTTGGCCACGCACGCCGCGAGCACGTCGGCGTCGGGGACGGCGTCGCGGTCCTCTCGCATGGTCAACGCGTCAAGCCCGTGCGACGTCGGCCGTTCTCACCCGTTCGGGCTGGTCAGGGCACTGTCCAGATAACGATCTTGGTTCCGGGCTGCACCCGGCTGTTGGCGGGCGGGTTCTGCGCGAGCACCGGACCACCGCCACCGCCGAGGTTCTGCACCTCCACGTCCAGCCCGAGCTGGCGCAGCGTCGCCTCGGCCTCCTGCTGGGACTTCTGGTTGACATCCGGCACGGTCACCGCGTTCGACAGGACCACGGTGACCTGCTGGCTGTCGCCGTTCACCACGGTGCCCGCCGGCGGGTCGGTGCCGATGACCCGGCCGCCCTCGATGTCCTGGTCGAACGCGGCCGTTCCCTCGACCGGCTGCAGGCCCAGGTTCGTCAGCTCCGCGAACGCCTCGTCCTTGGTCTTGTTGCGCAGGTCGGGTAGCGGCTTGGGTTCCGCGCCCTTGCTGAGCACGATGTCGACCCGCTCGTTCAGCCGCAGCTGGGTGCCGCCCTCCGGATCCAGCCGGAGCACCGTGCCCTCGGGCACGTCGTCGCTGAAGTCGTTGAGCCCGTCGTCGAGCCCCGGCTGCAGGCCGGCGTCCTTGATCGCCTGCTTCGCGTCGTCGACGCTGGTGCCGGGCTCGATGTCCGGCACCCGAGGCGGGCCGGAGGACACGACCAGCTTGACCTTGTCGCCGCGGAGCACGTCCCGGCCCGCGCCGGGCTCGGTGCGGACCACGAGGCCCGCGTCGACGTCGTTGTCCCACACGTGGGTCATGTCGGCCTCGATGTCGTTGTCCCGCAACACCGTCTGGGCCTTGGTCGCCTGCTGGCCGGCCACGTTCGGCACGGTGGTCCACCGACCCGAGGCGAACCACCAGGTGGTGGTGCCGGCGAGCGCCAGCACCAGCACGACGACGATGCTCCAGAGCACGATGTTGGTGCTCCGCTTCGGCGGGGGCATCCCCCGCTGGGCCCGGCTCGGCTTGCGCGGCGGCGGGGGCATCGGCGGCACCGGGAAGCCGACGCTCGGCGAGCCGAGGTTGGGGTGCATCACCGGCGGTTGCGGTGGCCGCGGCTGGGCCTGGTCGAGGTCGGTGCGCAGCATCGCCCGGGTCCCCTGCGGGCCCATCGCCCGGAAGCCCGCCGGTGCCTGGCGCACGATCGTGGCGTTGCTCGTGGCCATGGCCGGCTGGCCGAGGTCGGCGACATTCAGCCCGCCCGAGGTGGCCTCCGGGTCGTCGGTGGGCGGCGGCGTGAGCGCGCGGGCCTGGTCGACCGGGGTGACCGGCACCGTGCGGTCCTGGATGGTCGGCTCGGGCACCGGGACCGGCACCACCGGCACGGACAGCTGCGCGCGCAACGCGACGAGCTCCTGCAGGAACGCGGCCCCGTCCGCCGGGCGGGCCGCCGGATCGCGCCGGGTGGCGCGCACGACCAGCTCGTCCAGCGCGGGCGGCAGCCCGGTGAGCCGCTCGCCCGGCGCCGGCACGTCGTCGTTCACGTGCCGGTAGGCGATCGACAGCGGGTTGTCGCCGGTGTAGGGCGTGACGCCGGTGAGCGCCTCGTACAGCACGATGCCGGCCGAGTACACGTCGCCCCGGGCGGTCGCGGCGCCGGTGGTGACCTGCTCCGGCGAGAGGTAGGCGACCGTGCCGAGGATGATGCTCGAGCTCGTGGTGCCCGCGCTGGCCACGGCCCGGACCAGGCCGAAGTCGCCGACCTTCACCGCGGTGCCGTGCTCGCCGCCGTGCCCGATCAGCACGTTCTCCGGCTTGACGTCCCGGTGCACGAGCCCGGCCCGGTGCGCCGCGGCGAGCGCCGCCAGCACCGGCTCCATGATCGACAGCGTGAGCGGGGTGTCCAGCGCGCCGCGCTCGTTGATCAGGTCCCGCAGCGTGCCGCCGTCGACCAGCTCCATGACCAGGTAGACCAGGTTGCCGTCGACGGTCCGGTCCACTCCTTGGTCGTGCACCGCGACGACGTTCGGGTGGTGGATCTTGGCCGCGGATCTGGCCTCCCGCTCGAACCGGTCGACGAAGGTGCGGTCGTCGGCGAACCGAGCGTCCATCACCTTGATCGCGACCCGACGGTCGAGTCTGGTGTCCAGGCCGCGGTAGACCGAGGACATGCCACCGCGCGCGAGCAGCGCGTCAACCCGGTACCGCTGTTCCAGCAGTGCACCGATGAGCCGGGCTCCCCTTTCGTCCACGCCCGTGATGGTACGGAGCCCGTCCACGGCGCGTGGTGAAGCCGGCGATTCCGTAATGCCCGCCGCCCGAAAGTCGCCGAAAACGTCCCGGCAGGACGGTCGCGGGTATGGCATCGTGAGAGGCGTGAGTGCGACACCTTCTGCCGACGACGTGCTCGACCCCCAGGTTGAGGTGCTGCCACTGCCCGATGCGGCGCTGCGGCTGGGCCTACCGGTGACGAAGGTGCGGCAGGCGTTGCGGGACGGCCAGCTGGTGGCGGTCCGCCGCGACGGCGTGCTGTGCGTCCCGGCCGACTTCCTCACCACGGACGGCGCGATCGTCAAGGGTCTTCCCGGCACCATCACGGTTCTGGCGGACGCCGGCTTCGCACCGGAGGAGATGGTGCGCTGGCTGTTCACCCCGGACGACACCCTCCCCGGCCGCCCCATCGACGCGTTGCGCGCGACGGGCGGCCGAGAGGTCAAGCGCCGCGCCCAAGCCCTGGCCCTCTGACCCACCCCGCGAGTCCAACGCTCGGGACCCGCGAGTCCAACGCTCGGGACCCGCGAGTCAGGCGTTGGCGCGTCCGGCGCGGCTCGCCACCGCACGAACGAGGCCCGGCAGGGCGATGCCGAGCCGTCGGTGGGTGGGTACCGCCACCCGCCGGCCGAGCACGGCGTAGTCCGACGCGACGATCTCGTCGAGGATCCGCCGGTACAGCGTGAACGCGGTGCGCATGCACGGCCGGGACTCGCGGCGCAGCAACGCGATCCCCGGCTCGGCCCGCCGGTACACCGCGTGGTTGTAGGCGACCAGGTGCGCCAGCGCTCGCCGCACCGCGGGGTCCGGCCGGCCGGACCGGTGCGCCCGTTCCAGCCGGGCCCGGTCCACCCCGAACGCGGCCAGCTCGGCCGGCAGGTAGACCCGGCCCCGGTCGAGGTCCTCGCCGACGTCGCGCAGGAAGTTGGTCAGCTGGAACGCCTCGCCCAGCGCGGCCGCGTGCGGCGCGGCCCGCGCCGCCGGCCCGACGGTCCCCAGCACCGGCAGCAGCTGCAGCCCGATGACCTCGGCCGACCCGTGCACGTACGTGGCCAGCTCGGCGAAGCTGCGGTACCCGGTGACCGTCAGGTCCATCCGCATCGAGTCGAGGAACGCGTCGAACAGCGCGCGGGAGATCCCGTACCGGCGCACCGTGTCGGCGAGCGCCACCAGCACCGGACTCGACGGCACCCCACCGTCGAACACGTCGGAGAGCGACCGGGACAGCGAGGCCAGCGCGCGAGCCCTGTCCCCGGCAGTGGCGCCGACAGCGGTATCGACGGTGGCGTCGACGATGTCGTCCGCCAGTCGCGCGAAGCCGTACAAGGCGTGCACGGCCGGACGCCGGTCCGCCGGCAGCAGCCGGGTCGCGAGGAAGTACGTCCGCCCGTGACGCGCGTTGATCCGCCGGCAGGCCCGGTAGGCCGCGGCCAGCTCGGAGCTCAACGCGGGCAGCTCACCCACTGGCCGGCCGGGCACCCGTCCTCGTGCTTCGCCACGAGCTGCGCGGCCAGCGCGTGCGCCGACACCGGGTCCTCGGTCGCGGTCACCAGCGACGCCGAGCAGGCCGACTTCGTGCTGGCCAGGCAGCCGCGCAGCTGCTCGGCGGCGTGGTCGCGCCAGTACCGGTTCGGCACGACGCCGTACTTCCACACCTTGCCGGCGTAGGAGATCTGGTACAGCGCGTAGCTGCCGTCGGTCTTCGCGTCGTCCGCCGAGGCCGGCTTCGCGGTGGCCCGCGTCTTGAGGTCGGCCAGGTCCGGCGGGTCGGCGAGCACGAGAGCGGACCACTGCGCCCCGTACGGATGCGTGCCGGGCACCGAGTTGGCGGTCTGGTAGAAGCTCACCCACTGCGGCGTCGCGATCTTGCAGCTGATCTTGCCGCCCGCGCCCGGTGCGACCGGCCCGGCGTTGCCCTCGCAGCTGCCGAGCGCCTTGCCGTCACCGGTCCAGTCCGCCTTCAGGTGCACCCGCACGGCCGACTTCGCCGTGTTCTTGATGTCCACGACCAGCGAGCAGCTCGGCGCGCCGCACGCCTCGAACCGGTGCGCGCCCTGCTCGACGCCGGTCAGCGCGTCGACCGCGGTGTTGAGCCCGGCCGCGGCCTTGTCCAGCGACTGGTAGAACGCCACGACCCCGGGCGAGCTGTCCGCGACGTCCAGCACCACGTCGGTCACCGATGTCGTGTCCGCGCTGCCGAGCTTGTCCAGCTCGAAGCGCAGCACCCCGTGCGGCTTCTCGGCGGCGATGTACACCGTGCCGCCCTCGACCTCGACCACGTAGGCGTCGACGCCGGCGACGCTCTCCTTGGCGTTCTTCGTCAGCTCGGTCCGGCCGGCCGCGCCTTCGACCTTGCCGGCGGCCTGGCTGACCACGTCCGGGGTGAAGATCTCGCTGAACTCGACACCGATCAGCGAGGTCGGGAGCTTCACCCACCGCCCGGCGAGCGCGCTGCCGTCGCCCGAGGTGACGCCGAAGCGGGCGACCATGCCGCTCCAGAAGTCGGCGGCGCCCTTGAGGTAGAGCGTGTCGGCGACGAGCAGGACGTCCGCGACGAGGCCGTTGACGGTGATCTTGCCGGACACCTCGCCGGTGAGCGTCGCGTTGACGTCCACGGTGAGCTCCGCGCCGTCGCCCGCCACCAGCGAGCCGGTGTAGTGCACGGAGGCCGCCTCCGCGAAGTCGACCAGCGCCTCCGCGGCGCCCTCGGCCGTGGTCAGCGGCCCGATGTCCACCCCGGACGGCGCGCCGGCCACCGCGTTGGTGCAGCCCGCGACCGCGAACGCGGCCCCGGCCAGCAGTCCCGCGAGCATGACCCGACGGCGCCCGGCCGCCATCGTCGGGTGCCAGGCTTGTTGTCGCCGCATCGTGACTCCCCATCCGCGCCGCCCGTCGTTCGCCGGCGGCGCACACACGCACTCGGCGAGGAGTATCTCAACTCCGCGACCCGACGTGTTGGGGATCCACCTGACGGCTTGGCCACGATTGCCCAAAAGTGGTCGCGCACCCCTACGGGGTTGTCGCCACGAGCCGACCAGAACTCGACAGGGTCCGCGGCGGGTTGCCCGTCCCGGTGATGCGGGCGGCGGCCAGCCGGCCGGAGACCAGCACCGGCGGGACGCCGACCCCCGGGGTCGTCCCGCAGCCCGCGAGCACCACGTTGCCGGCGCCGCGCACCAGGTTCCTCGGCCGGAACGGGCCGGTCTGGCGGAACGTGTGCGCCAGCGAGAACGGCGTCCCGGCGGCCAGCCCCGCCGCCTCCCAGTCGGCCGGCGTGACCAGCCGCGACACCTCCACCGACGCGCCGAGTCCGGTGAGCCCGCGGGCTTCCAGGACCCCGACCAGCTCGTCCCGGTACGCGGGCCCGACCCGCGGCCAGTCGATCCGGCCCACCGCGGTGTTCGGGCACGGCGCCAGCACCGACACCAGCTCCCGCCCGGCCGGCGCGAGGCCGGGGTCGGTGGCCGTCGGCCGGGTGACCAGCAGCGACGGGTCGCTCATCAGCCGGCCCCGGACCAGGATCTCGTCGAACGTCCGCGCCCACGCGTCGCCGAAGAACACCGTGTGGTGCGCCAGCTCCGACCAGCTCCTGGTCACCCCGGCGTGCAGCACCACCGCCGACGGCGACCACCGCGGGCGCACCGGCCGGCGTGGCGCCCCGCCGAGCAGCCGGTAGCTGACCGGCAGGTCCGGTGTCAGCACCACGGCGTCGCACGGGATCCGCTCGCCGTGCGAGGTGCGGACCGCGGTCACCCGGGACCCGGTCCGCTCCAGCCACGCCGCGCCCGTGCCGTACCGGACCGAGGCGCCCGCGTCGGTGGCCGCGTCGGCCATGGCCGAGGCGACCGCGCCCACGCCGCCACGCGGGAAGTACACCCCGGCGACCGTGTCCATGTACGCGATCACCCCGTACGCGGCCAGCGCCCGGTGCGGCGCGAGCCCGGCGTAGAGCGACTGGAACGAGAACACCCGGCGCAGCCGCTCGTCGGACAGGAACCGGCCGACCGCGGGCCCGAGCCTGCCGAACGCGCCGATCGCGGCGAGCCGGGCGAGCTGCGGGCCGACGATGTCCAGCGGCGAGTCGAAGTTGGCGCCGATGAAGCGGTCCCGCTGCAGCCGGTACAGCTCGGTCAGCCAGGACCGCAGCCGCCGGTAGCCGTCGGCCTCCCGCGGCCCGGCGAACCGGGCGACCTCGCCGGCCATCGCGTCCGCGTCGGCGTGCACGTCCAGCGACGAGCCGTCGGCGAACCGCGCCCGGTACGAGGGATCCAGCCTGGTGAGCGTCAGCCGGTCGGCCATCGACGTCCCGACCGCGGCGAACGCCTCCTCGATCAGCTCGGGCATCGTCAGCACCGACGCGCCGGTGTCGATCCGGTAGCCGGCCATGGTCGCGGACCCGGCCCGCCCACCGGGACCGGGCGCGGACTCCAGCACGGTGACCGACCGGCCGGCGCCGAGCAGGTGCAGCGTGGCCGAGAGCCCGGCGAGCCCGGCCCCGACGACCACGACGTGATCGGTCGGGCCCGCGACGGACCTCACGCGCACGGTGCCCATGGTTCGCTTCGTTCCTCCGCTACTCGCCGTCTTCCTTCGTCCAGACAGCGAACGCTCCGTCACTCCCGCTCGCTGTGTTGGATGGTTCGCTTCGTTCCTCCGCTACTCGCTGCCCCGCCGTCCAATGACTCGCTCCGTGCGATGCTCGGCGCTGGCGCTGTGTTCGATGGTTCGCTTCGTTCCTCCGCTACTCGCTGTCTTCCTCCGTGCGATGCTCGGCGCTGACGCGCCTGCGCTTCTCCTACGTCCAGACAGCGAACGCTCCGTCACTCCCGCTCACGGTCCAGACGGCGAACGCTCCGTCACTCTCGCTCACGCGTCCAGACAGCGAACGCTCCGTCACTCCCGCTCGCTATCGATCCCTCCGGGTGGCGGCCAGGGCCAGGTCACGCAGGCGCGTGACGCCGGGGTCGGTCAGGTCGGACCCGTCCAGCGCGGTGAGCGCCGAGGACCTCAGCGTGTCGATCCGCCGCTCCAGCTCGTCGACCGCGCCCACCTCGACGAGCAGCTCCCGCACCCGGGCGAGCGTCTCCGGCCGCAGCGAGGGGTCACCCAGTGCCGCGCGCATGAGGTCCGCGTCGGCGCCGCGGCCCGCGCGGGTGGCGAAGTCCATGCCGAGCGCCATCAGCAGCGTCCGCTTGCCCTCGCGCAGGTCGTCACCGGCCGGCTTGCCGGTCACCTCGGTGTCGCCGAACATCCCCAGCAGGTCGTCGCGCAGCTGGAACGCCACGCCGATGTCCGTGCCGAACGTCTTCACCGCCTCGACCGTGCGCGGCCCCGCGCCGGCGAACGCGACGCCCATGTGCAGCGGCCGCTCCACCGTGTAGGCCGCCGTCTTGAGCCGCGCCACGCCGAGCGCGCGCTCCTCCGACTCGTCGCCCTCGGCCTGCGCGAGCACGTCCAAGTACTGCCCGGCGAACATCTCCGCACGCATCGCCTGCCACGGCCCGCGGGCCGCCGCCCGCATGTCCGGCTCCAGCCCGGCGCTCTCGAACATGTCGTCCGCCCAGGCCAGCGCGAGGTCGCCGAGCAGGATCGCGGCGGCCATGCCGAACCGCTCCGGCTCGCCGAGCCAGGCACCGGCCCGGTGCGCCTCGGTGAACCGGACGTGCACGGTCGGGCGGCCGCGGCGCAGCTCGGAGGCGTCCATGATGTCGTCGTGCACGAGCGCGCACGTCTGGATCAGCTCGAGCGCGCTGACCGCGTGGAGCACCGCCTGTGCCCGCGGCCCGTCCGGCTCGCCACCCGCGGCGCGCCAGGCCCACCAGGCGAACGTGGGCCGCAGCCGCTTGCCGCCGCGCAGCGCGAAGTCGGACAGCGTGTCGACGGCCTGGGCGAAGGTGCGGGCG
Organism: Actinophytocola sp.; assembly: GCF_009379765.1. Classification (GTDB taxonomy): domain Bacteria; phylum Actinomycetota; class Actinomycetes; order Mycobacteriales; family Pseudonocardiaceae; genus Actinophytocola. The sequence continues at coordinate 23,989 of NZ_WHTD01000091.1, read as the reverse complement.
AGCTCGGGCAGCTCGGCGCGGCGTTCGGCCAGGTAGCGGGCGAGGAAGTCCTCGACATGCAGGTGCACCGCCGTGTCGATCGACCGGTCGACGGCGGTGGGGAGATCAGGAGCCGGGGGCACGCGGACCATGGTGCGTGGTCGGCTCGGCCCGCGTACCAGCGGGGGTCCGCTGGTGCTCTGCCGGTGGCCGAGTTGCGCCATACGCGCCTTTACTACCCTGGAGCCCATGACTTCGGTGGTGGCGCGTATCCCGGGTGACCGGCCGGTGTTCTCCGTCGAGTTCATGCCTCCGCGGGATGACGCGGACGAGCAGCGGCTGTGGAACTCCATCCGGTCGTTGGAGGGTCTGGACCCGGCGTTCGTCTCGGTCACCTACGGCGCGGGCGGGTCCAGCCGCGACCGGACCATCCGCACGACCGGCCGCGTGGTCCGGGAGACCACGCTGGTCTCGATGGCGCACCTCACCGCCGTCGACCACTCGGTCGCCGAGCTGCGCAACGTCATCGGCTGGTACGCCGAGCTGGGCGTGCGCAACGTCCTCGCGCTGCGGGGCGACCCGCCGGGTGACCCGATGGGTGAGTGGGTGCGGCACCCCGAGGGCCTGGCCTACGCCGAGGAGTTGGTGCGCCTGGTGCGCGAGCTCGGCGACTTCTGCGTCGGCGTGTCCGCGTTCCCCTACGGCCACCCGCGTTCGGCCGACGTGGACACCGACACCGAGTACCTCGTCCGCAAGCTGCGGGCCGGCGCGGACTTCGCGATCGCCCAGCTGTTCTTCGAGGCCGACGACTTCCTGCGGATGCGTGACCGGGTCGCGGCACGCGGCTGCGACACGCTGCTCCTGCCCGGCATCATGCCGCTGACCACGCCCAAGATCCTGACGAAGACCGTCGAGCTGTCCGGCGCCCAGGTGCCGGCCTCGCTCACGGAGCGACTGGGCCCGCTCGCCGAGGACCCGAAGGCGTTCCGCGCGGCCGGCATGGACGTCACCGCGGAGCTGTCCGAGCGGCTGCTCGCCGAGGGCGTGCCGTGCCTGCACTTCTACACGTTCAACCGGTCGAAGGCGACCAAGGAGATGGTGGACCGGCTCGGCCTCGTGCCCAGCAGGCCCGACACGCAGGCGAACTTACGGCCGGTCGGCTGAGGCGCGTCGGTCAAGCCCGGCGGGCCTGGGCCCGTTCGAGCCTGAGGTTGCGCCGGTGGGTGAACAGCGCCAGCAGGACCACCAGCACGGCCACGCCCACCGCGCCGCCGCCGACGATCGCCACCCACTGGGTCCAGGACACCCCGGGCGCGTTGGAGTACTGCGCGGTGGCGGCGAACTCGGTGACCGCGCCCGGCTTGGGTGCCCAGCTGATCGTGCCGTCGATGTTGTCGCCGTTGGTGCGCGAGATCTGACCGGGGAAGGCGACCTTGACCTGCACGTCGGCCCGGTCGGGGGGCACCCGGGTCAGGTCGATCGAGCCGGCGAGGGAGACCAGGCCGCCGGAGCGGCGGAACGACATCCGGAACTGCCGCATCGTGGAGATGGACTCCACCAGTGTGCTGAAGTCGGCGAACTTCACCCCGCTCAGCGTGACCTTCTGGCCGACGTAGCCGTCCGCGGTGTAGGGCTCGGTGCTCACCCTGTCGGCGAGCTCGGGCGGAACGGTGAGGTTCGGCCCGTCGTCGTCCTTGCTGACCGGCAGCGCGGCGATGACGAGCTTGCCGGAGATCACGTCGTCCTGGGAGACCGCCAGCGCGGCGTGCACCCGGAGGCAGCCGGTGAGCGTGGCCGCCATGACGCCGAGCAGCACGATGAGCCCGAGCCCCCTGCGAACCTGATCTCGGCGAGCGCTGCGCACCGGCACATCCTGCCAGCCGCCGGTCGAGTCGCGGACACCAGGCGGTTTCCCGTTCGAAATCGACGTGCCGGGTTGGGTACCGTCCGGACCATGACATCCGGGATGGACACCCCCGTACACCGCATCTGTGACTCCTATGTGGACGACTATGTCCGGCTCGACCCGACCGTGGCGACGTCGCTGGGCATCACCGACCACGACGACCGGCTGCCCGACCTCTCCCCGGACGGGCACGCGGCGCGCGCCGAGCTGATCGCGACGGCGCTGCGCGCCGTGGGCGAGCAGGAGCCGGCCGACGACGGCGAGCGGGACGCGAAGGCGGTGTTCACCGAGCGGCTCGGCATCGAGCGGGAGGTCTACGACGCGGGGCTGACCGTCGCGTCGCTGAACGTGCTGGCGAGCCCGGCGCAGGACCTGCGCATGGTGTTCGACCTGATGCCGACCGACTCGCCGGAGGCGTGGCGCACGGTCGCCACCCGGATGTCGGCCGTGCCCGAGGCGCTCGCGAGCTACCGGGAGAGCCTGCGGCACGCGGCCGCGAACGGCAGGGTGTCGGCGCAGCGCCAGGTGACCAAGGTGGCCGACCAGTGCTCGACCTGGGCCGGGCTGGGCGACGAGCCGGCGTTCTTCGCGTCGATGGCCGCCGGGGCGCCCGACGACTCCGTGCGGGCGGAGCTCGACGCCGGGGCGGCCGTGGCCGGGCAGGCGTATGCGGAGCTGGCGAAGTTCCTCCGGGAGGAGCTGCTGGCGCAGGCGCCGGCCGAGGACGCGGTCGGCGCGGACGTCTACGGACTGTGGTCGCGGATGTACCTGGGCGCGCGGCTGGATCTCCAGGAGGCCTACGAGTGGGGCTGGGCGGAGTTCCTCCGGATCGAGGCCGAGATGAAGGAGGTCGCGGGGCGGATCAAGCCGGGGGCGAGCGTCCCCGAGGCGGCCGGTGTGCTCGACCTCGACCCGCGGTACAAGGTGAGCGGTGCCGCGGCGCTCCGCGAGTGGATGCGGCGGCTGTCCGACCAGGCGCTCGCCGACCTGCGTGACGCGCACTTCGAGATCCCCGACGACATCATGCGGCTCGACTGCAAGATCGCCCCGCCCGGCGGTGGCAGCGGTGCGTACTACACCGGCCCGTCCGACGACTTCTCCCGCGCCGGCGCGATGTGGTGGGCACTCGCGCCGGGCGAGGACGAGTTCACCACGTGGCGCGAGGTCAGCACCGTCTACCACGAGGGCGTGCCCGGCCATCACCTGCAGATCGCGACGGCGACGTACGAGTCGAAGCGGCTGAACAAGTACCAGCGGCTGCTGGCGTGGGTGCCGGCCTACAGCGAGGGCTGGGCGCTGTACGCGGAGCGGCTGATGGACGAGTTCGGCTACCTCTCCGACGACGGGGACCTGCTGGGCATGCTGAACGAGAGCCTCTTCCGCGCGGCGCGGGTGATCATCGACATCGGCATGCACCTGAAGCTGGAGATCCCGAGCGGCACCGGTTTCCACGAGGGTGCGCGCTGGACGCCGGACCTCGGCCTGGAGTTCATGCTGACCCGCACGGTCGCCAAGGAGGCCCTGGTCCGCGACGAGATCGACCGCTACCTCGGCTGGCCGGGCCAGGCCCCGGCGTACAAGCTGGGCGAGCGCCTGTGGCTGTCGGCCCGCGACGACGCCCGGGCCCGGGCGGGCGCCGCGTTCGACCTCAAGCACTTCCACATGCAGGCGCTGCGCATGGGCCAGATGGGCCTGGACACCATGCGCGAGCGGCTGGCGGCGCTGTGACCCCCGCCGGCCCTGGCGGTCGTCTGACGCCGAGCCCGCCCGCACGAGCGGAGTTCTTTGGTTACGCCTCCGAATGGTGATCGGCGAATCGCCGGCGCCGGCCCAGCGCATGTCGTCAACGCTTTCGAGGACCGGCCGATACGCCGAATCAGTCGAGGGGGAGGGTCCGGCCCAGCACGCCGAACGGGCGCGGGTCGCCGGTGAAGCGGTAGTGGCGCAGCACGTCGACGAAGCCCATCCGGTAGTACAGGCGCCACGCGCGGGACGGGCCCTCCGGCGTGGACAGCAGGACCTTGCTCGCCAGGACCTCCGCCAGCAGCCGGCGCAGCAGGTCCTCGCCCACGCCACGGCCCTGGCCGGCCGGGCGGACGTGCACCTCGGTGAGCTCGAAGTAGTCGTCGAGCCAGGAGTCGGCGAACTCCGGGCCCGACCGCTCGACGATGCCGCGCCGCACCTGCTCGTGCCACCACTGGCCGGTGGCGCCGCGGTAGCCGTACGCGATGCCTATCATCGCGCCTTCCGCGTCGAGCGCGGCCACGCAGCGCCAGCCCGCCCGCAGCATGTGCGCGAGCCACATCGGTGCACGCTGCTCGGCGGTGCCGGTCGGGTAGCGCATCGCCGTGACGTACAGCGACAGCGCCTCGGGCAGCCGCGCCCGCAACTCGTCCTGGCTGAGGTCGATGAAGCGCTCGACCCGTGGTGGAACCGCGGTCACGACACGGGATTCTCCTCTTCGGCAGCGACGTCCGCAGCCATGCCCCCCGTCAGCTCCACCAACTCGGCGAACGTCGTCGGGAACACGGCTTTCGGGTGCCCGGCGGCGGCCCACACGACGTCGTACCCGGCCAGCGCCCGGTCGACCACCGTGGTGATCGGCCGGGGATGCCCCACCGGCGACACCCCGCCGATCACCTGACCGGTGTGCTCCCGCACGAACGCCGGATCCGCCCGGCCCACCGACGTCGCCCCGGCGAGCGTCGCCAACCGCACCACGGATGCCCGGTGCGCGCCGGAGGTCAGCGCGAGCAACGGGAAGACCCGGTCACCCTCGGTAGCGCGGAACACGAGGCTGTTCGCGATCGCGCCGACCGGGACGCCGAGCGCGGCCGCCGCGGCCGCGGCGGTGCGCACCTCGTCGGCCAGGATGCGGATCCCGTCGGCGGCGGCCGGCAGCCCGGCCTCGCGCAGTGCGGAGGACAACTTGCTGATCGAGGGGTGGTCGAGAGAGGTCATGGGCACATCAGAGCACAGGTGTGGCGTGTGTCGCCGCTGAAAATCCCGGTCGAGGTTGAGTCTGTCGGTGCCCGGAGCTAAGCTCGAACTGTTCGAACACACGTTCGAGCTGAGCTCGGTGGTGGGGCGGGGGAAGCGCCTCACCACCGAGCGCCGCCGGCTTCCCCACGGCATGTCGTCACGCCAGGTGACGGCTTTGGCCCGCGAGGAGGCGTCAGGTGACCACAACTCTGGACTATCTCGACAACGAGCCCGTGACCGTGCCGGAGACCGCGCTCACCCTGCTTTCCCAGGCCGAGCGGGGGCTCGCCGACGCCACTCGCGACGCCGACCCGGCCCAGCGGTTCGCCCAGGCGTACCTGTCCGCGCTGCGTGCCGCCGCGGCGCTGCTCGCCATGCGCGGCCGCCCGCACCGGGCGCGCTCGCGTCCCATGAGCGTGTGGACGCTGCTCGCCTCGGTGGCGCCCGAGCTGCGCGAGTGGGCGGCGTTCTTCGCGTCCTGCTCGGCCACCCGCGCGTCGGTCCAGGCCGGCATCACCCGCGCGGTCACCGACCGCACCGCCGACGACCTGGTCCGCCAGTCCGAGCAGTTCCTCGACCTGGTCGTGCGCGCGATCCACGGCACGCCATGACCGGTCGGGCACTGGCCGACCACGGCCGCCTGCTCGAGGTGCTGGAGGTGGAGGGTGAGCTGCTGGCGTCGTCGGCGCGCGGCGTGGATCCGGAGACCGTCGTCACGTACGCCCCGGGCATGACGCTGGGCGAGACGGTGCGGCACGTCGGCAGCGTCTACCGGATGGTCGTGTCGTGGCTGCGTTCCGGCGGCGACGTGCCCACCCGCTGGCAGCGCGCGCCCGACGGCGACCAGTCGGTCGAGGACTACTTGCGGGTGGGGCTCCGCGAGCTCCTCGACGAGCTGTCCGCGCACGACCCCGCGGAGGGCTGCCCGACCTGGTGGCCGCTCGACCAGACCTACGGGTTCTGGCGCAGGCGCATGGCGCACGAGAGCACGGTCCACCGCATCGACGTCCAGCAGGCGGCCGCAGGGATGACGGTCGGCGGCATCGCGGAGGACATCGCGTTCGACGGCATCGACGAGATCCTGTCGCTGTGGTTCACCCACCGGCTCGGGGTGCTGGGCGTGACCAACTCCTGGGCGGGCGAGGTGGCCGTGGTCGCGGGGAAGCGGCGCTGGATCGCGCGGATCACCGCCACCGGCACGGCGTCGTGGCAGGCGCAGCCGGACGAGCGGGCGGACGCCACGATCACCAGCGACCCCACCGGGATGTACCTGTGGCTGTGGGGCCGCCGCCCGATCCTCACCGCCACGCCGGACGGCGACCGCGCCGGCGTCTCCCAGCTGTGGCACCTGCTCCGGCTGGCCACGCACTGAATGTCGGTGGTCTCGGCTAGCGTCTCGATCATGTCCACCCGACTGGTCAATGTGGTCGTCGACGCGGCCGATCCGCCCGCGCTGGCCCAGTTCTGGTGCGACCTGCTCGGCTGGCGGGTCAGCCTGGCGGAGCCCGACGAGGTCGACGTGCAGGCGCCGCCGGACGACGGGTGGCGCTTCGACCTGGTCTTCGTCCCGGTCCCCGAGCCGAAGACGGTGCAGAACCGCCTGCATCTCGACCTGGCCAGCGCGTCGCCCGACCAGCAGATGGCCGTCGTCGACCGCGCCCTCGCCCTGGGTGCCGAGCGGATCGACATCGGTCAGCGCAACGTGCCGTGGTTCGTTCTGGCCGACCCGGAGGGCAACGAGTTCTGCGTGCTGGAGCCGCGCCCCGAGTACGCGTCGACGGGTGCGGTGGCCGCCGTCGTCGCGGCCGTGGCCTCGCCGACCGCGCTGGCCGAGTTCTGGTCGGCGGCCACCGGCTGGCCGGTGGAGCGCACGGGCGTGGAGTACGCGTCACTGCGCGACCCGGACGGCCGCGGCCCGTGGCTGGAGCTCATCCGCTCGGCCGCGCCGCACCCGGTGAAGAACCGGGTCCACCTGGATGTGGCCCCCTACCCCGACGGCTCGGTGGCCACCGAGGTCGCCCGCCTCGCCGAGCTGGGTGCCCGTCCGGTGGACGTGGGTCAGGGGGACGTCCGCTGGGAGGTTCTGGCCGACCCGGAGGACAACGAGTTCTGCGTCCTCACCCCGCGCTGACCTACCCGTCGGCACCGAGCAGGGTGCGCAGGCCGGTGAGCACCTCGGTGGCGTCGGTCAGCCACTGGATCATCAGGCCGGAGACCAGCGCCAGCTGCACCGAGCCGACCGTACGCACCGCGCGGGCCAGCGGGCGGATCGGCTCCGCGCAGTGCTCGAGCACCCGCTCGGCGGCAGGCGTGGTCATGTCGCGGTCATTGCGTGGCCGTCCGGTCAGCCCGCGTCGGCCGGTGGCTGGCGGCGGCGGAGCCGGTCGTGCAGCACCCGGCGGACCAGCAGAGCCGCCTTGCCGACGTCCTTGCTCTCGCCCTCCGGCTTGAGCGTCCGGAGCAGCGCCATCAGCAGCTCGTTGGTCTGTGTCCACAGTGGAACAAACTGGCCGGCGAGCGGGCCGGTGGCACGGATCGGTCCGCCGCCGGTGAGCTCCTGCACGGACTTGGTCAGGCCGACCGTGCCCTCGTCGCGGAACACCAGGTGCACCTCGTCGCCGTCGACCCGCAGCTCCATCTTGCGGGCGGCGGTCTCCTGCGGGGTCGCGTCGGTGGTCACGTCGGCGTCGAGCTCGTCGACCTTGTCGGCGACCGCGTCCGGGCTGATGCCCAGCTGGGTGAGCACGGTGGCGGCCATGCTGCCGTCGGCGCGGATGAGTGCCTCGAGCAGGTGGTGGCTGCCCATCGGAGCCTCGCCGGCCAGCGCCTCGGCGGCGGCGACGACCTCGTTGGCCGCGCTGGTGCGCTTCGGCCGGGCCGGGCCGCTCGACGTGCCGCCGGAGTCCACCAGCGCCATCACCGTCCGCGGGATGTCGCCGGTGTCCTGGACGTGGTTGGCGAGGATCTTGGCGGCGACGCCGCCACCCTCGCGTTCGAGCGCCAGCAGGATGTGCTCGGTGCCGATGTAGTTGTGGCTGAGCCGCAACGCCTCGCGCAGCGCCAGCTCGAGCACCTTCTTCGCGCGCGGGCTGAACGGGATGTGCCCGCTCGGCTCCTCCTTGCCCACCCCGACGATCTCGACGACGTCGGCGCGCACCATCTCGGCGGTGATGCCGAGCTGGTTCAGCGCGCTCGCGGCGATCCCGGTCTGCGAGTGGAACAGGCCGAGCAGCACGTGCTCGGTGCCGATGGGCCGTGCATGAGGTCTCTGGCTTCGGTCTGGGCCATGACGACGACGCTGCGCGCGCTGTCGGTGAATCGCTCGAACATGCCTCAGATGCTCCGCCCCATGGAAAACCCTGTCAATACAGTGGCACTGATATGGTGACCGTATGACTGCCTCGGACTGGGACGACCGGCTCTCGCGCTGGCGGGACGAGCTGGAGCTGTTCGCGCAGCTGGAGGACACCCCGTGGGTCACGCTCGCGCAGGCCGAGCAGGAGACCGGGGTGTCGCGGTCGGCGCTGCGCTCCTGGTACCGCAACGGTGAGCTGCGGTCGCGGCTGGTCGACGGCCCCAACGGCCCGCAACGCCTGGTCCCGCTCGACGCGGTGGTCGAGCGGGCGGCCCGGTCGCCACGCATCCAGCGGCGGGCCGAGCGCGAGGTCAGCGTCGAGGCACAGGTGACGTTGCTGCGCTCCCGGATCGACCAGCTCGAGCTGCGGCTGGCCGCCCTGGAAGGTCGCGGATAAGTTCTCCGCGGGACGTGTCGAATCCGGTCCCGCCCGCTCGACGCATGGGCAGGAAGCCGGCGCGGGCCCGGCTCGGGAGCGGAGGAGATTCCGATGGGCAAGATCGTCAACGCCACGTACATGACCCTCGACGGCGACGTCCAGAACGTCCAGGACTGGCACTTCGCCTACTTCGGTGACGAGGCCCGGCGGGCCGCGACCGGTCAGCTGTACATGAGCCAGGCGCTGATCATGGGCCGGGAGACCTACGAGGGCTTCGAGCAGGCGTGGTCCACGCGGACCGGCGCCGACGAGTTCGCCGACCGGATGAACAGCATCAAGAAGTACGTCGTCTCGACGACGCTGAAGGACCCGACCTGGACCAACACGACGGTGGTCGGCGGCAGCGGCGACACGGTGGCCGAGCTCCGCGCGCTGAAGGAGCAGGAGGGCGACATCCTGCAGTACGGCTACGGCCAGGTGACCCGCCTGCTGGTGGAGAACGGCCTGCTCGACGAGCTGCGGATCTGGCTGCACCCGGTGCTGTCCGGCAAGGCCAAGCCGACCGACCTGCTGTACCGCGACAGCGATCAGGTGAGCTTCACCCTCAACGGCGTCGAGACCCAGAGCACGGGCCTGATCGTGCTGAGCTACACCCCGGTGACCAAGACCGACTCGTGACCCCCGCGGTGCCTCACCCCGGCTGCCGGCGCGGTGGCCGGGGTCAGGCGCGCAGGCGTAAACCCTTCGGCGTGGCGCGGAAGCCGACGTCGCGCAGGATGTCGGCCAGGTTGGAGGTCAGGGCCACCTCGCCGTCCGCTCGTTGGACGGCCAGCTGGCCCAGCCAGCCTTCGCGCACCGCACGGGACAGCGCCTCCGCGGCCGCGCGCAACGGGGCGTCCTCCTCGGTGAACGACAGCAGGGACCGGCCGCCTCGCTCCACGTACAGCACCGGCCGGCCGTCCACCAGGACCGCCAGCGCGCCGGCTTTCCTTGCCGGACGGTGCTTTCCGGCGTTCTTGCCGCTGCCGACCGGGTCGGGCCACGGTAACGCCGCGCCGTACGGTTGGGCCGGGTCGGCGGCGGCCAGGACCCGGGACGGCGTCTCGTCCGTGGCCGGGTCACCGTCCGAACGGGACAGCGCGCGGAGCCGGTCGACCGCGCCGCGCGCGGCGAACTGGGACGCGCCGAGGCCCTCGACCACGTAGCCGCGCACGATCTGGCCGGACTCCTCCATCGCCCGCAGCACCTTGTACACCCCGGTGAACCCGCCGCTCACCCGTTCGGTACCCAGCGCGCCCCGGGTGAGCACGCCGTGTCGCTCGAGGAACGCCTCGGCGCGGGCGTGCGCCCGGCGGGTGGGGTCGGGTTCCCGCGTGGTGACCAGTGACCACCGGCCGGCCACCGTGGGAGGACCCGTGCGGCTCGGCAGCCTGCCCGCCACTGCCGGGCGGCCGCCGCGCAGCCGGGCATAGCGGCCGCGCGGCGTGGAGCTGCGTGGCTTGTGTGCCGCACCCCGACCCGACACCAGCGCACGCAGCGGCGCGATGGTGTCGTTGGTGACGAGACCCGCCCACACCAGATCCCACAGAGCCGCGACGACATCCGCGTCCGCCGGAACGTCCGCGCCGCCGTCGACCATGACCGCGCCGACCCGGTCGGCCAGCTGCCGGAAGAACGGCGCGCCACCGTCCATCGCGGACAGCACGGCCGTGTGCAGCGGCGTGTCCGGGACGACCGCCTCGACCTCGGGCAGCAGCAGGTCGGCCACATCCGTTGGGGCGACGGCGATCCAGCCGTCCCCACCGGACAGTGACCCGGTGCCGCACCAGGTGACCTCGCCGGCGGTGGTGAGCTCGTCGAGCAGCGCGGGGGAGTAGCCGGGCAGCCGGGACGGCAGGATGAGCGACTCCAACCCGCTGGCCGGCAACGGCGCCCCGGCCAGTTGTTCCACGACGGACAGCACGTCGTCGGCCGTTGGCGCGGTGCGCAACCGCTTGCCGACCCCGTGCCACGCGGGCAGGAACCGGCCGAGCGCCGCCGGCTCCACCGGCTCGACCTCGGCCCGCAGCTTGGCGAGCGAGGCCCGCCGCAGCCGCCGCAGCACGTCCGCGTCGCAGTACTCGGTTGACGCGGCGCCGCCGATGCCCGGGTGCGGGTGTCCCGCAAGTGGTCGCAGCTCGCCGCGCACCAGTCGCCCGGTGCCGACCATCCGGTCGAGTACGCCGCTGACCACCGCGACGCCAAGCCCGAACCGGACGGCCACCTCGCCGGCGGGGAACGGTCCGTGCGTGCGGGCGAAGCGCGACAGGAGATCCGCGAGCGGGTTGTCGACCGGCTCGGTGAACGCCTCCGGCACGCCGACGGGTAACGCCGTGCCCAGCGCGTCGCGCACCCGGCCGGCGTCCTCGATGATCAGGTAGCGCTCCTCGCCGGCGATCCGCACCCGGATCACCCGGCGCTGGCGCTCGAGCTCGGCCAACCACTCCGCCCGCACCCCGCGCAGTGCCGCCTCGTCGGCGGACAGGTCACCGAGGAAGCGCAGCAGGTCGGCGGCATCCTCCTCGTGCCGCGCCGCCCGGTCGGGATCCAGCCGCCGCAGCGACCGCTCGACCTCGGCCACCACGTCGGCGTCGAGCAGCTCGCGGATGGCCTCGGACCCGAGCAGCTCGGCCAGCAGCGAGCTGTCGAGCGACAGCGCCGCGGCCCGCCGCTCGGCCAGCGGCTGGTCGGCGTCGTAGAGGAACATGCCCGCGTAGCCGAACAGCATGCTGCGCGCGAACGGCGACGCGGACGGCGTCTCGACCTCCACCACCCGCATCCGCCGCGACCGCACGTCGGTCATCACCTCGCGCAGGCCCGCCACGTCGTACACGTCCTGCAGGCACTCCCGCATGGCCTCGAGCACCACCGGGAACCGCTCGTACTTGGCCGCCACCGACAGCAGCTGGGCCGATCGTTGCCGCTGGCGCCACAGCGGGGTGCGCTTGCGCGGGTCACGCCGCGGCAGCAGCAGCGACCGCGCGGCGCACTCGCGGAAGCGGGAGGCGAACAGCGCCGAGCCACCCACCTCGGCGACCACGACCTGCTCCACCTCCTCGGGGTCGAGCAGGATGTCCTCGGCTGCGGCGTGGATGTCCTTGCCGTCGACGTCGACCGCGTCGGGCAGCTGGATGACGATGCCGTCGTCGGAGTGCGCGACCCGGGCCTCGACCCCGCGCCGCTCTCGCAGCCGCGCGCCGATGGCGAGCGCCCACGGCGCGTTGACCTGCGCGCCGAACGGCGAGTGCACGACCAGGCGCCAGTCGCCGAGCTCGTCGCGGAACCGCTCGACCAGCAGCGTGCGGTCGTCCGGGATGTGCCGGGTGGCCTCCTTCTGCTCGGCGAGGTAGGCGATGAGGTTGTCGGCCGCCAGCACGTCGAGCCCCGCCCGGGTGGCCCGCTCCCGGGCCGCGGGTTCCTTCATGCTCGACAGCTCGCGCAGGAACTTGCCCAGCGCGCGGCCCAGCTCCAGCGGCCGGCCCGGCGCGTCGCCCTTCCAGAACGGCATCCGCGCGGGCTCGCCCGGCGCCGGGACCGCGATGACCCGGTCGGCGGTGATGTCCTCGATGCGCCACGACGAGGTGCCGAGCAGGAACGTGTCGCCGACCCGCGACTCGTACACCATCTCCTCGTCGAGCTCGCCCACCCGCGAGCCCGCGCCCGACTCCGAGGCCGGCGTCATCACGGTGAACAGCCCGCGGTCGGGGATGGTGCCGCCCGAGGTGACCGCGAGCCGCTGCGCGCCCGGCCGCCCGCGCAGCTCGCCGTTGATCCGGTCCCACGTGATCCGCGGCCGCAGCTCGCCGAACTCCTCGCTGGGGTAGCGGCCGGCCAGCATGTCGAGCACCGAGGTGAGCGCCGACTGCGGCAGCGCGGCGAACGGCGCCGCCCGGCGCACCAGCGCGGTGAGCTTGTCGACCGGCCACGGCTCGAGCGCCACCATGGCGACGACTTGCTGGGCCAGCACGTCCAGCGGGTTGCGCGGGTAGCGCATGGCCTCGATGGCGCCCTCGGCCATCCGCTCCGCCACCACCGCGCACGACACCAGGTCGCCGCGGAACTTGGGGAACATCACCCCCCGGGACACCGCGCCCACCTGGTGCCCGGCGCGGCCGATGCGCTGCATGCCGGACGCGACCGACGGCGGCGCCTCGATCTGGATGACCAGGTCGACCGCGCCCATGTCGATGCCCAGCTCCAGCGACGAGGTGGCCACGACGCACGGCAGCTGCCCGGACTTGAGCGCCTCCTCGACCGAGGTGCGCTGCTCGCGCGACATCGACCCGTGGTGCGCCCGCGCGACCGTGGGCGTCTCGACCCCGGCCGCCCAGCCGGACTCCGCGATGGCCTCGGCCGGGAAGCGGCCGACGTCGACCGGGTAGACCGGCCGCTCGGCGGCGAGCTCGTTGAGCCGGGAGGTGAGCCGCTCGGCCAGCCGGCGCGAGTTGGTGAACACGATCGTGGACCGGTGTGCGCGGACCAGCTCCAGCACCCGCTCCTCGACCGCCGGCCAGATGGACGGTCTGCGGGTGCCGCCGGGCGCCCCAGTCATCTCCTCGAGCGTGCCGAGGCCGGACGGCAGCGAGAGCGGCGCGTCGGGGTCGGGCGTGACCGGGCCCTCGAGCGGCGGCGGGCCGTCGAGCTCGGTCATGTCCTCGACCGGGACGACCACCTTCATCTCGATGATCTTGCCGATTTTGGGCGCGACCACCCGGACCGGCCGGGTGCCGGCGAGGAACGCGCTGACCTCGTCGATGGGCCGGACCGTGGCGGACAGCCCGATCCGCTGGGCCGGCGCGGGCAGCAGCTCGTCGAGCCGCTCCAGGGACACCGCCAGGTGGGCGCCGCGCTTGGTGCCGGCCACCGCGTGCACCTCGTCGACGATGACCGTCTCGACCCCGCGCAGCGACTCCCGAGCCGCCGAGGTGAGCAGCAGGAACAGCGACTCCGGCGTGGTGACCAGCACGTCCGGCGGCGTGCGGGCGAACGACCGGCGCTCGTCGGCGGGGGTGTCGCCGGTGCGCATGCCGACCGTGATGCCCGGCTCGGCGAGCCCCAGCCGGCGCGCGGCCTGGCCGATGCCGGCGAGCGGGGCACGCAGGTTGCGCTGCACGTCGACGGCCAGCGCCTTGAGCGGCGACACGTACAGCACCCGGCAGCGCCGCGTCCGCTCCGCCGGCCGGGGGCGGGTGGCCAGCCGGTCGAGTGCCCACAGGAACGCCGCCAGCGTCTTGCCCGACCCGGTGGGCGCCACGACCAGCGCGTGCTCACCCGCCGCCGCGGCCGACCATGCGCCGGACTGCGCCTCGGTGGGCGCGGCGAAGGCGCCGGTGAACCACTGCCTGGTGGCCGGCGAGAAGAGGTCGAGCACATCGGGACGAGCGGAGGAACTCACGAGACCCATGGTGCCTCGACCCACCGACAATTTCTGAACCCGGCCGGTCGTCACGCCGGGTAGTACACCGACGACGGACAGCCTGATGTGTGGGACCTGTCCCATGGTGTCGGCGGTCATGGCAGCATCTTCGACAGCAAGCGGGCACCGTCCGTGGCGGTCGCGCGGGGGCGGGGCCGGACGAGGGGAGAGACGTGAACGTCCTGTCGGTGGATCTCGGCACGTCCAACACGGTCGCCGTGCTGGCCGCACACGGCCGACCACCGCGGGTGGTCGACGTGGACGGAGCCTCGATGATGCCGTCCGCGGTCTTCGCCGCCGAGGACGGACATCTCGTGGTCGGGCGGGACGCCGAGCGGCGGGCGCGGCTGGACCCTGCCCGGTTCGAGCCCAACCCGAAGCGCCGTGTCGACGAGGGCACGCTGCTGCTCGGCGACCAGGTCGTGCCGGTCACCGACGCGCTCGCGGGTGTGCTGCGCCGGGTCAACGACGAGACCTCCCGCCAGCTCGGCGGCTCGCGGCCGGACGAGGTCCGGCTCACCCACCCGGCGCAGTGGGGTCCGGTCCGCCGCAACGTGTTGCTGTCCGCCGCACGCCAGGCCGGCATGGGTTCCAACCTGGTGCTGGTGCCCGAGCCGGTGGCCGCCGCCGCGCACTTCGCCTCCTTCCCCGGCCAGACGCTCGCCCCCGGCCAGGCGCTGGCCGTCTACGACCTCGGCGCCGGCACGTTCGACGTGGCCATCGTCGGCGCGACCCAGAAGGGCTTCGTGGTGCTCGCCGAGGCCGGCCTGCCCGACCTCGGCGGTCTCGACGTCGACCAGGCGCTGCTCGAGCACGTCGGCCGCCAGGTCTCGCACCGCCAGCCGAGCCGCTGGCAGTCGCTGCTGCGCCCGGTGTCCACCGGCGACCGGCGCGCGCAGCGGGCGCTGCGCGAGGACGTGAAGGCGGCCAAGGAGTCGCTTTCCCGGCACCCGCAGACCGAGGTCCCGCTGCCGGAGCCGTTCGACGACGTGCTGGTCACCCGGGTCGAGCTGGAGGCGCTGATCCGGCCGGGCATGCTGCGCAGCGTCGAGCTGCTCGCCGGCACCATCCGGTCGACGGGCATGACGCCGGACCGGCTGGTCGGCATCTATCTGGTCGGCGGGTCGAGCCGCATCCCGCTCATCGCCACGCTCATCGCCGAGCAGCTGCGGGTCGTGCCGACGAGCCTCGACCAGCCGGAGACCGCGGTCGCCCTCGGCGCGCATCACGTGCCGCAGGAGGGCGTCACGATGCGCACCAGCGACATCAGCAACACCATCGAGGACGTGCAGCGCACCCAGCAGGTGGTGGCCCCGCGGACCGGCGGGTTCGCCGCCGCGGGCCCGGCTGCGCCGCCCGGTCCGAAGCCGAGCGCGTTCCCGAACAGCGGCCCGCAGCGGGTCCAGGGTCCGCCGCCCCCGCCACCCGGCCCGCCCACCGGTCCGCCGAGCGGCCCGAACCCGATGCCGGCGATGGCGTCCGGTCCGTCCTTCCGGCCGCCGCCACCGCCCGCGCCGAACGGCTCGTCGAACCGGGGCTGGTACATCGCCACGGCGGTCGTCGCGGTGCTGGTCATCGCGGCGGTCAGCATCCTCATCGCCACCTCCGGCGACAGCGGCGGCGGTGGCACCGCCGGGTCCGGTGGCTGCGACGACCGGCAGGCCGACGACCAGGGCTTCAGCGAGTGCATGCGCCAGCTCGCCGGCGCGGTCGTGGACAACAACGACTGCCAGAAGGGCGCCGCCACCCCGATGGGCGGCGAGGCCATCGAGACACCCGGCGCCACCACGGCGTCCTGCACGATGGACGACGACTACACCGTCATGTACATGCACTTCGGTGCCAGCGACAGCGCCGACGGCAGCGAGCAGTCCGGCGCCGAGACCGCGAAGCAGTACATGGAGACGATCAAGAAGCAGTTCGAGAACCTCGGCACCGGCAGCGGCGAGACCGACGAGGGCGACTGGGACGGCGACGGCCAGGCCGGCACCTACTACGCGATCGACATCGGCTACGGCAACGGCGTGCTGGTCTTCCAGGTCGACGACTCGCCCGTGGCCGGCGTGCTGATGCACCTGAGCACGGACGTCGACGCCGACTCCTCGAGCGGCGACCTGGTCGACTTCTTCAACCAGCACGTCAAGCCCGGCAGCGACGGCGGCGTTTAGAGGTCGCGCATCCGCACGTGGCCGTGGGGGCGCGGCATCATGCACGAGATAACTGTCAGTGTATGTGGGGGTGCGCTGTGTCGATCCTGTCCGTCGATCTCGGTACGTCGAACACCGTCGCCGTGCTGGCCGCGCACGGCCGGCCGCCGCGGGTCGTCGAGGTCGACGGCTCGGCGGCGACGCCGTCCGCGCTGTTCGCGGCCGAGGACGGGACCCTGGTCGTCGGTCGCGAGGCCGAGCGCAGGGCCCGGCTCGAGCCGGCCCGGTTCGAGCCCAACCCGAAGCGCCGCGTCGACGAGGGCACGCTGCTGCTCGGCGACCGGGTCGTGCCGGTCACCGACGCGTTCGCGGCGGTGCTGGGCAAGGTCTCGGCGGAGACGGTCCGCCAGCTCGGCGGCGCACGGCCGGACGAGGTGCGGCTGACGCATCCGGCGCAGTGGGGTCCGGTGCGGCGCAACGTGTTGCTGTCCGCGGCGCGGCAGGCGGGCCTGGGCGCGAACCTGGTGCTCGTCCCGGAACCGGTCGCCGCGGCCGCGCACTTCGCGTCGTTCCCGGGGCAGGCGCTCGCGGCCGGCCAGGCGCTCGCGGTGTACGACCTGGGCGCGGGAACCTTCGACGTCGCGGTCGTCGGCGCGAGCGGGTCGGGCTTCACGGTGCTGGCCGAGGCCGGCCTGCCGGACCTGGGTGGGCTCGACGTGGACCAGGCGTTGCTGGCGCACGTCGGTCGCCAGGTGTCGCACCGGGACCCGCACGGTTGGCAGCGCCTGATGCGTCCCGTGTCGACCGCGGACCGGCGCGCGCAGCGGACGCTCCGCGAGGACGTGCGGGCGGCGAAGGAGGCGCTGTCCGGGCATCCGCAGACGGACCTGCCGCTGCCGGAGCCGTTCGAGGACGTGCTGGTCACGCGGGCGGAGCTGGAGGCGCTGATCCGGCCGAACCTGCTGCGCAGCACGGAGCTGCTGGCGGCCACCGTGCGTTCCGCGGGCCTGCCGCCCGGAGGCCTGGCGGGCATCTACCTGGTCGGCGGCTCGAGCCGGATCCCCCTGGTGGCCGCCCTGATCGCCGAGCAGCTGCGCATCATGCCGACCAACCTCGACCAACCCGAGACGGCCGTCGCGCTCGGCGCGCACCACGTTCCGCGCGAGGGTATGAGCCCGCGCACGGAGAACCTCCCGCCCGCGGTCGCCGGAGCGGACGACCGCACCACGAGCATCACGCCCCCACCCCGCCCACCGGCACCCCCGACGAGGCCGACGAGGCCGGTGGGGCCGGTGGGGCCGACGAGGCCGCCCACACCGGCGTGGGCGGCCCCGCGGTACAGCACGGGCTTCGCGCCGCGACCGGCGCCGGCCACGGCGAACCGCCGCAAGGTGCCGCTGTGGGCGATCCTCGTTCCGGCCGTGGTCGTGCTGCTCGTTGCCGCGTTGGGTGTCTGGCGGATCGTGTACCTGCTGTCGGTCGACGAGGACGCCCTCCACACGAAGCAGATACCGCAGGCCGGCGTCGTGTGCGACGTCTTCGTCGACGACGACGTCCGGTCGGCGCTCGGCGTCGACCTCGTGCTGGAAGGCGGCGGTTCGGTCACCGGCCCGCCCTACGGCGACCCGCAGGAGCTCTGTGCCTGGAAGAGCGCCGATGCCACCGAGCAACCGGCCAGGGCCACCATCACGGTGGGACGGTGGGCACCACGGGGCTCCACCGAGGCGGGTACGGAGTTCGACAACAATCCCGTCAGCACCGAGGAGACCGGGTCCGGCTGCGTGGTGGGCGTGCAGTACCAGCCCGACGCCGGCCTCTCCGCCGATGTGGACCTCGCCGGCGGAGGCGACGCCTGTTCGGCGGCTCGGGCCCTCCTCGGGTCCACGTTCGATAACCTGCCGGACGCGTAGCGGTCCGAGCGAGGGAGAGCTGTGACCGTCCTTTCGGTGGACCTGGGGACCTCCAACACAGTTGCCGTCCTGTCGGCGCACGGCCGGCCGCCTCGGGTCGTCGAGGTCGACGGGGCGGCGACCATGCCGTCGGCGGCCTTCGCGGCGGACGGCGGGAACCTCGTCGTCGGGCGGGACGCCGAGCGGCGGGCCCGGCTGGACCCCGCCCGGTTCGAGCCCAACCCCAAACGCCGGGTCGACGAAGGGACCTTGCTGCTCGGCGATGTCGTCGTGCCGGTCACCGACGCGCTCGCCGCCGTCCTGCGCCGGGTCGCCGAGGAGACCTCCCGGCAGCTCGGCGGCGCGCAGCCCGACGAGGTTCGGCTGACCCACCCCGCCCAGTGGGGACCGGCCCGCCGCAACGTCCTGCTCGCCGCCGCGCGCCTGGCCGGGCTCGGCCCGTCGCTGGTCCTGGTGCCCGAGCCGGTCGCCGCCGCGGCGCACTTCGCCTCCTTCCCCGGCCAGCACCTGCGCCCCGGCCAGGCACTCGCCGTCTACGACCTCGGCGCCGGCACCTTCGACGTCGCCGTCGTCGGGGCCACCCAGAACGGCTTCACCGTCCTCGCCGAGGCCGGCCTGCCCGACCTCGGCGGCCTCGACGTCGACCAGGCACTCCTCGAGCACGTCGGCCGCGAGGTGTCCGTCCGCGACCCCGGCCGCTGGCAGCACATG
This sequence comes from Actinophytocola sp., assembly GCF_009379765.1. GTDB lineage: Bacteria > Actinomycetota > Actinomycetes > Mycobacteriales > Pseudonocardiaceae > Actinophytocola. The sequence goes on along the minus strand of NZ_WHTD01000091.1, from coordinate 5,165 downwards.
CTCCGCCCCGAGTCGACCGCGGACCGCCGCGCCAGGCGGGCCATGGCCGAGGACGTCAGGTCCGCCAAGGAGTCGCTGTCCCGGCACCCGCAGACCGAGGTCCCGCTGCCGGAGCCGTTCCCGGACATCCTGGTCACCCGCGTCGAGCTCGAGGCGCTGATCCGGCCCAGCCTGCTGCGCAGTGTCGAGCTCCTCGCGGGCACGATCCGCACCACCGGCCTGTCCCCGGACCGCCTCGCCGGCATCTATCTCGTCGGCGGCTCCAGCCGGATCCCGCTGATCGCGACCCTGATCGCCGAGCAGCTGCGGGTGGTCCCCACCAGCCTCGACCAGCCGGAGACCGCCGTCGCGCTGGGCGCGCACCACATGACGCAGGAGGGCGTCAGCCTGCGCACCCGCAACCTGGCCGGCGTGCCGACGCCGCCACCCGGCGTGCCGCCGGCGCGCCCGCTCGGCCCGCCAACCGGCCCGCCCAGCGGTCCGCAGCTCCAGCCGGGACCGCCGCTGCCGGCCGCGTTCCCGGGCCGGGTCGCGCCCCCGCCCGGGCCTCCGCGGAACCGGTCCTCCCGGCGCACCGCGTGGCTCGGCATCGCCGCGGTCGTGGTGCTCGCGATCGCCGCGGTGGGCGCGGTGTTCCTGCTCCGGCCGGCCGGCGACCTGCCGACCGCCGAGGACTGCCAGCAGAAGGGCGACACCGACAACCAGGGCTTCAGCCGGTGCCTGCGCCAGCTCGCCGGCGCGGTCGCCGACAGCGACGAGTGCCGCCCGGCCGAGGCGGACTCCGGCGCGGACGTCTCCTGCGCGCTCTCCGACGACTACCAGGTCAGCTACGCGCACGTGGCTTCGGTGCGGGACGCCGCGAAGGTCGCCGACGTCCAGCTCGGCAACATGACCGAGGGCAGCCACGTCGAGGCCGACTGGCGCGGGAACGGGCTGGACGGCCGGTTTCGCGCGGGGGTGAGCGGCGGCACCGGGATGCTGGTGTTCACCGTGGCGGACCGTCCGCTGGTCGGCTGGCTCACCAAGACCGACCTGCGCGCGTCCGGCGACGACTTCACCCCGGACACGCTGGCCGACTTCTTCGCCGACAACGTCCAGCCGGGGACCTGACATGCCGCATCTCGGGCTGGTGGCCCTCGTCGTGCGCGACTACGACGAGGCGATCGCGTTCTACGTCGCGGTGCTCGGCTTCGAGCTGCGCGAGAACACCCCGACGGGTGCGGGCAAGCGGTGGGTGGTCGTCGCCCCGGCCGGCTCGCGTGAGACCGGTCTGCTGCTGGCCAAGGCCGACGGCCAGGAGCAGGAGGCCCGCGTCGGCGACCAGACCGGCGGGCGGGTGGGGCTCTTCCTGAACACCGACGACTTCGCCCGCGACCACGAGCGGATGCTGGCCGCCGGCGTGCGGTTCGCCGAGCCGCCCCGGCACGAGCCCTACGGCACGGTGGCGGTGTTCCTCGACCTCTACGGCAACCGCTGGGACCTCATCCAGCCGCGCTAACGACGGTTACGCAGCGCCCGCACACCCAGCACGATCGTCACGATCAGCCCGACGATGATGGCGATCTCGAGGAGGATCGACTCCAGGCTGGTCGGTGACAGGTCCATGCCGGGCATTCTTCCGGTCTCGTAGGGTGGTGTCGATGCGTATCACCGCCTTTCGCAAGATGATGGCCGAGGAGTTCGGCGAGATCCGCGCCGACATGCTCGCCCGCGACCACGTGTTCAGCGCGCTGGGCAACCGCACGGTGGACCAGGCGCTGGAGGCCGGGGTGTCCGCCAAGGAGATCTGGCGCGCCGTGTGCGACACCTTCGAGGTGCCGCTGGAGCGCCGCTGACCCGCCGCTGACCCCGCCGCGAGCCGCGCAGGATACCAACGGCGTGTCGCCGCGCGCTCGAACAAGCGTTCGGCTAGCCTACTTATCCACAACAGGGTCGTCGATCCACAGATCGGCCCCGTCGTCCGGAATTGTCGGTCCCTGACCGTAGCGTCGGCAGCGTGAGTTCGAAACGGTCTCGACACAACCAAGGTGGATCTCAGATGGCACCAGCAGCACCCGATCGCACGAAGGCGCTCGACCTGGCCCTCGCCCAGATCGACAAGAACTTCGGCAAGGGGTCGGTGATGCGTCTCGGCGACGAGAGCCGCGCGCCGATCGAGGTCATCCCCACCGGCTCCATCGCGCTGGACGTGGCGCTGGGCATCGGCGGTCTGCCGCGCGGCCGGGTCGTGGAGATCTTCGGCCCGGAGTCGTCCGGCAAGACGTCGCTGGCCCTGCACGCGGTGGCCAACGCGCAGAAGGCCGGCGGCATCGCGGCGTTCATCGACGCCGAGCACGCGCTCGATCCCGAGTACGCCAAGAACCTCGGCGTCGACACCGACGCACTGCTGGTGTCCCAGCCGGACACCGGCGAGCAGGCGCTGGAGATCGCGGACATGCTGATCCGCTCCGGCGCGCTGGACATCCTCGTCATCGACTCGGTCGCCGCGCTCGTGCCGCGCGCGGAGATCGAAGGCGAGATGGGCGACAGCCACGTCGGCCTGCAGGCCCGGCTGATGAGCCAGGCGCTGCGCAAGCTCGCCGGCGCGCTCAGCAACTCCGGCACCACCGCCGTCTTCATCAACCAGCTGCGCGAGAAGATCGGTGTGATGTTTGGCTGTGGATCTTGGTATACCAAGGTCACGCTGGCAGATGGTACCCAGGAAAAGCTCGGCAAGATCGTCAACCAGAAGTTGCCGGTCGAGGTGATGTCGTACGACCCGAAGACCGACCGCATCGTTCCGCGCAAGGTGGTCAACTGGTTCAACAATGGTAAAACCGAGGAATTCCTCCACTTCAAGGTCGACCGTGCTGGCGGGGGATCGGGGCGCGGACATGCCAGCTTGGCCATGACCCGCAACCACCTCATCCGCACCCCGGGGGGCTGGCGTGAAGCCGGCGATATCCAGGTTGGCGACCGGGTGATGCTGGCTCAGCCATGCCTGCTCAGCGACCAACAGTGGGAGGTGATCCTCGGCTCGCTCATGGGAGACAGTGCACTTTCGAAGCCGCTTCGCTCGGATTCCGACAGCGCTCGGTTGCGGATGGGGCACGGAGTCAAGCAGGTGGCCTACCTCGAATGGAAGTTGTCGCTGCTCGAGAACGTTCCGCACTCCCGCCGAACCAATGCGAAGGGTGCGGCGTTCGCGGACTTCACACCACTGGCGGAGCTCGGCGAGTTGCGGAAGGCGGTCTATTTCGGCGACGGGAAGAAGCACCTGTCCTGGGACTACCTCAAGGCATTGACCCCGCTGGCGCTCGCGGTGTGGTACATGGACGACGGGTCTTTCTCGCTCCGTTCCAAGGGGCTTCAGGAACGTACCAGGGGAGGAAGCGGACGGATCGATATCTGTGTCGAGGCGATGAGCCCGGGTTCCCGGGAACGACTCGTGGAGTACCTGCGGGACATGTACGACCTCGATGTGAAGCTCACCATTCGCGGTGCTCGCGAAGTGCCTGTCCTGCAGTTCACCGCCGCCTCGGCTCGGTTCCAGAACCTGGTGGCGCCTTACGTGCACCCGTCCATGGAGTACAAGCTGCTGCCGCGGTTCCGTGATCAGTTCAAGGTGGAGCCGGAGTTCGTCGAGCCCACTATGCAACTCATGCCTGCACGGGTCACCGAGATCACGTCGAAGACGGACTATCCCATCATGAGCCGCTACGATATCGAGGTCGAGGGGTCACATAACTACCTGGCCGACGGCGTCATGGTGCACAACAGCCCCGAGACCACCACGGGTGGCAAGGCGCTCAAGTTCTACGCGTCGGTTCGCCTGGACGTGCGCCGCATCGAGACCCTCAAGGACGGCGGCGAGGCGGTCGGCAACCGCACCCGCGTCAAGGTGGTCAAGAACAAGGTGGCGCCGCCGTTCAAGCAGGCCGAGTTCGACATCCTCTACGGCAAGGGCGTCAGCCGTGAGGGCTCGCTCATCGACATGGGCGTCGAGCAGGGCATCCTGCGCAAGTCGGGCGCCTGGTACACCTACGAGGGCGACCAGCTGGGGCAGGGCAAGGAGAACGCCCGCAAGTTCCTGCGCGACAACCCCGACGTGGCCAACGAGATCGAGAAGCGGATCAAGGACAAGCTCGGCATCGGCGCCAAGCTCGACGTCGACGACACCGACACCGAGCCCGCCCCTGCCCCGGTCGACTTCTGAGCCGATGACCGAGCCGCGCCACCAGCGGCGAGGACACCGGAGGACGGGCGACGACTCGTCCTCCGGAGAGCGCCGGGCGGCCGCCGAGCAGGTGGACGCCGCCCAGCGGGCGAAGGACATCTGCCTGCGCCTGCTCACGGTTCGGCCCAGGACCCGGGCCGAGCTGCGCCAAGCCTTGCTGCGTAAGGAGATCGAGGAGGACGTCGCCGACCAGGTCCTCAGCCGCCTGGACGAGGTGGGCCTCGTCGACGACAGCGCCTTCGCCGAGGTATGGGTGCGATCCAGGCACACTCACCAGGGAATCGGCCGGCGAGCACTCGCCACCGAGCTACGCCGCAAGGGTGTCGACGACGCGGTCGCCGCCGAGGCAGTGGCCACAGTGGACGCCGAGGCCGAGGAGGAACGGGCGAGGCAGCTGGTGCGCAAGCGAATCCGCACGATGGCCGACTCGGACGATGCGGCCCGGATCCGGAAGCTGGTAGGAATGCTGGCCCGCCGCGACTATTCCGAAGGCCTGGCCTTCCGCGTGGTCCGCGACGAGCTACGCGCCGCCGGCGAGGACTCCGACCTGCTGGACGGCCCCGGGTAGCGCTTTCACCGAACACCATGGGAACACGGTTGACGACGACCTGGTCGACGAGGCCGAGCCGCAGTGCCTGGCCGGATGGCGCCACTCCGGTGGCGCCGGGAAGGTGATGGGCGGGCGGGGTTTGACCTTCCCCCAAGGGGAGAGCCCAGGGTCGGACCCGGAGCGGGAGCCTGCACGAACCGCGTGCCTGCCAACCGCACCCAAGGGGAACGGGATGCGACCCAACCACCGGTACGTGCCGAGCAGTCATGACCCTCGAGGTCACATCAGGCCGTGGGCGTCCCAACCGTACCTCAGGGGAACGTGACGCAAGCCAGCCACAAGTACGTGACCAAACAGAACGTTCCGGTCCCCACGTGACCCCAACATTTAATTCCGGGG
>NZ_WHTD01000008.1 GCF_009379765.1 Actinophytocola sp. | reverse complement strand
TGGCACCCGGGCTCCTTCTTTGACCACGTCCTTGGCGTAAGCACCTGAGAACGTAGCGAGAAGGAGCCCTCCTTCATGATCAGGGCCGGAAACCCACAGGTCACAGACCAGCACGCCTCACTCCAGACGAACTACACCCGAAGGCGTCTGGCCGCAGGTCGTCTGCCTGGACCTCACCGCCGAGATGCTGCGCAGGGCGCGAGCGCGGTGGCGGGTGGTCGCGGACGCGTCGCGGCTGCCGGTCGCCGAGGGCTCCGCCACGGCCGTCGTCATCGGGGACGCGCCGCTGTTCGCCGGCGAGGTCACCAGGGTGCTCGCGGACGGCGGTGTGGTCGTGTGGTCCAACGCGCTCGGCGCGGACGCGCCGCACCACGTGCCCGTCGACACCGTGGTCAGGGCGCTCGCGGACGCGGACGGGCGCGAGTGGGACGCGGTCACCGCCGAGGCGGGCTGGGGACTCTGGGCGGTTCTGCGCAGGGCGTGACGGGTGGCGCCACTCGGTCGTTGGACAGGCATGGATCTCACCCGGCGGCTGACCCAGCAGGTGATCCTGCGGCTCGACGCGCTCACCGACGACCTCGTCGACGAGATCCTCGACGAGAACGCGGGCTACGTCGACGCCGAGCTCGTCTCGCTCGACGAGCTGCGCCGGTCCTGCCGGGACAACATCGAGCGCGTCCTCCAGATGCTCGGCGACATCGTCCCGGCCGGGGTCGACCCGCTCGACGCCGCCGTCGTCACCGGCACCAGGAGGGCGGAGCGGCGCGCGCCGTTGGAAGCGGTGCTCCGCTCGTTCCGCATCGGCGGCCGGGTGGTGTGGCGCTCGCTCGCCCAGGTGGCCAAGGAGGACGGCACGATCTGCTGGGACGACATGGTCGACGTCGCGGCCGCCGTCTGGACCGTCGTCGACGAGGCGTCCTCGGCCGTCGCGCGCGCGTACCGGCGCACCGAGCTGCGGCTGCGCAGGCTCGACGAGCACCGCAGGCTGACCATGTTCACCGACCTGCTCCGCGGCCGCGCGCGGGACACCGCGTTCGCCGCGGAGGCCGCCGCTGAGCTCGACCTGCCGCCCGGCGGCGAGTACCTCGTGATCGTCACCGACCTCGCCCAGGACGGCGGGCCCGGCCTCGCCACGGCCGAGGACCTCCTCGCGGTCAACGGCGTCCGGTCGATCTGGCAGCCGCACGCGCGCCAGACCGTCGGCCTCGTCGCGCTGGCCACCCACGACCCGGACCGGCTGCTGGACGTGCTGCACGCCGCCATCCGCGACCGGGTCGGCGTCAGCCCGCGGGCGCACGGGCTCGGCGAGGTCGGCACCGCCCACGAGCTGGCCGTACTCGCGTTGCGCACCCTGCCCGCCGGCGACGCCGCGATCGCCCGGCTCGACGACCGGCTGCCCGCGGCGCTGCTCGTGCGCTCCCCCGACCTGGCCGACCGGCTCGTCGACGTGGTGCTGGGCCCGCTGCTGCGGCTGCCCGACGGCGAGCGCCAGGCGCTGCTCGCGACCCTGTCCGCGTGGCTGCGCACCAACCGGTCGCCCGCCGCCGCGGCCGAGCTGCTGTACTGCCACCGCAACACGGTGATCAACCGGATGGCCAAGGTGGAGAGCCTGCTGGGCCGCTCGCTGGAGGACTTCGAGAGCACGCTGACCGTGTCTTACGCGCTGAAGGCCCTGGATCTGCCCGACGGTCACGGGACCCGCAAGCCCGACCCGCCATACCACCCGTCCTGACCCCCGAGAACCCGCGAGTCCAACCCCCAGAACCCGCGAGTCCAACAGTCCGGAGTGGAGCGTGGTCGTCCCGGCCGGCCGACCGGGCCTCAGATATCCCTTACTCGCCCTCGTGGGCTGCGATGGCGGGGCAACGGGTAGCGGCCCCGGCGGAGCATGTCGATCATCCGGGCATCGCGGATGTTCGGTGGGTCCGTAGTGGCGGTAGCCCGTTCCCGGGGCTCGTCGGGGGTCAGGCAGTAGCCCGGCCTTCTCCCACACGCGCGGCGTCGACGGGCGCACACCCAGGTGCGCGGCCAGCTCGCCGATCAGCAGGACGGAGCGAACCCGCGGAGGCTCCTCGGCCACCGCCGCCAGGGCCTCGCCGTCCCACGGGATGATATATCATAGATCTTTGCGCAACAACCCTGTGTAGCACTCTGGCCCGAACGTTGATGCCGCGCTTGACGCATGTCCCGCTACATGATTAAGTGCATCGACAGTATCAATGTGGTCAATATCAATGTCGTCACCGTGTATCGCCGGCAACCGGGGGAGCCGGCGACCCTTCCGAGGGAGCGCCCGTGGCAACGGAGCCCGTGTCCCACGTCCTCGGCCGATGGTTGGCCGATGTCTCGCTCGACGATGTACCAGAGGTCGCCCGCGCGACCGCCACCCGCAGCATGCTCGACTGCTGGGGCGTCACGCTCGCCGCGCTCGGCCAACCCGTCGTGTCCGTTGTGGACACTTATGCCGGAAAGGACGGCACCGGCCCCGCGAGCCTGCTCGGTCTCGGCCGCCGCGGCACTCCGGAGCTCGCCGCGTTCGTCAACGCCACGCTGGGCCACGCGCTGGACTTCTACGACGTCAGCCACACCCAGGGCGGCCACCCGACCGTCGCGGTCCTGCCCGCCGCGCTCGCCGCGGCCGAGACCCGCAAGGCGACCGGCAAGGACCTCCTGCTCGCGCTGTGTGCGGGCATCGAGGTCACCACCAAGATCGCCCGCGGGGTCAACTTCACCCACTACGACAAGGGCTGGCATCCCACCGCGACGCTGGGCGTGTTCGGCGCGGCGGCCGCGGTCGCCAAGATCTACGGGCTCGACGCGGACCAGTGCGCGGGCGTGCTGAGTCTGGCCACGGCCATGTCGTCCGGCCTGAAGTCGAGCTTCGGCACCATGGCCAAGCCCATGCAGGTCGGCCGGGCCGCGCAGAGCGGCGTCATGTGCGCGGAGCTCGTCGCGGCCGGAGCGACCACCAACCCACGGGCCTTCGAGGAGACGCAAGGCTTCTGCACTGTCTACAACGGACCCGACAGCTACGACCTGACCGAGTTCGCCGACCACCTCGGCGCGCCGTGGGACCTCGTGGACCCGGGCATCGCGATCAAGCTGCACCCGTGTTGCGGCGGCACCCACGCCGCGGTCGACGCGGCCATCACGCTGCACGACGCGTTGCGCCCGGACGACACGATCGAGCGGATCGACGCCTACATCCACCCGCGCCGGTTCGCCCACCTCGACCGGCCGGCGCCGGACAGCCCGCTGGCGGCGAAGTTCAGCCTTCAGCACACCGTCGCGATCGCCGTGGCGCACGGGGAGGTCCACATCGACGACTTCACCCCGACCGCGATCCTCGCCGACTCGGTGGTCGCGACGCGGGACAAGGTGCACGGGCACCCGCTGCCCCCGGACCGCCTCGGCCCGGAGCACTTCGCCGCGGAGGTCCACCTCACGCTCGCGGACGGATCCACCCGGCAGGCCCGGATGGAGCGTCCGCGCGGCCGGACGCCGGAGACGGCGCTGACCGACGACGACATCCGGCGCAAGTTCACCTCCTGCACCCGCGACGTGCTGTCGGCCACCGACCAGGACCGGGTCGCCGACCTGGTCGCCACCATCGTCGAGCTGTCCGATGTGGACGAGCTCGCAGGGATCCTCCGTGGCAGCACGGACCAACCCCGAGACAGATAGGAGTGACCGTGTTACAGGGCAAAGATGCTCGGTGGCTCGGCGGGCGCACCCGACGAGGGCGGCTGGTCGCCCTCGCGACGATCGTGGCGTTCACCCTCAGCGCATGCGGCGCGGACTTCGGCGGCGAGAGCTCCGGGGACGGGCCCTACTACGAAGGCAAGAAGATCAAGCTGCTCGTGCCGTTCGCCCCCGGCGGCGGCGCGGACACGACCGCGCGGCTGCTCGCCCCGCTGCTGCAGCAGTACCTCCCGGGCAACCCGAGCGTGTACGTGGAGAACCGCGGCGGCGCGGGCGGCATCACCGGCACGAACTACTTCACCGAGCGGGAACCGCACGACGGGACGACGATCCTGGTCTCCTCCGGGGGAACCCACTCGTCCTATGTGGTCCAGGACCCGGCGGTGAAGTACGAGTTCGCCGACATGATCCCGCTGATCGGGGTCCCGGCGGGCGCGGCCATCTATGTCCGCTCGGACACCGGCATCACCAAGCCGGAGGGGATCGTCGGCGGCGCGAAGGTGCCACTGATCTTCGCCGGCCAGGCCCCGTCCGGCGGTGACCTCCGCAAGCTCCTCGCGATGGACCTGCTGAAGGTCGACTACAAGCCGCTGTTCGGGTACAAGGGCGCGGCCGACGCCAACATCGCGTTCGACCGCAACGAGGCCAACGTGGCGCTGATCGGCGTGCTGCCGTACCTGCGCGACATCGTGCCCCGGGTGGACAAGGGCGAGGTCGTGCCGATCATGAGCACCGGCCTCGTGCAGGACGGCAAGCTCGAGCGGATGAAGACGCTGCCCGACCTGATGACGCCGGCGGAGCTCTACGAGTCGATCTACCACGAGCCGGCGTCCGGTCCTGGCTGGGAGGCCTACAACATGCTGGTCGCCTCCAGCGACTCGCTGTCCAAGGCGTTGTGGCTGCATGACGACACCCCGGACGAGGCGGTCAAGGCGGTCAAGGAAGGCATCGACAAGTTCCTCGCCGACCCGGACTCGCGCAAGAAGCTCGACGACGAGCTGCAGGGCGCCGAGCCGCTCACCGGCGATGCCCTCGACTCGGCCATCGCCGCCATGGCCAAGCCCGACCCCGCGGCTCGCGACTGGTTGCAGGACTACCTGGTCGATCGCTGGGACTACAAGTTCTGAGTGCCTGGCCGACGCCAGGCACGCACGCCAGGGCCGGCGGTGCCGCACCCGCCGCCGGCCCGCCACCCTCCTGACGGACAAGCCAACGGACAACCAAACGGACAAGGACCGCCATGCTCCACATCGCTCTCCAGGCGCTGGCCGACCTGTTCACCCTGGAACGGTTGGGCTACCTCGCTCTTGGCGTGCTGGTCGGGCTGATCGTCGGCCTGATACCGGGCCTCGGCGGGGTCGCCGGCATGTCGCTGCTGCTGCCGTTCGTCTACGGCATGGATCCGAGCTCGGCCATGGCGCTGATGATCGGCATCATGGCGGCGAACCACACCTCGGACACGTTCCCCGCGGTGCTCGTCGGCGTGCCTGGCTCGGCCGGTGCCGGCGCCACGGTGATGGACGGCTATCCCCTTGCCAAGCAAGGAAAAGCCGCATTGGCACTCGGCGCGTCGTTCACCGCGTCGATGCTCGGCGGTCTGTTCGGCGCGGCCGTGCTGTTCGCGGTGCTGCCGGTGTTCCGCCCGCTGATCCTCTCCTTCGGCTCACCCGAGCTGTTCATGCTGACCCTGCTCGGTATCAGCACGGTGGCGATCCTGGCGCGAGGCCGGATGGTCAAGGGCCTGCTCGCCGCCGTGTTCGGCCTGCTGCTGAGCACGGTCGGCGCGGCGCCCGCCTCCCCCGACTACCGCTACACCTTCGACTGGCCGTACCTGACCGACGGGCTCAGCATCGCGCTGGTCGCGATGGCGGTGTTCGCGCTGCCCGAGTTCATCGACCTGCTGCGGCGCAACAAGCCCATCAGCCAGGTCACCGACAACCTCACCACCGGCCGGTTCGACGGTGCGAAGGAGGCGCTGAAGCGGCCGGGGCTGATCGTCCGCAGCTCCGGGATGGGCGCGCTGCTCGGCGCGATCCCGGGGGTAGGCGGCAGCGCGGTCAGCTGGATCGTCTACGGCCTCACCGCCCGGATGGCCAGGGTCCGCAACAAGTTCGGCAAGGGCGACATCCGCGGCGTGATCGCGCCGGAGGCGGCCAACAACGCGATGGAGGGCGGCCAGCTCATCCCCGCGATCATGTTCGGCATCCCCGGCAGCGGCACCACCGCCGTCCTGCTCGGCGGGCTGGTGCTGGTCGGCCTGCAGCCGGGGCCGGAGATGGTGTCCGACGCGAACCTGCCGGTGGTGCTGACCATCGTGTGGAGCCTCGCGGTGGCCAACATCCTCGCCACCGGGGTCTGCTTCTCGCTGCGCAACACGGTCGCGAAGCTCTGCCTCATCCCGGCCCGCAAGCTCGTTCCGTTCCTGCTCGTCGCGGTCGTGCTCGCGGTGTACCAGCACGGCCGGGACTGGGGTGACATCGCGATGCTGCTGATGATCGGCGCGTTCGGCTGGTTCGCCCTGCGGGCCGGCTGGTCCCGGGCGGCGTTCGTGGTCGGCTTCGTGCTTGGCCCACCCGCCGAACGTTACCTGTGGATCTCCATGGGCCGCTACGAGTTCGACTGGCTGGCCCGGCCCGGCGTGATCGCCATCGCGATCGCGATCATCGCGGTGCTGTTCGCGGGCCTGGCGCGCGGCAAGAGGTCACCGGCGGTGCCGGTGCCGGCCGGGGAACGCGTGCTCGAGTCCACCGGGAGCGCGAAGTGAAGCCGGGCACCGTGTGGACGAGCCTCGTGGTGGCCGCCCTCACGCTCGGGGTCATGGTCTACGCGGGGCTCGAGGCGCTCACGTTCAACGAGGCGTCGATGTGGTTCCCCGCGTTCGTCTCGATCGTCGGCGTCATCTGCTCGGTCGCGATCATCGTCAAGGACGTCGTCACCCTGGTCCGCCGGCGGCTCGCGCCGGTGGCCGCCGCCGGTGGGTCCACTGTGGAGCCGGACACTCCGGTCACCGGGCCTGCGGACGACGACGAGGCGACCGATCTGGCTGTCCTGAGGTCCGTGGCCTACTGGCTCGGATGGATGGTCGGGCTGGCGCTCGTCATCGTGCTCATCGGCGCGTTCGTCGGGATGCCGATCTGGCTGTTCTGCGTCCTGCGCTTCGCCGGCCGCCAGTCCGTGCTGTTCTCGATCATCGGCACGGTCGCCGCGACCGCGATCCTCTTCCTCGTCACCAACACACTCGACTTCTACGTACCGCAGGGGTTGTTCGCATGACCGATGTCGAGGAGCGGCTGGCGGCGTTCGTCGCCGACACAACAGCCGACGCAGTGGCCGCCACGTTCCCCGACGAGGTGCTGGGGCAGGCGAAGAGAGCCGTGCTCGACACCCTCGCCGCGATGTTCGCGGGCGGGCACAGCGAGCTCGCCGCGCCCGTCCTGTCCGCGATGCGCGACTCGGGACCGGGCAGCCAGGTCGTGGTCGGCACGGACCTGCTGACGAGCCCCGAGCGCGCGGCGATCGTCAACGGCACGCTCGCGCACGCACTGGACTTCGACGACACCGTCTCGCTGATGCCCGGCCACCCCAGCTCGGTGGTCCTGCCCGCACTGCTCGCCACCGCGGGCCACGAGCCGCGCCGGGGCGCGGACGTGCTCCGCGCCTACGTGGTCGGCCACGAGGTGGCGACCAAGCTGGGCAAGGCGATCGGCATGGAGCACTACAACAAGGGCTGGCACTCCACCGGCACCATCGGCGTGTTCGGCGCGGCCGCCGCGGTCGCGAACCTCCTCGGCCTGGACCGGGTCCGCGCGCGGCACGCGCTCGCCATCGCCACCTCGATGTCGAGCGGGCTGCGGGTCGGCTTCGGCACGATGACCAAGTCGCTGCACAGCGGCTGGGCGGCCGCCGCCGGGCTCACCGCGGCGGTGCTGGCCGAGCGCGGGCTCACCGGCGCGGAGCACGCGATCAGCGGTCCGGGCTCGTACTTCGACGTCTACGGCTCGGACGCGTCCGACGCGTCGGACCTCCTCGAGTCGCTCGGCAACCCGTTCACGCTCGTCTCGCCGGGCATCACGTTCAAGCGGTACTCATGCTGCTACGCGCTGCACCGGGCGATCGACGCGCTGGAACACCTGCGCACCGAGGGCGTCCTGGGCGGCCAGGGCGTCGTGTCGGTGGCGGCCCACGTCCCGCCGGGCTCGATGCGACCGCTGCCCTGCCACCGCCCGACGACCGGGCTCGAGGGCAAGTTCAGCATGGAGTACGTCCTCGCGGTCGGCATCCACGACGGCGACTTCGGCCTGGGCGCGTTCACCGACGAGGCGGTGCGCCGGCCGGTGATCCAGAACCTGCTGGACACGGTGTCCGCGGTGGAGGATCCGGCCTGCTCCCCCGGCGACCCGGAAGGCCGCTCCGGCAGCGCCGGCAGCCGCGGGTTCGTGGAGGTGCGGGTCGAGCTGGCCGACGGGCGGACCGTCAGCCACCGGGTCGACGACGCGCCGGGCTCGCCGAACCGGCCACTGACCACCGCGGAGCTGCGGCAGAAGTTCGACACCTGCTGGGACCACGCGGGGATGCCCAAGCACGACCGGGCGGTCGCGGCGCAGCTGATCGAGCGGCTCGACGAGGTGGACGACATCCGGGTGCTGCTCACCCTGGTGGTCCGCGGCCGGGCGCGCGGCTGGCTCGAGGACGGGCTGTTCGGCACCGCCGAGGCGTCCGCGTGAGTGGCGGCATGAGCCTCGCGCGCGGTATCGCCGAGTTCGTGGTGTCCACCCGGGACGTTCCCGCCGCGGACCTCGACGCGGTGGAACGGTCCTGTTTCGACACCGTCGGCGCGCTGCTCGCCGGCCGCACGTCCGCGCACGGCCGTCTCGTCGACGACCACGTGCGCGAGCAGGGCGGGCCCGCACGGTGCTCGGTGCTCGGCTCGGGGTACCGGACGGACGCGGCGAGCGCCGCGTACGCCAACGGGACGTTCGCGCACAGCGACGACTTCGACGACATGGGCGGGTACGGGCACCCCAGCGCGCCGCTGCTGCCGGCGCTGCTTGCGGTCGCCGAGCACCTCGGGTCCGGGGTGTCCGGAATGGACGTCCTGGTCGCGCACTGCGTCGGGTTCGAGGTGGCCGCGGGCCTGTGCGGCGGCTACGACCAGTACGACCGGTGCTTCCACTCCACCCCGGTTTTCGGCGTGCTGGGCACGACCTGCGGGGTGGCCAGGCTGCTCGGGCTCTCGGCCGAGCAGACCGCGGCGGCGCTGGCGATCGCGGCGTCGGCCGCGGCCGGGCTCGGGCGGGCAACGGGCACGATGGTGAAGCCGCTGCACGCCGGCCAGGCCGCGCGGAACGCGGTCGTGGCCGGGCTGCTCGCCCGCCGCGGCGGCACCGGCTCCGACACGGTGTTCGAGGCGCGCGGCGGCTTCCTCGAGGCGTTCGTGGGTCACCGCGCGCTCGACACGGAGGCGTTCGTGGCGCGGCTCGGCAACCCGTTCCGGGCCGCGCGGACACTGTTCCTCAAGCGGTTCCCGTGCTGCGGGTCGAACCACAGCGCCGTGTCGGCGCTGCTGGACCTGACGCGGGCGCACGACCTCACCGGCGAGGAGATCGACGAGGTGGTCGTGCACGGGATGACGGAGACGTCGCCGGTGCTGCGGTACCCGTCGCCCGCGGACGGCTGCGAGGCGAAGTTCAGCATCCGCTACGCGCTGGCGGCGGTCATGGTCCATGGCTCGCTCGGAGTGGACGACTTCCGCGACGAGCGGTGGGCCGATCCCACGGTCGTGCGCGCGATGGACAAGGTGCGGGGCGAGGTCGTGTCCCGGTGGACCGGGAGCGGGGCGAGCAAGCGCCGCGGCAACCCGATCACCGTGCGGCTGCGCGACGGCCGGGTGCTCGAGGCGTTCGTCCCGCGGTCGGACCTGGTGGGTGGCCCGAAGGTGCCGCTCCCCGAGGAGGACCTGACCGCGAAGTTCCGCGACAACGCAGCCCGCAGCCTCCCCGCCGACGGGGTCGCCCGGGCGGAGCGGGCGTGGCGCTCGCTGCGGTCCACACAGGACGTCGTCGCGGCGGTCGCGACCGTGGAAGGGAGTGACGCGTGGCAGCGACAAGCCTCCTAGCCGACTTCGTGGTCGCGGCCCGGCCACTGCCCGACGCCTGCCGGGAGGTCGCCGCGCGGTCCCGGCTCGACACCCTGTGCGCCTCGGTTGCCGGCGCGGTCACGCCGTCCGGCGCCGCGGTCACCGGTCTCGCCGACGAGCTCGGGACGCCCCGCGGCTCGTGGGGGGCCTGGCGGTCCGCCGCGCTCGCACACGCGTCCGGGATGGACGACACCGCCTGCTACGGCGCGGCCGGCGCTCCGGTCTGGGGCGCGCTGCTGGCCGTGACCGAGGACGACCACCACGACCACGGCGATCGGGACCGGCTGCTCGACGCGTTCGGCGTCGGCGTCCACGCGGCCGCCGCGCTGTGGCGGGCCGGGAACTACCGCGAGGCCGAGCGCGGCTTCGCCGGCACGTCGGTGTTCGGCACGATCGCGGCAACCGCGGCGTGCTCCGTCCTGCTGGGACTTGGCCGCGCCCAAGTGGTGGCCGCGTTGGCCGTCGCGGCCTCCTCGACCGGCGGACTCATCGCGAACCACGGCACCACCGCGGCGGTCACCCACGCCGCCACCGCGGCCCGGGACGGCCTCACCGCCGCCCGGCTCGCCGCCCGCGACTACCAGGGCGCCACGGACATCCTCGAGGCGCGCCAAGGGTTCGGCGAGGCGTTCTTCGGCCTCGGCCGGGCCGGCCTCGAGGACCTGGACCGCCACCTCCAGCAGCCGGTCCCGCTCGAGGCCGAGATCCGCGCGAAGCTCGTGCCCGGCCACGCCGACCACCAGCGGGTGGTCCGCGCGGCGACGATGCTCGGCGCGCGCGGCACGATCCGGCGGTTCACTGTGGACGGTGTGCCGGCCGCGTCCGAGGGCACTCGGTTCGACGTGCCCGTTACCGCCGACGAGGCGCGGTACAGCCTGCGATACGTGCTGGCGTGCGTGCTCCGCTCCGGCCGCCCCGGGCTCGCCGACTTCACGCCGGAGCGCGTGGCCGACCCGGCCGTCCGCGAGGCCATGGACCGTGTGCGGATAGCGCTGGCACCGCGCTGGGCGCCGGGCGGCGCGGAGGCGGGGACGGTGACCGCCGAGTACGCCGACGGCGCAACGCGGAGCGTCGCGGTCGCCGGGCTGCCGGTGACCGCGAACGCCGGCGAGCTGGCCACGAAGTGGCGGGCCGCGAGCAAGCTCGTGTCCGACGGCACACTCGACGGTTATATTGATTGTATGGATCAATACAGTACAGTTAAGCGATGAGAGGGGTGGTGCGCGGTGCCTGTCGACATGGTGGTTGACGGAGGGGTTGCGATGATCACCCTCAACCGGCCGGCGAAGCTCAACTCCATCGACCCGGTGATGCGCAAGGAGCTCAAGCAGGTCTGGGCGAGCGTCTCGACCGACCCCGACATCCGGGTCTGCGTCCTCACCGGCGCCGGCACCAGGTCCTTCTGCACCGGCTCCGACCTCACCGCGACACCGAAGCCGGACCGCGCGTTCGCCGCGGACCTGTTCGGCGCGAACGGAACCGACCACCTGCTCGCCGGGCTCACCACCGAGGTCCCGCTCATCGCGGCGGTCAACGGCTACGCCATCGGCGGCGGCCTCGAGATCGCGCTCGCCTGCGACATCCGGCTCGCGTCGGAGAACGCCCAGTTCGGTCTCTCGGAGGTCCGGGTCGGCAGCATCCCGGGTGCCGGCGGCACGCAGCGGCTGCCGCGCATCGTCGGCCGGTCGCTCGCCATGCAGATGATGCTCACCGGCGACCGGATCGGCGCCGACCACGCGCTGCGCGCCGGGCTCGTCAGCGAGGTGCTCCCGAGCAACGAACTGCTCCCTCGGGCCACGGCGATCGCCGAGCGCATCGCCGACAACGCGCCGCTGTCGGTGCGCGCGATCAAGCGGCTCGTCCAGTTGGGACTCGACGCGCCGCTCGGCACGGCACTGCAGCTCGAGCACGCGGCCTTCGGACTCATCCGGGACACCGCGGACCGCGCCGAGGGCCGCGCCGCGTTCACCGAGGGCCGACCCGCCCGTTACACCGGACGCTAGACCGGACACCGAGAGGAGAGAGATGGCAACGGACATGGCGAAGGACGTCGCGATCGTCGGAGTCGGCGCAACGCCGCAGGGCAAGCTCCCTGGCTCCACGTCGCTGTCGCTCGCCGTCGACGCGGTGAAGGCCGCGCTGGCCGACGCCGGTCTGTCCAAACAGGACCTCGACGGGTTGCTGACGTTCCCCGGCACCACCGCCCCCGAGGGCTCGCTCAACTTCCTGCGGCTCGGCGAGGAGCTCGGGGCCAACCCGCTCGTCGCCGGCAGCATGACAATGGGCGGCGCGACCGCGGGCGGGCTCGTGCAGATGGCCGCCGCGCAGATCAAGGCCGGCCTCGCCGAGACCGTCGCGTGCGTGTTCGGCGACGCTGCCCGCACCGGTGGAAGCCGGTTCAACCGCGCGCAGGGCTGGGGCGACTCCTGGGGCATCTGGGGCATGTTCGCCGCCGCGGCCAACAGCGTGCTCACCGCCAGCCGGCACATGGCCGTCTACGGAACGACGAGCGAGCAGCTCGGCGAGGTCGCGGTGACCTGCCGGTACCACGCGTCGCTCAACCCGAACGCCGTGATGCGCACGCCGATCACCGTCGCCGACCACCAGGCGTCCCGCTGGATCGTCGAGCCGTTCCACCTGCTCGACTGCTGCCTGATCTCCGACGGCGGCGTCTGCGTCATCGTGACCACACTGGACAAGGCCAAGGATCTGCGCCGGCCACCGGTGCGGATCGCCGGCATGGGCCAGGCGCACACCACCCAGACGCTGGGCAGCAAGGACTGGCTCTCGCTACCGCACCAGAAGACGGCGGTGCACAACGCCTACCGGATGGCCGGTGTCGGCCCGGAGGACATCGACGTCGCCCAGCTCTACGACAACTTCACGATGAGCGTCCTGCTGTGGCTCGAGCACGGCGGGTTCTGCAAGCCGGGCGAGAGCGGGCCGTTCGTCGAGGGTGGCCGCATCCGACTCGGCGGTGAGCTGCCGGTCAACACGGCCGGCGGCAACCTGTCGGAGTCCTACATGGAGGGTTGGCTGCACATCGTCGAGGGCGTGCGCCAGATCCGCGGCGAGTGTGGCGACCGGCAGGTCGACGACGCGGAGGTGTGCCTGGTGACCGGTCGCGGCATGGCGCTCAACGACGCCAACGCCCTTGTCCTCGTGCCGGGGCGGTGACCACCGTGACGAACCCGGCCAGGCCACTGCCCACCCCGACCGACCTGACCCGCCCGTTCTGGGCCGGCCTCGCCGAGGGGGCGCTGCGGCTGCAGCGCTGCGTCGAGTGCGGGCACCTGCGCAACCCGATCGCCACCGTTTGTCCCGAGTGCCTGTCGGCCGACCACGCGTGGGAGCAGGTGTCCGGGCTCGGCACGGTGTTCTCCACGATCGTCTTCCACCAGGTCTACAACGAGGCCTTCGCCACCGATGTGCCCTACAACGTCTCGATCGTCGAGCTCGACGAGGGGCCGCACGTCCTGTCCAACGTGGTCGGCAAGCCGCCGGGCGAGGTCCGGGTCGGCGACCGGGTGCGGGTGGTCCTCACCGAGGTCGCGCCCGGCGTCACCATCCACCAGTTCCGTCCCGACGGCGACGGTGCGGCTTGACCGGGTGCACGGATGCCCTCGCCGGCATCCGGGTCCTCGACCTCGCCGGCCCGGCGGGCAGCTACTGCGGCAAGCTCTTCGCCGACCTCGGCGCCGACGTGATCCTGGTCGAGCCGCCCGGCGGCTCGCCCGACCGCACCGCGCCACCGGTCGCCGAGGCCACCGGGGAGAGCCTGCGCTTCGCCTACGAGAACGCCAACAAGCGCGGCATCGAGCTCGACATCGAGCTCGACATCGACCGGGTCGCCGACCGCGAGCTCCTGCGCCGGCTCGCCGGAACCGCGAACCTGCTCGTGGAGAGCACCACGCCCGGTGACCTCGAGGCCCGCGGCCTCGGCCCGGACGACCTGCGCACGGCCAACCCGGGCCTGGTCGTCACCAGCATCACCCCGTTCGGCCGCACCGGGCCGTTCGCCGGCTTCGCCGCCACCGACCTCGTGTGCCTCGCGCTCGGCGGGCTGCTGTCGCTGGGCGGCTACGCCGACGGCCCGCCGGTGCGGCCGGCCGGGAACCAGGCGCTGGTGATGGCCAACCTGTTCGCCGCGGTCGCCTCGATGATGGCCGTACTGCACGCGGAGCACACCCGCGCCGGCCAGCACGTCGACGTCTCGATCCAGGAGTGCGTGTCGATGGCGCTGGAGAACGCGCCGCAGTTCCTCGACCTCGAAGGGGTCGTCCGCGGTCGGCCGGACGGCATGCAGCGGCACGCTGGCACGGGCCTGTACGCGTGCGCGGACGGCTACCTCTACCTCTACGTCGGCGGCATCGCGTCCAACCGGTTCTGTGCCCGGCTCACCGCCTGGCTCCAGGAGGAGGGCGCCGCGGGCGCGGCCGAGCTGGACGCTCCACAGTGGAGCGACCGGGTGTTCCTGGAGACCGACGTGGCCAAGGAGACGTTCGCCGCGGTGTTCGGCGCGTTCGCCAAGCCCCGCGGCCGGGCCGAGCTCTACCGCGACGCGCAGACCCGCGGCATCCCGCTGTGCCCGGTCAACACCGCGGCGGACGTGGCGGCCAGCGAGCAGCTGCGCCACCGCGAGTTCCTGCGCACCACGGTCACCGCCGCCGGCCTGGAGATGCTCGCGCCCGGCCCGCCGTACGTGCTCGGCGCCACCCCGTGGCGGCAGCGCCGGCCGGTCCCCCGGCCCGGCCAGCACATCAAGGAGATCCGCGCCGAGCTCGACGCGGCCCGACCCGTGGGAGGTGCCGCGTGAGCGAGCTCGCGAGCGAGCCATCGATACCGCGCGGCCCGCTGACCGGTGTGCGGGTGCTCGACTTCACCTGGGTCGGGGCCGGCTCGTTCACCACCAAGCTCCTCGCCGACCACGGCGCCGACGTGATCAAGGTGGAGAGCGCCAAAGCCCTCGACAGCCTGCGGGTCGGCGCGCCGTTCGCGGGCGGCATCAAGGGTGTCAACCGCAGCGGCTACTTCGCCGAGCGCAACACCAGCAAGCGCGGCATCACGCTGAACCTCAAGGACCCCCGCGCCCAGGAGATCGCCCGCGACCTGGCGGCCGGCGCCGATGTCGTGGCCAACAACTTCCGACCGGGCGTGATGGACCGCTTCGGGCTGGGCTACGAGCAGGTCCGCGCGGTCAACCCGCGGGTGGTCTACCTGTCGATGTCCATGCAGGGCGCCACCGGACCGGACAAGGACCACCTCGGCTACGGGCTCACGATCGGCGCGCTGGTCGGCCTCACCCATCTCACCGGCCTACCGGACCGCTACCCGGTCGGGACCGGCACCAACTACCCCGACCACGTGCCCAACCCGTGCCACGCCGCGTTCGCCGTCCTCGCCGCGCTGCGCCACGTCCGGCGGACCGGGCAGGGCCAGCTCATCGACATCGCGCAGACCGAGCCGACGATCGCCGCCATCGGGCCGGCGATTCTCGAGTGGACGGTCAACGGCGTCGACCCCGCACCGCTGGGCAACGCGCACCCGGCGTGGTGCCCGCACGGGATCTACCGCTGCGCGGGTGCGGACGAGTGGCTTGCGATCGCCGTGCGCACCGACGACGAGTGGCGGGTGCTCGCCGACGAGCTCCTGCTCGACGACGTCCCGCCACAGTGGACCTACGCGCCCGGCCGGCGGGCCGACGCGGCCGCGGTCGACGCCGCGGTGCGGCGGCGGATCGCCACCTGGCGGGCCGAGGACGCGATGGCCGTGCTGCAGGAGCGGGGTGTGCCCGCGGGCGTCGTGCGCGACGTCGCCGGCCTCGTCCGGCACGACCCGCAGCTCGCGCACCGCGAGCACTGGCAGCGCCTGCCGCACGCCGAGATGGGCCGCAGCCTCTACGGCGCACCCCCGTTCACCCTCTCGGACACCCCCGGCGGCCTGCGCGCCGCCGCGCCCCTGCTCGGCGAGCACACCCGCGAGGTGCTCACCGAGCTGCTCGACCTGTCCGACGCCGAGATCACCGAGCTGGCCGAGTCGGACGTGCTGACCTGACCCCGCCACGAACCGTTCGAGAGAGGGATCGATGATGGAAGACGAGTACTACTACGACGTGGTCGTGGTCGGCGGCGGCAACGCGGGGCTCTGCGCCGCGCAGGCCGCGCTGGACCTCGGCGCGTCCGTCGCGGTGCTGGAGAAGGCGCCGCGGGACGAGCGCGGCGGCAACAGCGCGCTGACCGGCCACATGCGATTCCCCTACGACAGCGTCGACGACCTGGCCGTGCTGATGGACGACCCGAACCAGGACGACCTCGCGGTGATCCACGACCGGCTGCCCAGGCGCAGCAAGGAGGACCTCTGGGACGAGGTCATGCGCACCACCGCGGGCAAGGCCGACAAGGACCTGCTCACCACGCACGTGAACAACGCCTACCCGACCATCATGTGGTTGCGCGGCAAGGGCCACGCGTGGCTGCCCAACGTCGCCGCCACCGCCGGCAACACCACGCAGATGGCCGGCCGCGGCTACAAGCTGCAGGAGCGGCACTACCGAAACGTGGAGAGGTCCGGCGGGCAGCTGCACTACGAGACGTCGATGACCGAGATCCTGGTGAACAGCCGGGGCGAGGTCGATGGCGTGCGGGCCATCGCCCCGGAGGGTTTCCGGACGATCCGGGCCAAGGCGGTGATCCTGGCCTGCGGCGGGTTCGAGGCCAACCCGGAGATGCGCGCGAAGTACCTCGGCGCCGGCTGGGACACGGTGAAGAACCGCGGCGTCCCCTACAACACCGGCGACGGCATCAACGCCGCGCTCGCCGTCGGCGCGATGCCGTTCGGCAGCTTCACCTCCTGCCACGCCTCGCCGCAGGACATCGAGCGGCCCGCGTACACGCTGCCTTCGTCCGTGCCGAACGGTGGCGTGCGGACCAGCCGGTACGCCTACCCGTACAGCATCATGGTCAACCTCGAGGGCACCCGGTTCGTCGACGAGGCGAGCGACGTCCGCGGCCGCACCTACGCCAAGATGGGTTGGTCGGTGCGCGCGCAGACCGGCGGCGTGGCCTACCAACTGTTCGACGCCAAGGCCCGCCGGTTCGGGCTGCTCGAGGACTACGACCGCAACAACGCCACCGGCGTCACCGCGTCCTCGTTGGACGAGCTGGCCAAGAAGACCGGGCTGGACCCGGAGAAGGTCCGTGCCACGGTCACCGCGTACAACGCCGCGATCCAGCCCGGCAAGCTCGACCCCAACCCGTTCGGCCTGGACGGCAAGCGGACCAACGGCCTCGCGATCGACAAGAGCAACTACTCGATCAGCATCGACGAGGGCCCGTTCGAGGCCTACGGCGTGTGCTGCGCGATCACCTTCACCTTCGGCGGTCTGCTGGTCGACGCAAAGACCGCGCAGGTGCAGCACACCGCCGGGCGCGCGATCCCGGGTCTGTACACGGCCGGCGAGATGCTCGGTGGCCTGTGGCACGGCAACTACCCGTCCGGCTCGGGCATGATGGCAGGCGCCGTGTTCGGTCGCATCGCCGGCGAGCACGCGGCCCGCACGGCGGCGGCGAACGCATGACACCCACCGGGCAGCTCGCGGAGTTCGTCGCCGAGACGGGCTTCCGCGAGCTGCCGGCGGACGTGGTCGCCGCCGCGAAGGTTGCGATCCTCGACGGCTTCGCGAACCTGCTCGCGGGTGCGGGCCAGCCGGTGGCCGAGCGGGAGACCGGCTACGTCACCGGCCAGGGCGGCGTCCGTGAGTCCACTGTGGTCGGTGGGGGCCGGGTGCCGGCCGCGCTCGCGGCGTTCGCCAACGGGGTCGCGACGCACTGCCTCGACTACGAGATCCAGGGCCACCCGTCCGCGCACGGCACGTCGTCGATCCTGCCCACGGCCCTGGCGCTGGGCGAGCGCACGCGTGCGTCCGGAGCCCGGCTGATCGCCGCGTACGTGGTCGGCTGGGACGTCCAACAGCGACTGCGCACGGCGGGCGAGCTCACCGCGCTGCGCGCGTTCCACCCGCCGGGGGTGGTCGGCCCGCTGGGTGCGGCCGCCGCGGCGGCGTCGGTGCTCGGCCTCGACGCGGCGGCCACGGCCACGGCGTTCGGGCTCGCCGCGTCCCGGGCCGGAGGCCTGTTCGCCAACAACGGCACGATGGCCAAGGCCATGCATCCCGGCGGTGCCGCGCGGTCCGGGGTGGAGTGCGCCGACCTCGCGGCGCTCGGCGTCACCAGCAACCCGGAGATCCTCGACGCGCACCGCGGGTTCGCCGACGCGCTGTTCGGCGGCACGGCCGACTGGGACGCCGTCGCCGCCGGGCTGGGCAAGACCTTCCACCTCGTCGAGCCGGGGTTCACCATCAAGCGGTACCCGGCGGAGATCTACATGCAGTGGCCGACCGAGGCGATGGCCACGCTGCGCGACCGGACCGGACTGTCCACGGAGGACGTCGAGTCGGTCGTGGTGGAGCCGCCGCTGTTCCGGCAGGATCTGTCCCGGCCGGCGCCGGAGTCCGGGCTGGACGGCAAGTTCAGCTACGAGTACTGCGTCACGGTCGCGCTCACCGAGCCCCGCGTCGGCATCCGGTCGTTCTCCGACGAGGTCCGGTTCTCCCCCGCCGTCGTCGAGACACTCCCGAAGGTCCGGCTCCGGGAGAACCCGATGATTCCCAAGGACAAGCGGTCGACATGGGCGCGGGTGACCGTCCGCACGCACGACGGCCGGGAGGTCTCCGAGACCTGCCGGAGCTTCCTCGGCTCGATCGGCAACCCGATGGACCGCGACACCCGGCTCGCGAAGGTGGCCGACTGCCTGGGGTCGGTGGGTGCGGAGGACCGCGCCGGGCGGCTCGTCGATGTGGTCGAGCGGCTCGAGGAGGTCGACGACCTCGCCGAGCTGACCTCCCTGCTCGGATGAACGAGCGCGCGAACGAGCCGGTGTCACAGCGCGACCTGATGTCCCGCGAGTGGGCCACTCACCAGCGAGCGGAGCGAGCCAATCCAGCACTGTGAGTGGGCCGCCGGTGTCTGGACTGACGAGCAGCGCAGCGAGCGAGGAACGAGCGAGTGAGCAGCGCAGGAGGGAAGACACCGGGTGAAGGCCCACGAACCAGCGAGCGGAGCGAGCCAATTGACACAGCGCGGGCCAATGTCACGGAGCACACTGGCGCGCCTGACCCCGGTCATGGCGTTCTCGTTCATCCACTACCTGCAGAACCACATGGTGAAGGCGTTCGTCCCGCTGTTCGCCGGGAGCCTGGGCGCGAGCCTCGGCGACATCGGGGTCATCACGGCGGCCGCGGCGCTCACCCCGATGCTGCTCGCGGTGCCGGTCGGGCTGGTCTCGGACCGGCACGGCATCCGCGCGGTCTTCTTCTTCGGCTCGCTGCTCAGCGTCATCGCCTACCTGGCGCTCTGGCTGAAGCCGAGCCTGCCGATCATCATGGCCACCCAGGTGCTCGCCGGCACCGGACAGCTCATGATCATGCTGGGCGGTCAGGCCCGGGTCGCCGGGCTCGCCGAGAAGAACCAGGCGGAGAAGCACTTCAGCCTGTACACGCTGGTCGCGTCCGCCGGGCAGATCCTCGGTCCGATCGTGGCGGGCCTGCTCATCGGGCTCTCCGGCTACCCCACTCTGTTCCTGTGCGCCGCGGCCTTGGGTGTGCTGTCGTGCCTGGTGACGCTCACCGTGCCGTCGATCGCCGGGAAGCCGCTCGTCGCGCCGGAACGGGTCAGCGGCCGGCGGCAGGCCGCCGCGCAGCTGCGGACCCGGTCGATGCGGATCGCGATCCTCATCAGCTGCCTGATGTCCGTGCCGGAGATGCTGCGGATCTCGTTCCTGCCCATCTACCTCCAGGACGTCGCCGGCCTGTCGGTGCAGGAGCTGAGCTGGGTGCTGAGCCTGTTCTCCGGCGCGGGACTGGCCGCCCGGCTGCTGATGCCGACGCTCGTGCGGACCTGGGGCCGGCACACGCTCATGACCGTGGTGGGACTCGTCGTGGTGGGATCGCTGCTGGTCGTGCCGCTGTCGTCCTCGGTGGTGCTGCTGGCGTTCCTCACCGCGATGCTCGGGCTCGCGTTCGGCACCGGGCGGCCGCTGTCGATGGCGCTGGTGGCCAGTTCCGCGCCGCCGCACCAGTTCGGGATGGCGGTGGGGCTGCGGCTCACCGGCAACCGGCTGGCCGACTTCCTGGTCCCGATCGCGTTCGGCGCGGCGGCCTCGCTCGCCGGTGTGTGGGCCAGTTTCGTGCTGGGCGCGGTGTTCGTGGCATCGGGAACGTCCGTACTGGTGCCCTCCGCGTGGCGCGAACGCAAGGCACGAGGACGTGACGACATGGTAGGTTGATCCATCAATCAATGTATGCGACGAGGCCACGACATGACTGAGAACGCCGGCGACTGGTTGACCGCGGACGAGGCGGCCGACCGTCTCAACGTCAAGAAGGAGACGGTCTACGCCTACGTGAGCCGTGGCCGCCTCACGAGCCGCAAGGCGGCCGGCGGGCGGGGCAGCCTGTTCCGGCTGGCCGATGTCGACCGCCTGTCGGCGAAGGTGCGGCGCGGCAAGGAGAACCAGCAGGACCCGGTCGAGTCCGAGATCACCCTCGTCACGCAGGAAGCGTTGTTCTACCGCAACCAGCGGGCCAGTGACCTCGCCGAGAGCGCCACGTTCGAGGATGTCGCGCGGCTGCTGTGGGGCTTCGACCCCCCGTCGCCGCCTTGGGTTTCCGCCCAGGCCACCGAGCGGTTCTGCCGCCGGGTCGTCAAGACGCTGCCCGCGAGCGCGCTTCCGGTCGACCAGGTCAAGGTGATAGCGGCATGCATCGCCGCGGTCGAGCCGCCCTCCTGGGACACCACGCCCGACGTCGTGGCCACCACGGCGCAGCGCACGCTGGCCACCATGCTCACCGCGCTGCCGGCGAAGTCCGAGCCGGTCGAGACCGCGGCGCTGCCGGCGCCCGCGTCACCGATGGTGGCGCTGCTGTGGTCCCGGCTGTGCGACCGGCAGCCGCGCGACGCGGAGCTGAAGCTGTTGAACTCGGCCATGGTCATGCTCGCCGACCACGACCTGGCGGCGGCCACCTACGTGATCCGCACCGCGGCGCGTGCGGGCGTCGAGCCGGGCGGGCTGCTCCGGCTCGGCATCGATGTCGGCAGCGGCCCGGTGAAGGGATCCGCGTCACTGGCGATCGAGTCGTTGCTGCACAACATGAAGTCGGCGGCCACGGTGGAGGAGTCGCTGGGCATGCGGTTGCGCCAGGGCGGCTCGATTCCCGGCTTCGGGCACCACGTCTACCCGGCGGGCGACATCCGGGCGTCCTACATCTTGGAGCGGCTGCGCGAGGTGGGCCCGCAAGCCGACCGGCTCGCCACGGTCGAAAGCGTCATCAAGACCCAGGAGTGGCGCGGACTTCCCGCGCCCAACGCCGGCTTCGCGCTCGCCGCGCTCACTTATGTTCTCGGCATGGCACCGGGTTCCGGCGAGACGATCTTCGTGATCTCCCGTGCGGCCGGGTGGGTCGCGCACGCCATCGAGGCCTACGGAACCGGCCCCATGGAACGGATGCACTCGGTGAACGTCCACTCGGGAGACTGACCGGCCTTGCGTGGCGGCTACCCCGCACATATGATTCAACTTGACATTGATCAATGTCATGCACATTGACACCGCGAGGTGCGCTCATGATCGTCGAGTTCCTTGACCCGCGTTCGCCCGCGGCCCCCGCCCAGCACGCGCTGGCCGCGCTCCCGCGCTCGCTCGGCGGCGTGACGCTCGGCCTGGTGGACAACAGCAAGGCCAACGCCGGGTTCCTGCTCGACCGGGTCGGCGAGGCGCTGGCGGAGACGATGAACGTCACCCTGCTCCGGTTCGGCAAGCGCGTCCCCTCCGACGCGCTCACCGCGGCCCAGCTCGAGGAGATCACCACCCGATGCGACCTCGTGCTGACCGCGATGGGCGATTGAGGCTCCTGCGCCACGCGGAGTTGCCGCGACATCGTAGAACTGGAGACGCAAGGGGTGCCGGGCATGGTCATGTGCAGCAAGCCCTTCGCCCCGCTCGCCGGGAAGGTCGCCGGCGCTCTCGGCCTGCCCGACGTGCGGATGATCGTCGTGCCGCACCCGTTCGGTTCGGTGTCGCAGGACGAGCTGGTCCGGAGCGGGGTGCCGGACCATGTGCTGGCCGACGTGCTGGGCTTCTTCGGGGACGACTGATGGCCTTTCGCGAGCGGGGGTGGGAGCTGCCGGACGACCCGGAGGCGTGGCTGCGCTTCACCGAGGACGAGGGCATCGGCGACGGGCTGCCGGTGATCCCGCCGACCGAGGAGCGGCTGACGGAGTTCCTGAAGTACACCGAACGGGACCCGGACGAGGTGCTCGGCACCATCCCGCCGGCGTGGGGCCAGGCGACCGTGCGGGCGCTCGCGATCAACACGATCATGGCCGGCGCGCGGCCGGAGTCGCTGGCCGTCGTCATCGCGGCGGTGCAGGCCCTGATCGAGCCGGTGTTCAACCTGACGGCCGTGCAGGTCACCACCAACCCCGTCACCCCGGCGGTGATCGTGAGCGGGCCGGCGGCGCAGCGGGCCCGGCTCACCAGCGGCCGCGGCTACCTCGGCCCCGGCAACCGGGGCAACGTCACCACCGGCCGCGCCATCCGCCTCGCGCTGATCAACGTCGGCGGCGCGCTGCCGGGTGAGGTCGACCGGGCCACGCACGGCCAGCCGGCCAAGTTCGGCCTGGTGCTGGCGGAGAACGAGGCGGGCAGCCCCTGGGAGTCGCTCGCGGCCAGCCGCGGCGTCGATGCGGCGTCCGCGCTCACCGTCACGGGCGTCGCGTCCCTGCTCAACCACTACGACAGCGTGTCCACCTCGGCCGACGAGGTGCTCACCAACCTGGCCGCGTCGCTGACCGTCCGCGGCACCAACACCATGCAGAACGGCGGCCACATCACGCTGCTCCTCGGCCCCGAGCACGCCGGGCTGCTGGCGGGCTCGGGCTTGTCGCGCGACGACGTGCGGCGGGAGCTGTACGAGCGGTCCTGGGCGCGGAGGCGAGCTTCACGCCACGCCTGCTGGAGGTCGTGCGCCGGCGGCGCGGCCGGTTCCCCGAGGTGTTCCGCGACGGCATGATCCGCGGCCTCGACACCCCCGAGAACCTGAACGTGGCGGTGGCCGGCGGCGAGGGCAAGCACTCGGTCGTCTGCTTCTCCAGCAGCTCCGCGAAGACGGTCAGCCGCGCAATCGACCCTCGTGACCTGGTCTGACCCCATCACTCCGCCAGCCTGCTCGAGGGCCCGCTCGTCGTTGCGGCCGAACCGCCCCATGACACCCGGCCCGTCACGCTCACCGGACACCGACCTTGCGTGATGGATACCGAGTATGCATACGGCCTGCTCGCCCTGCTGGAACGCGCGCCCATGTACGGCTACCAGCTCAGAGCCGAGTTCGAACGCACGACCGGGGCCACCTGGCCGCTCAACATCGGGCAGGTCTACACGACCCTCGCCCGCCTCCAGCGCGACGGCCTGGTCACCGAGGCGGCCGGGGCCGGCGAGACCGACGAGCAGGGCAAGGTCGTCTACCAGCTCACCGAGGACGGCCACACGGAGCTGGCCCGGTGGTTCAGCACCCCGATCACCCGGGACGCCCGGCCGCGCGACGAGCTCGCGATCAAGATCGCGCTCGCGGTCACCACGCCGGACGTCGACGCGCGGGCCGTCATCCAGGCCCAGCGCACGGCCACCCTGCGCCACCTGTAGGAGCTCACCCGGCTCAAGACGACCGCCGACGAGCGGTCGGACATGGCCTGGCTCCTGGTACTCGACTCGATGATCTTCCGGGCGGAGTCCGAGGTGCGCTGGCTCGACCACTCGGAGACCCGGCTCGCCCGGTTCGCGCCGGCGCCGGCGCCGGCGCCGGCACCCGCGACCACCCAGAAGAAGAAGGAGGCCAGGCGATGACCGAGTACGCACGCCGCCCTGCGCGACGTCACCCGTGTGCACGGCACCGGCGCCACCGCGGTCGACGCGCTGCACGGCGTGAGCCTGGGCGTCCGCCCGGGTGAGCTCGTCGCCGTGATGGGCCCGTCCGGCTCCGGCAAGTCGACGCTGCTGCACCTCGCCGGCGGGCTCGACACCCCGACCGACGGCGTGGTCATGGTCGAGGGCATCAACCTCGGTGACCAGACCCGGGCCGGCCTCGCGGCGTTGCGCAGGCGCAGCATCGGCTACGTGTTCCAGGACCTCAACCTCATCCCGGCGCTGACCGCCGCGGAGAACGTCGCGCTCCCCCGCGAGCTGGACGGCGTGAAGGTCAGGCGGGCGATGGCCGACGCCTTGGCCGCGCTCGAGGAGGTCGGCGTCGCGGACCTGGCCGCCCGGTTCCCCGACGAGATGTCCGGCGGTCAGCAGCAACGCGTGGCGATCGCCCGCGCGCTGGTCGGCCCGCGCAGGCTGCTGCTCGCCGACGAGCCCACCGGCGCGCTCGACTCGCACACCGGCGAGGCCGTGCTCCGGGTCATCCGCGCCCGCTGCGACGCCGGCGCGAGACCCGCGACCGCAGCCGGCCCGCGCTGCTCCAGTCGGTGCGGGATCTCAGCCAGTACCACGCCGCGGTCGGCGACTTCCAGGTCGTCGACCTCGAGCACGACGTGGCATGGGTGCCGGATGTGTTGGCGGGCAACCGAACCCTCTTCGTCGCGGCGGGCTCGGTCAGCGCGTACGTCGACCTGGAAGGCCTGGGCGACGAGGCACTCACCGTCGACCCGGAGAAGAGGACCGTGCAGGTGCGGCTGCCGGAGCCGAAGCTCGACAAGCCGAACATCGACCAGGAGCGCACCTACCTGTACTCGCAGGAGCGTGGTGTGTGGGACCGGGTGAAGGCGTTGTTCGACGCACCGGACCAGCAGGAGTTCTCCGTGCTGGCCGAGGAGAAGACCGCCGACGCCGCGACGAAGGCGGGCCTGGTCGCGCGCGCGGCACGCAACACCCGCACGATGCTCACCAGCATGTTCCAGTCCCTGGGCGACAAGACCCGGTTCGCCGCTGACAACGCCTGACCCGGTCCTCGCGCGACTACGCGAGCAGGCGGCCCCAGGTCTTCGGGCCGACGATGCCGTCCACCTCGAGACCACCCCGGCGCTGGAACTCCCGCACGGCCTTGTCGGTGAGCGGGCCGAAGATCCCGTCGACCGCGAGGCCCGCGGACTGCTTGCGGTTGAGGATGCCCTGCGCCTCGCGCACCGCGTCACCGCGGGCGCCGCGCTTGATAGTCGGCCGGGTGGCCGGCTGGTGACCGTTCGCCAGTACCTCGAAGTGCATCTCGTCGACGCGGCCGGTGAAGTCGCCGCCCCACCGCAGGCCCAGCTCGCGCGCCTTCGCCGAGATCGCGGCCCGCTTGGCGGCCGGCACGGTGCCGTGCTTGCCCATCGGGTGCGAGGGCGCGTTGAGGTCGATCGCCGTGCCGCTGGCGTGGTTGCTGAGCACGGTCGACCCCTCGATCGGGCGGAACGCGTAGCCGTGGCACTCCCCCGCCCGCAGCGGCTCGACGTGCACGTGGAACCAGTGCGCCATCTCCACCAGGCGCGGCGCCACGTCGGCCCGGACGGGCAGTTTCACGGCGGTCCCGTTCACGGGGAACACGCGCACGTCGATCTCGGCCCGGTTCGCCGACGCCGGGAACCCGTTCTGACTCTTGGCCATCGGTGTCATCTCCTGCAGCTCGCACCGGTACGGACCCCGGCGGCCGTCCGCCGGGTACCGGTGTCGTTGGCTGTCGGATGACCTCAGCCGCCTCCTGATACATCGACGTGCGAAATCCGACCGGCCCGTCAGCTCGGCACCGAGGACCGTGGCGCCTCCCCGGGACGCTCCGCGTACAAGTCGGCCTGCAGCCGGTACAGCTCGGCGTACCGCCCGCCCCGCTCGAGCAGTGTGGCGTGGTCGCCTTGCTCGGCCACCTTTCCCTCGTGCAGCAGGTAGATCCGGTCCGCGTTGCGCACGCTGCCGAGCCGGTGGGTGATCAGTACGACCGTGCGCCCGACGGCCAGCCGGCGCAACGACTCGTACACCGCGTACTCCGCCTTTGCGTCCAGCGGCGCGGTCGGCTCGTCCAGCACGAGCACCGGCGCGTCCCGGAAGAGCCCGCGGGCCACGGCGAGCCGCTGCCACTGGCCACCCGACAGCTCCGTGCCGCCGCGGAAGTACTTGGACAGGAGGCTCCGCTACCCGTCGGGAAGCCCGGCGACCACCTCGTCCGCGCCGGCGTCGGCGGCCGCGCCGAGCAGGGCGGTGTCGTCCGGGTCGGCGCGGCCGTGCCGGCCGAGCCGGACGTTGGCGCGTGCGTCGTGCGGCCAGCGCACCGGGCTCTGCTGGACCATGCCGACCCGGTCGCCGACGCTCTCCGGGTTCAGGTCGGCCAGGTCCACGCCGTCCCAGCTGATCCGGCCGCCGGTCGGCCGGTACAGCCCGGTGATCAGCTTCGCGAGCGTGGTCTTGCCGGACCCGTTCTCCCCCACGAGCGCGACCGTTTGTCCCTTGTGGATGGTGAGGTCGATCCCGGTGAGCGCGTCGCGGTCGCCGCCGCGGTAGCGGAAGCAGACGCCGGAGAGCTCGATCAGTTCCGGCGTGCCCGGCGGGCGCAGCGCCGTCGGCGGCCGGCTGCGGTCGGCCGCGTCGGCGAGGAACGCCTGGTAGTCGGCGACGTACAGGCCATGCTCGAACACGAGGTTCGCGGCTCGGACGAGCCGGCCGAGTGCGGAGGACGCGGACCGGATGGCGATCAGCGCGGCACCGGCCACCGCGAGCGGGAGCCAGCCGCCCGAGAGCAGCACGCCGAGCAGCACGATCGTCGCGCCGGTGGCGATCCCGGCGAACGCCTGGCCGACCGCCTTGACCCGCGTCTGCGCCAGCCCGACCGCGACTTCCTGCTCCTGCAGCAGGTCGGCGACCTTGTGGTACTCGGCACGCAGGAACGGCTCGGCCTGACAGGCCCGCAGCTCGGTCGCCGGCTCGCGGTCGGTGGCGAGGTCGGACAGCATCCTGGCCGGCCGGTGCAGGGTGACCGTGCGGGTCATCGTGGCGTAGCCCAGCCGCGCCGAGTGCACGACCGACCAGCCCTCCGGCAGCACGCTGAGCGCCAGCACCGGCAGCAGGATCGGGTGCAGCACCGCGAGGCTGCCGGCGGCGGCAGCCACCGCGAACAGCGACCCGACCACCTCGACGAGGGTGTCCGTGGCACGTTCGAGGTAGTAGATGCCTCGGTCGCGGGCGCGGTGCATCCGGTCGTAGAACTCCGGATCGTCGAACGCGTCGAGCTCCACCCGCAGTCCCGCGTGCACCAACCGCTCCTCGGCGACCCGGTACACCGCCGGCACGATCCGGGCGTGGGCGAGCGCGACGCAGGTGTCGAGCAGCCCGCGCACGGTGAAAGCGCCGACGACGAACAGCAGCGCCGGCAACGCGCCGAGCACCCGGTCCGCGGTCGGGCCCGCGGCGAACAGCTCTTCGAGCACGCCGGTGGTGGCGAGCAGCCCGAACGCGAACGCGAGCCCTGAGGCGACCTGCAGCACCAGGATCGCGATCGCCGCCCGGGGCGCGGTCGCGCGGATCACCGAGAGCACCGGCCGGATGCTCGCCGGCAACCGGCGCGCGAGCTGTGCCACCGACAGCTGCCCGGCGCCTTCGTCGAGGCGCCAGTACGGGTTCTCCAGCTCGGGCTCGCCGCCCTCCTCGGCGCTCAGCGAGCCACGGGCCCGGGGTCGGGCAGCAGCACCGACGGAAGGTCGCAGTCGTGGTGCAGCCGCAGGAGCTGGTAGGCGACGCCGCCGGCGCCTGCCATGAGCCCGGGCGCGAACGCGTCCCGGGCCGTTCCCGTCACGACGCCGTGCTCCGCCACCGTACCGACCACCTGTGCGTCCACTGTGGACCGGACGAGACCCGGCGGGCCGAGGTCGAGCGCGATCGCCTCGGTGACCAGCTCCCACACGCCGAGGTCGCCGTGGCAGAGCGTCTGGCTCCAGCCGGTGCCCTCCTCCCATGCGGACCCTGCGGCGCGGCGGACCGTCTCGCGCCGGCTCAGGTCGCCCTCCCGGTACAGCAGGTCGAGCTCGGTGAGGCCGACGCCGACCGCGCCGTGACACCACGCCCCGGCGCGGCGCGGGTCCCGCCGTGCGGTGCCGTCGAGCGTGTCCCGGTAGGCGAAGGCGGCCCGCGCGGTGTCCCCGTGCGCCGGGTCGCCGGTGACCTCGGCCAGCCGCGCCAGCGCCCAGCCGATGCCCGTGGCGCCGTGCGCGACGCCGCCCGTACCATCGGGATGGCGGACATCGGGCCAGCACACGGTGTCGGCGCCGGACGGCGTCTCGGCCGCGCGGGCGCCGGCCACCAGCTGGTCGCCGAGCGTGCCGGCGAGCTCGACCCAGCGCCGCTCGCCGGTGTGCTCGGCGAGGCGCAGCAGCGGGACGATCGCACCGGCCCGGCCGGCGAGGATGTCGTAGGCCTGGTCGCCGGCCGGGTGTTGGGCCACCGCACGCGGGACGCGGCCGGCGACGGTGCCCGCCCATTCCAGCGCGTCGTCGCCGACCGCGCCGAGCCTGCGCAGCAGCAGCCAGCCGCAGATGCGCGAGCCGAGGCCGAGGTAGCCACCGGGCGGCTCCGGCTCGGCCGCCTCGTGCCGCTCGGCCAGCCGCATGGTGCGCACCGCCGCCCGCAGGACCTTCTCGACACCGGGGACCTCCTCGGCGCGGCCGGCCTCCTGCTCGCGCAGCTGGCCGGCGAGCAGCACCGCGATGCCGGGCGTGCCGCCGTAGAGGTCGTTGCCCAGTACATGGACCGACCAGCCGGTGGGGCCGTGGACCGGCGCGACCCAGCTGACCGTGCCGTCCCGGGCGGTGATCGCCGTGGCCACGACCTGGCCGACGATGCCGGCGGCGAGCGCGCGGCGCCGGTCGCCCAGGCCCGCCGTGCGACCATCATCTCCCCGTCCGCCGCCATGGCCGTCGAGGTGGCGTTCGAGAGCGGAGTGCCGGTGATCGTGTCCGGCGGCGGTGTCCACTGTGTCCATTGCGTCCACTGCGTCCACTGTGGAGGGATGGCGGCGGACGGTCTTCTGCGGTCGGTTCTCGTTGAGGTACGCGGACACCAGCGCGGCCCGGACGGCCCGCTGCTCGCGGCCGGCGTCCTGGGCGCGCCACCGGTGCAGCGCGGCGGCGACGAGGTCGGTGCGCTCCCCGCACGTGGTGCCGCCCGGCCCGGTGAGCGTGCCGACCGCGGGCGTGGTCGTGAAGACCGGGAGGTCGCCGCCGAGCAGCTCGGCGACCTCGGCGGCGATCACCGCGGGGTCGCCCGGCGCGTCCGGTGCGCCGGCGGCGTGCTCGGCCAGCAGCGCCTCGGCCTTGGCCACGGCCGGTTCCTGGTCGTGCAGCGTGGTCGGGTGCCAGAGCGTGCGGCCGAGCTCGGCGTAGGTCTCGGTGGCGCGCGGCACGACCCGGATCGGGGTGCCGGCGAAGTCGGCGAGCCAGCGCGCGAGGTCGCCGTAGCGGTCGAAGCCGTGCAGCCGCTCGGTCTGCTCGGTGAACGCGGCGACGACGGTGTCCCGGTAGCGGCCGAGCACCGGGTCGGCGCTGGGGTGGCCCCCGTCGTCGAGCACCACCGGCATGGTCTGCTGGCCGAGCAGCGAGCCGACGGCCGAGGTGCCGAGCACCACGCCGTCGACGAGCTCGTGCGCCTGGTCCACGGCGTCGCCGTAGCCGGATGGCGGCGCGGGCCGGTACGGTGCGAACACCGTGTCGCAGTCGACGACGACCGGGACCGGGCCGGCGGCGATCAGGTTCTCCTGGTGCGGGCCGGCGCCGCCGACGAGGCGCAGCACGGCGAGCCAGCGGCCGAGGTTGCGGTGGAACCTGCGCAGCTCCTCCTCGTCCGCGCAGTACCGGTGCTCGACGTGCTCGGTCCAACCGTAGCCGTCCCTGACGAGGACGCGGGGCACCCGGATGGGGTCGGGCTCGTCCGGCACGACCCTGGTCAGCAGCCGTGCGAGCGCCCGGTCGACGGCCACCGAGCGCGGCTTGTACACCAGCCGGCCCGTTGTGTGGCGCAGCAGCGCGACGGTCCGGCCGCCGCACCGGCCGCCGCCCGCGCCGAAGGACACCTCGAGCAGCTCGCCCGGTTCTCCCAAGTCCATCTCGGACAGTTCGGTGCGGTCGCCGGCGAACCGTTCGGCGAAGGTCACCGCGGCGGCCATCCGGTTGTCCACAATGGAGTCGAGGCGGCCGTGCATGGTCGGGTAGTGCTCGGTGAGCGTGTCCCAGTAGCCCGGCCGGCAGGTCCGGTCCACGAACTCCGCCCACCGGCCCGCCCTGTCCGGCGCGGCCAGGGTGCCCGTCATCCGGGCGGCGTTGAGCTCGCGCAGGAGCAGCCTGCTCACCTTGCGCAGCAAGGTTTCGCGCAACGCGGCCGCCGCGGCGCAACGAACCGCCACGCGCTCCCCCTCGGCAAGGTCCCCGATCGCCGCGAGCGCGGCGGCGAGCCGGTCGACCGCGGGCTCGAGAAATGTCTCGACGGTCCGGTCGAACCGCTCGCCGGTGGTGGCCGTGGTCATCCGGGACTTCCTTTCGCCGGATGGGTGCGCGCCCGTCCGGGAATTCGGCGTGGGCCGCATGCCGATGTCGTCCCGGATGGTCGGAACAGAATTCCGCAGGCGACCTGGTACGGCAATCCACCACCCGGCGGACCCGTGATCCTCCGGTAATACGCGGGGTGATACCGAAGGACGGCATCCGGGTGACCGAGCCGCCATTTGCCGTATTGCCGTTACTCCGAAAATTCGCCCAGGAATCCCGCGAGTCCAACGTTCACGACCCGCGAGTCCAACACTCACGACCCCACCCACAGCCCCAAACGTCGAACTCGCGGGTCCGGAGCGTTGGACTCGCGGGCGTGGAGGCTGCGGTGCATGTGCGCGGCGGTAGGCTGGCGGGGTGAACACGCCTGGTCAGACGGCTTCCTCTGTGGACAGACGGCGCCTCGTGCCGCGGACCGACGAGGTGCTGGCCGATCCGCGGTTGGTCGAGGCGGCCGGGCGGGTGGGCCGGCCCGCGGTGAAGCAGGCGGTCGTGGCGGCGCAGGGCAGGGCACGCGCGGGCGAGATCGACCAGTCGGCGGTCGCCGACGAGGCGGTGGCGGCGCTGCCGGTGCGTGGTGCGTCGCTCGGGCCGGTCGTGAACGCCACCGGGGTCCTGCTGCACACCAACCTGGGCCGGGCTCCGCTGTCCGCCGCGGCGACCGAGGCCGTCGTGGCGGCCGCCGGGCCCACCGACGTCGAGCTGGACCTCGCCACCGGGCGCCGGTCGGGCCGTGGCCTGGGGATGCTGGCGGCGCTGGCCGCGGCGGTGCCCGACGCCGAGGCCGTGCACGTGGTCAACAACGGCGCGGCGGCGCTGGTCCTGGCGGCGACCGCGCTCGCGATGGGCCGAGAGATCGTGGTCAGCCGCGGCGAGCTGGTGGAGATCGGCGACGGCTTCCGCCTGCCGGACCTGCTGACGAGCACCGGCGCGACGCTGCGCGAGGTTGGCACGACCAACCGCACCGCCCTCGCCGACTACACGGCCGCCGTCGGGGAGTCGACGGGGTTCGTGCTGAAGGTGCACCCGTCGAACTTCGTGGTCACGGGCTTCACGGCGGACGTTCCGGTCGCGGAGCTGGCGACGCTGGGTGTCCCCGTCGTGGCCGACGTCGGCTCGGGCCTGCTCACGCCGCACCCGTTGCTGCCGGCGGAGCCGGATGCCGCTTCGGCGCTGCGGGCGGGTGCCGACCTGGTGATCGCAAGTGGGGACAAGCTGCTGGGTGGCCCGCAGTGCGGGTTGATCCTGGGCCGGGCGGACCTGGTGCACCGCCTGCGGCGGCACCCGATGGCGCGGGCGTTGCGGGTGGGGAAGCTGACCCTGGCCGCGCTGGAGGCGACCTTGCGCGTGCCGCCGACGCCGACCGCGCGGGCGCTGGAGGCGAGGCAGGAGGACCTGCTGGCCCGCGCCGACCGGATCGCGAGCTCCCTGCGGGACCGCGGAATCGACGCGGTGGCAACGACGAGCCCGGCAACGGTCGGTGGCGGCGGGGCGCCGGGGGTGACCCTGGAGAGCGCGGCGGTGCGGCTGCCGGAGTCCTACGTGGAACGGCTGCGCCTGGGCACGCGGCCGGTGGTGGGCCGCGTGGCCGGCGGGGCGTGCCTGCTGGACCTGCTCGCGGTGCCCGAGAGCGCTGACGAGTCCATTGTGGACGCAGTGGTCGCCGCGACCGGGTAGGGCTTGGCCTCCGGGCCCCCGGTATCAACTCTACCGGCGGCACCGACGGTTTCGGCTCGTGACCGGTCCGGCCTGTGGACAGTGGGTCCGAGCCATCCCTGTCCACAGGCCGAGATCGCGTCAGCCGGAATCAGATTGACCGGTACACAGCGGCACGGCTCACCCAGCAGAGGATCCTCGACAACCTCGACCAACGGTTCTGGTTCATTCTCGACGAGGCGGCACTGCGCAGGACAGCAGGCAGTGGGCCTTCGGCCCCACCGCCGTCGGGCTCCGAGACAGCAAGAACCAGGATGCCCCAAGCTGATCTTCAACCACGACCGCTGGCTTGCCTTCCTCACCCGCCACCGCATGCCGGACGGCGATGTGCGGTGGCTACAGCAGGACGTGGTGACGGCGTCCTCCCAGCATCGCTGGGGTCAGAGGGAATCCGGGTCTGGTGGTCGGCCGAGGCGCGTGCCCGGTCCCGCTCGACTTCACCGCGACCCGATGTGCGCTGTCCGTCAACCTGCTATGCCGACCCGGCGGGCGAACTTGTGCAGGCCGGGGAGTGTGCGCGCTTTCGGGTGGGTTAGCAGGTTGGTGGTGATCTGTTGGACTGGCTTGCGGTGGCGCACCTCGTCGGGGGCGGCGCGTTCCGCCGCGAGGAGTGCTCGGTAGGTGTGTGCCGGCTTGTTCCACTGGTCGAAGGATCTCGCGACGTCGGACCAGTAGCGGGCGCGGCGTTCAGCGACGGGGATCGTTGCTGGGTTGACCTGGCGGGCGACGTCGATCGCGGTGCCGGGGTCGCCGAGGACTCGGGCGATGGTGATCTGATAGAGCCGGACACCGGTGGGGCCGAAAGCGGTGTACCGGTGGTTTGCGTCGGAGGCGAAGCGGTCAGCGGTGTTCAACGCCTCGTTGATGAGGGCGTTCGCGTTGGCGCCGTTGCCGTCGACGGCTGCTGTGTACGCGGCGGTGGCCAGCAAAGACCCATACACGGACAGGTGCTCCGGGCCCTGGTGCAGGCCCGGTTGCAGGGCCGCGGCGGTGTCGACCATGAATTGCTGCGCCGTGTCGGCCTGCCCGGCGCGGCGGAGCACCACGCCTTGGGTTCGGCGGGCAGTGGCCATGGTGAGGACCTCGCCGCTGGAGTAGGCGGCTTGCAGGGCCCTGTCAGCGGCGACCCAGGCGAGGTGGTCGTGGCCGAGCTTGACGAGAAGCTGGGTGGCCAGTGAGTAGACCTCGGCGAGCTGACCGTCAGCTGCGGCGGTGTCCTCGTCGCCGGCCACGTCCGCGCGGGTCGCTGCCGCAGCGGCGAGCAGGGCGGGCATGTGGCCGACAGCGTCGAGGTAATGGCCGTGCTGGAAGACCGACCGGGCGCATGCGGCGTACTGCCGTAGCTGGGTGAGAGTGGTCGGGACGCCTGTGGGCGTGGATGGGTTCAGCAGGGTGTTCTCGAGGGCCTTGATCGGCTCGATGCCGGCGGAGGCCCGGGCCTCGGCGTTCAGGACGGCCGCGCCAGCGAGGCCAGTCAGCCCAGCCAGCAGCGTTCGACGACGCATCGGGTCCGTCCCCTCGTCCAGCGCCAGAATGGATCTGACCCTAGCGGCGCGTGGGGGGAACGGCACGGACCGCGACGGAGTGTCGGCAAGCCCGAGGAGTGTCGGGGGGATCCGCAGAGCTTCGGCGAACCGGCGCAGCATGGTGACGTCGCGCATCGGTTGCTTTCCACGTTCCATCCGAGACACGGACGCGATCGAGTAGCCGCATCGGTCGGCGAGGTCCTTGAGCGTGAGGTTGTTGGCATTACGCACGGCGCGCACGATCTGGCCGACATCGCCGGTCACGAGCGCTGTGCGGACCGTTGCGTTCATCCGGATCTCGGGATCGGGGTCCATCGACATATCCCTTGTTGAGTCCGATCTGCAAGTTTACCCGTCCGGTTACAGCATGTACCAGAGCGTTTGCATGCCGTGCAAACTAGTTCGCGACCGTTGCAAAGATGCTGGTCAGCGACCCTGTCTCGCGAGTGTCCTCGAAGTACCGCGGGCGGGGTCATCATCCCCGCCGCGGCGGGAGGAACGACATGCAGACCCCCACCGCTTCAAGCACCAGCACTCACGACATGTCCGCCATCGAGCTCGACGCCGCCGGACTGCTCCACGCGGAGACTGGTGCCGTCATCAGCAGGTTTGCCCTTTTCGTCCCCGCTGATGCGCTCGGCACTCCGCTCGCAGTCATCGTGCGTGCCGGTGCCGAGATCGGGCCGTTCGCGGTCGTGCACGGCGGAACGCTTATTGGCGAGCAAGCACGGGTCGAGGAACACACGGTGGTCGGCAAACCCGAGCTAGGCTACGCCGTCGGACGGATCCGCCCAGGGCTCGGTGGCGGCACCGTGGTCGGTGCCGGGGCGGTCGTCCGGTCCGGTGCCGTCGTCTACGCCGGCGTCCGGCTCGGCGTGAACACGGTCGTCGGGCACCACAGCCTGCTGCGCACCGACATCGCGGTCGGCACGGAGACCCAGCTCGGCCACCACCTGACCATCGAGCGTGAGACCCGTATCGGCCGCGACGTCCGTTGCTCACCCGGCTCCCACATCACCAGCGCCACGGTCATCGCCGACCGGGTCTTCCTCGGCGCGGGCATCCGCACGATCAACGACAAGACCCTCACCTGGCGGGACCCCAACTCCGAGCCGCGGCTGACAGCGCCCCGGTTCGAGACCGGCGCCAAGGTCGGCTCCGGCACGACTGTGCTGGCCGGTGTGACGATCGGCGAGTACGCGCTGGTGGGCGCCGCGTCCCTCGTCACCCGGGACGTCCCCGCCGGGGCGATCGCGTTCGGCCACCCCGCCCGCGTGCAGGACCGGTCATGACCAGCGACCCCATCGCCCAATGGCTGGACCCGTTCAGAGGACTGCTCGACCCCAACGGCCGATTCGCCTGGTCGTTGCTGCGCGAGTTCGCCGACGACCTCGACGCGACCCTCGAGACCTGCCCGGTCGGTCCCGAGCTGCCGCCCGGCGCCGAGCGCAGCCGACGTCTCCTGCGACTCCGCCGCGAGCTGGCCGACCGCGGTCATGTCGACCTAACCGGAGCTGCCAGGCTGGCTCCGCTGGTCCGGCTGTTCCGGCAGTTCCTGTGTGGATACCGAGACATCGACCTCCGCGACTCGGCCGGTCTCGGACACGGCGAGCTCATCGCCCGCCACGGCTCCACCGAGTGTCGTCGATGCTGGCTGCCGCGACTGCGCGCCGGAGACCTCGCCGGCATCGCGATCACCGAAGCTCACGGCGGTTCTCGCCCCGCCGCGACGACAACCGCTGCGGTCCCCGGCCCGACCAACACGCTGCTGGTCAGCGGCCGCAAGACCTGGATCAGCAGGCTGACCGAGGCCGCGGTGTTCGTCGTCTTCTTCCGCGCACCCGACGACCGACTCGCCGCCGCGACCGTCGACGCCCATCGACCCGAACTGCACCGACAACTCATCCAACCGGCCGGGCTCGCCGGCTGGAGCTGGGGATTCCTCGACCTCGATCAGGTTCCCGTGCGATCCGCGGACATCCTCCACGGCGACGGAATGACACTGCTACGCGAACATTTCGCTGGCTACCGACCCCTGGTCGCCGCCACCGCGCTCGGCGCCGCAGCCGCGGTCTTCGACACCGTCACCGACACCCTCACCGCCCGACAGTCGGCCGGCGACCTGCCACGGCTTCGGGACTCCGCACTTGTCACCCTCGGCCGCGCGCACGCTCAGATCAACACCGCGCTGCTCGGCGCGGCCATCGCCACCAACCTCGCCGACACCCGAGACCCCGATGCCGAGCTGTGGGGCGCCGCGACCAAAGCACACGGCGTCGACACCGCTCACCAGGCCGTCGCCGAACTCGCGTTACTGCTCGGCGCGGCTGGGTTTCGCGCTGACTCGCAGACCGCCAAGACCGGTCGCGACCTCAGCGGCCTGCGGTACGCCGACGGGATCCACGACAACCTCTACCGGGCCGCCGGCAAACGACACACCGACACCGCCCCGGTCCCGCAACCACGCACCCACAGCGGCAACGTGCCTACTGCGGTCCGAACCGAGCTCAGCCGATTCGCTTGCCCTGCTCGCACAGCACCGTGACGCCCTCGTCGACCGCGGTCAGCGCAGCGGCCAGGCGGTCGGCGAGCAGCG
Source organism: Actinophytocola sp. (assembly GCF_009379765.1). Lineage (GTDB taxonomy): Bacteria > Actinomycetota > Actinomycetes > Mycobacteriales > Pseudonocardiaceae > Actinophytocola. The sequence continues at coordinate 58,137 of NZ_WHTD01000008.1, read as the reverse complement.
GCTTCACCCGCGTCCGTGCCTCGTCCAACGGATAGAAGCCGACCGAACGGATCTCGCCGCTCGCCGGCACCATCCCGACCAGCCCGGCCCCGTCGAGAACCCCACCGTCGAACACGAAGACCACGCCCTCCGGCCGTGAATCCTGCGGCCGAACGTAGTCGATGACCAGGATCCGCCCGACCGGGTGATCCAGACCCAACTCCTCGACGACCTCACGAGCGGCGGTCGCCCACGGTGCCTCATCGACCTCCGCCGCACCGCCCGGGATCTCCCAGTTCGGCTTGTACGTGGGCTCAACCAACAACACGCGCCCCGCACGGTCGCGGAACAACACCCCCGACGCCATCCGCTTCTTCACCAAACCGGCCACATACTGATCAACAGGCAAGACATCCGCGCTGGCCACTGTCGTCGAGATCGCCGAGTCCACTCGCGCACCCTAGCGAGTATGGTCAACCCAACTAACCGGACCGGCGGACCGGCGGACCGGCGCTCAGGCGACGGGCTCCGGGGAGCGCAGCGGCGCCATCACCTCGGCCGAGAAGGCGCGCACGAACTCCATCTTGTCCGGGAACGACACCGTCCACCAGAACTGGTTCGCCCCCGCCTCTCCCGCCTCGCGGATCTGGGCCACGCACTCGTCGGGCGTCCCGCCCACGACATACCGGCGGGACGCGTGGTCGCGGAGCTTGGGCAGCGAGCGCAGCAGGTCCGCGTTCGGCGTCGCGCCGTGTTTGATGTGCGCGTCGAAGTCGTAGTGGTCCACCAGGTACTGCGCCTCGCCGAGCACGTCGTCCGGGATCAGCTTGCCGCCCAGGGTGACCTGGCCGTGCGCGTTGACCAACGCGGCCGACAGGGTCAGCATCCGCTCCTCCGCCTCCGCCCTGCTGTCCGCCAGCCGCGCACCGCACAACCACCACAGGTCCAAATCGGACAGTGAGCGGCCCGCGGACTCCGCGCCCTCGCGGATCAGGCCGAGGGTGTGCTCGACGACCTCCGGGATGATGCCGGTGCCGATGATCACCCCGTCGGCGACCCGGCCGGCCATCCGCAGCATCTTCGGGCCCGCGGCCGCCACGTAGATCGGCACGTCGCGCGGCGGCGAGAACATCCGCAGCGGCGCGCCCTTGTAGACGACCTCCTCGCCGCGGAGCAGGCCGCGGACGGTCAGCAGGTACTCCTCGATGTCGGCCACCCGGGCGGGACGCGCGCCCGCGGTGTGCGCGGCACTGTCGCCGGCGCCGATGCCGAACAGCGCCCGGCCACCGGACAGCACGTCCAGCGAGCCGATGGCCTGCGCGGCCACGATCGGGTGCCGGGTCAGCGGGTTGGTCACCCGCGGCCCGAACCGGACGCGCGTCGTGTTCTGCGCGGCCAGCACCCCGGTCATGTACGTCTCCGGGTACAGGGCAGGCGAGTCCGTCAGACCGATGACGTCGAACCCGCACTCGTCGACCGTGCGTACCCAACCCGGGAACGCCGCCAGGTCGTCGCACACCAGGCTGACCCCGAAACCGAACCTCATGCCGCACTTCCTTTCCCTGCGCTTTCCTCGCCGCCGCCGGGCAGCGCCGCGATGATCGCGTCGGTCATCTCCGTCGTGCTCGCCGTTCCGCCGAGGTCGTAGGTGGTCACCGGGCCGGCCACGGTGGCGGCGACCGCGGCGCGGATCCGGTCGGCGGCGCCGTGCTCACCGAGGTGGTCGAGCAGCAAGGCACCGGAGAGCACGAGCGCGACCGGGTTCACCACGTCCCGCCCGGCGTACTTCGGCGCACTCCCGTGCGCCGCCTCGAACAGTGCTGCCGACGGGCCGAACGACGCGCCCGGCACCAGCCCCAGCCCACCCACCAGCCCGGCACACAGGTCGGCCAGGATGTCGCCGTACTGGAACGGCGCGAGCAGCACGTCGTACCCGGCCGGGTCGCGCACCAGGTGCATCGCGAGCGCGTCCACCAGGCAGTCGTCCAGCAGGATGTCGGGGTACTCGGACGCGATCTCGCGCGCCGCGGCGAGGAAGAGGCCGTCGGTCTCCTTCAGCGTCGCCGCCTTGTGGGCCACCGTGATCCGGCGCCGGCTGTGCTGCCGCGCGTAGTCGAAGGCGAACCGGGTCACCCGGTGTGTCGCCGCGCGGGTCACCCACTTCACCGCGATCGCCGCGTCCGGGCCCACGTGCTGGGCCGCGCCGGTGAACACGTCCTCGGTGACCTCGCGAACCACCGCGAGGTCGGTCCCGGGGAAGTGGGTGCGGGCACCTGGCAGGGCCCATGCCAGCCGAACGTTGGCGTACGCTCCGGCCGCCCGGCGCAACGCGATGTTGGGACTGGCGTAGCCGTGCCCGACCGGGTTGGCCATCGGTCCTTTGAGGACCACGCCGACCTCGCGCACCAGCGCCGCGGTCCGCGGCGGAACGGTCGTCCCGGACGCGGCGAACGCGTCCTCACCCGCGTCGGCCAGTACCCAGTCGACCGGGACCCCGGTCGCGTCGACGACCCGGCGGGCCGCCCACGTGACCTCGGGTCCGATGCCGTCACCGGGTACGTGCACCACCGTGTGCCTCACAACCGGATCTCCCTTCCCAGGAAACACTGGACACTATGATAGACGATATATAGTCTCCTTAGGACCCGGGCAACGCACGCGGAACGCCCCCTGCTTGGAGCGGCGCGGTGCCCTCCTGACGCTGGCAAAGGAGGCAGCGGTGCACTTCCCACCTGTGCGGCGGCGGAACAACGGTCCTCGACTCCTCGTACTCACCACCGCTGTCGCGCTGATCGCGGCCGGCTGCGGCGGCGGCGGCGGTGACGCGGGCGGCCGCAGCGCCGACCAGTCGCTGATCATCGGCATGGACCACGTCACCCCGAACTACGACCCCATCAGCGCCACGACCACCTCCGACTACACCTACTGGCGCTTCGTCTACGACACCCTGGTCAGCACCGACAACGGCGCGCCCGAACCGTGGGCGGCCGAGTCCTTCGAGGCGATCGACGCCAAGCACTGGCGGTTCAAGCTCCGCGAGGGCGTCACGTTCACCAACGGCGAGCCGCTCGACGCCGAGGCCGTGCGCTACACCTTCCAGCGCGCGCTCGACGACAAGAAGACCCCGTGGCGGGTGCGCATCGAGGCCCTCCAGAAGATGGAGATCATCGACCCGCTGACCATCGACTTCTACCTCTCCACCCCGGTCGGCAACTGGCCCACCCGCACCTCGGTCGTCTGGCTGGTCCCGCCGAAGTACACCCAGGAGAACCCCGGCGCGCTCGTCACCAAGCCGATCGGCTCCGGCCCGTTCAAGCTCGACAGCTTCTCCCCCGGCGAGAAGGCCGTGCTCTCCCCCAACGCCGACTTCTGGGGCACGGTGCCCCAGCTCAAGCGGGTCGAGCTGCGCTCGGTCCCGGAGGAGTCCACCCGCGTCTCCGCGTTGCTGGCCGGCGACATCGACGTCGCCTACCGGGTGCTGCCCGACTTCGCCGACCAGGTCGAGGCCGGCGGCAAGAAGCTGGTCTCGGTCCCGTCCGGGCAGAGCTCGAGCATCTTCTTCCAGACCACGACGAACACCCCGCTCAAGGACGTCCGGGTCCGCCAGGCGATCGACTACGCCATCGACAAGAAGGCACTGCTCGACTCGATCACCCAGGGCTACGGCAAGGACCTCTCCGGTCAGCTGGTCGGCAAGGACTCCGTCGGCTACAACGCCGACCTCAAGTCCCGGCCCTACGACCCGGACAAGGCCAAGGAGCTGCTGAAGGAAGCGGGCTACCCCAACGGGGTGGAGGTCGCCTTCGACTACCCGCTCGGCCGGTACTACCGGGACAAGGAGATCTGCCAGGCGATCTCGGGCTACCTCGACGCCGTCGGCATCAAGGTCAAGCAGAACCCCATGGAGAGCGGCGCGTGGCTCGACCGGCTCTACGCCGGCAGCTGGGGCCCGATCAACTACTGGTCCATCCAGGACGCGCCGGCCTACGACCTGTCCTGGACGCTGGAGATCTTCCGCAGCGACAACATCCGCAAGATCGACGCGGACAAGAAGCTCGACCAGATGCTCGACCAGAGCTTCACGATCACCGACACCAAGGAGCGCGGCGACTACCTCGCGGAGCTCTCCGCCTACGCCCAGGAGCAGGCGTTCTTCGTCGCCTTCCACTCCGACCCCGGGCTCTACGCGGTGGACCCGAGCGTGCAGGGGGTGGAGTTCCTGCCCTCGACCTACATCAACCTGTTCGACGCGAAGCGGACCGGCTGAGCCGATGGCCGGCTACCTGCTCCGGCGGATCCCCAGGATGATCGTGGTCATCTGGGGCGCGCTGACCGTGATCTTCCTGCTCCAGCGGCTCGGCGGCGATCCGGTGGCGCTCATGCTGCCGGACGTCGCCACAGACGAGCAGCGGGACGCGGTCCGCGCGGACCTCGGCCTGGACAAGCCGGTGCTGGTGCAGTACCTGCTGTTCCTCGGCCGGTTCGCCCGGCTGGACTTCGGTCAGTCCTACCTGCAGCAGCGGCCGGTGGCCGACATCGTGTTCGAGCGGCTGCCGGCCACGCTGGAGCTGACCGGCGCCGCCGTGCTCATCGCGACCGTCGGCGGCACGCTGCTCGGCTCGTTCGCCGCCCGGATGCGCCGCCGCTGGCCGGACAAGGTCGTGGTCGGCGGCGCGCTCATCGGGCAGTCGGTGCCGACGTTCTGGCTGGGCATCATCGCGATCCTGATCTTCGCGGTGACGCTCCAGTGGCTCCCCTCCTCCGGCAGCGGCGGCATCGAGCACCTGATCCTGCCCGCGGCGACGCTCGGCGCGTTCTCGCTGGCGAACACGACCCGCATCGCCAGGGCGAGCATGATCGAGTCGCTGTCGGCCGAGTACACCCAGACCGCGCACGCCAAGGGGTTGCGCACGACCCGGGTGGTCGGCGTGCACGCGCTGAAGAACAGCGGCATCTCGATCCTCACGCTCACCGCCTACATGTTCTCCACGCTCATGGGCGGCGCGCTGGTGACCGAGGTGGTGTTCGCCTGGCCGGGGGTCGGCCGGCTGATGGTCGACGGAGTGCTCTCCCGTGACTTCCCGGTGGTGCAGGGCGCGGTGTTCATGGTGGCGCTCGTGGTGGTGCTCACCTACATGGTGCTCGACCTGGCCTACACCTTCCTCGACCCGCGTCTGCGGAGGACCTGATGGCCGACCTCGCGATCCGGATGCCCGCGGCGGCCACGAGAACCCGGCGGGTCCGCAGGGCCGGGCGGCTGCAGATCACCGTCGGCCTGGTGCTCGTGGTGCCGATCGTGCTCGTGGCGGTCTTCGCGCCGCTGCTGGCCCCGCACGACCCGAACGCGATCGACCTGGCGCACCGGCTCGCACCGCCCGCGTGGGTCGGCACCGGCACGAGCGACCACGTGCTCGGCACCGACCACCTCGGCCGGGACGTGCTCAGCCGGGTGATCTACGGCGCGCGGATCTCGCTGATCGTCGGCGGGCTCGCGGTGCTCGGCGCGGGCCTGATCGGCGTGACGATCGGGCTGCTCGCCGGGTACTTCCGGGGCGTCTTCGACGCGATCGTCACGATGATCGCCGAGATCCAGCAGTCGTTCCCGTTCCTGGCGCTCGCGATCGTCGTGGTGGCCGCGATCGGGCGCGGCGTCGGCAACATCGTCGCGGTGCTGATCGTCGGCGGCTGGATCCTCTTCGCCAGGGTGGTCCGCGGCGAGGCGATGTCGATCGCTCAGCGGCAGTTCGTCGACGGCGCCCGCGCGCTCGGCGCCGGGCACACCCGGATCCTGCTGCGGCACATCCTGCCCAACGTGCGCTCGTCGATCATCGTGATCACGACGTTCAACTTCGCCTGGTTCATCATCGCCGAGGCCTCGCTGTCCTTCCTCGGCCTCGGCGTCGACCCGAACACCCCGTCCTGGGGCCAGATGCTGAGCGACTCACGCAACTACCTCGCGCTCGCCTGGTGGTTCCCGGCGTTCCCGGGCATCGCGCTGGTCGCGCTCGTGCTCGGCGCCAACATGCTCGGCGACGGCCTGCAGGACCGCTGGGACCCGTACCTGAAGTGAAGGAGCCAGGGTGACCACCGACGACCTGCCGGAGCTGCGCCTGCGTCCTGGGCTGCTCGACACCGTGCGCTACGCCGCGGCGATGTGGGAGTTCCAGCTCCTGCACTTCGACCACGAGCGGGCCCGCGCCGAGGGTCTCGAGCGGTCGATCGTACAGGGGCCGCTGCTCGGCACCTACCTGGTGCGGCTGCTCGGCGGCGCGGGCCCGCTCGAGCACCTGGAGTGGCGCAACCACGCGGTCGTGCCGGTCGACACGGACCTTGTCTGCGGCGGCACGCTGGACCGGGGCACCGGCGAGGCCCGGCTGTGGATCCGCGACGGCGCCGGCACCACGGTGGTCAGCGGGTCGGCGCTGGTGCGCCCATGAGATCGGTGCCCGCGAAGTCCGGGCCCGCGCAGTCCGTGCTCGTCGTCGGCGGTACCGGGCCGACCGGGTACGCCGTGGTGCGCCGGCTGCTGGCCGAGGGCGACCGGGTGACGATCCTGCACACCGGCGCGCACGAGGTCGACTTCGGCGGCGAGGTCGAGCACCTGCACGCCGACCCGACCGAGCTCCCCGACCTGCGCGCGGCCGTGGCCGGCCGGGAGTTCGACGTCGCGGTCTCGACCTCCGGCCGGCTGCGACACGTGGTCACCGTGCTGTCCGGCCGGGTCGGGCGGCTGGTCGCGGTGACCGGGCTGCCCGCGTACACCGGTTGGAAGGTGCCCGTGGGCGGCACGGGCCACCCGCTGCCGCTGCGCGAGGGCGACCCGCCCCCGCGCCCGCTCGCCGACCTGCCGGGCGACAAGCTGAGCGCCGGGGTGCAGCGCAACGAGCGGCTCGTCGCCGACGCCGAGGCCCGCGGCGCGTTCGAGGCGGCGATCCTGCGCTACACGATGGTCTACGGCCCGCACGCCTACATCCCGTTCGAGTGGTACTTCGTGCGCCGGGTGCTCGACGGCCGCCGCGCTCTCGCGCTCGAGGGCGACGGGCTGATGCTGCCCCAGCGCGGCTACGCCGAGAACCTCGCGGCGGCGGTGCTGCTCACGATGACCCACCCGGGCGCTGCGGGCCGCACCTTCAACGTCGGCGACGAGCACGTGCTGAGCGTCGCCGCGATCGCCGCGACCGTCGCGGACGCGCTCGGCCACGCGTTCGACGTCGTGCCGGTGCCGCTGTCCGCGAGCCCGTGCCGCAACCCGTTCGCGTTGCGCCAGAACACCGTCTTCGACCTCGGCGCGATCCGCGCCCTCGGCTACCGGGACGTCGTGGGTGTCACCGAGGCGACCCGGCGCGCCGCGCGGTGGCTGGCCGAGCACCCCGTCGCCCGCGGGTCCACGGAGGAACTGTCGCTCGGCGAGCACGCGTTCGACTACGCCCGGGAGGACCGGGCCGTAGAGATCTACCGCGCCGCACTCGAGTCCACAGGGGGCACACCGTGAACACAGGCTGGGACGACGCGCGCAGGACGCTCGAGGCGCTCGTCGGGCAGCGGGCCTGGGCACCGACGCGGGTCGAGGTGCACGCGGCCGACATCCTGCGCTACGCCGAGGCGGTCGGCCTGCCCCGGCCCGCCGACCCGACGGTGGCGCCCGCGCTGTTCCTGCCGCCCTTCGCGGTCGGCGGTGACGTCGGCGTCGACGGCAGGCGCCACCGGCCGGGCGAGGTCGTGATCGACCACCCGGCGCTGCGCCGCCGGCTCATGGGCGGCTGCTCGGTCGACTTCCACGCGCCCATCCGCGCGGGCGAGACCGTCGAGGCGGTCACGACGTTCGAGTCGGTGACCGAGAAGCAGGGCCGGGACGGCCCGATGCTCCTCGTCACCACCGCCACCGAGTACCGCGCCGCCGACGGTCCGCGACGGACCGAGCGGTGGACGATCATCCACCGCTGAAGTCTCCAAAACGCAGGTCACCAGCGGTTCATTGACACTCACGGATCAACGACATAGGCTCGAATATATAGTATTAACCAGGCGGGAGGTCAGCTCGTGACCACGTACCGTGTCTATCGCCCAACCCCCGATCCCGGGGCGGCGCCGGGCGGCGAGGGCGGGCTGTCCCGCCGGCCGGACTCGCTCGACGGCAAGCGCATCGGGCTGCTGTGGAACTCGAAGGTGAACGCCGACATCTACCTGCGCCGGCTCGAGGAGCTGCTCGGGTCCCGGCACACCGGCATCGAGTTCGTCCACGCGGCCAAGCCCACGGCGAGCAAGCCGATGGAGCCCGAGGTCCTCGAGGAGATGCGGACCTGCGACCTGGTCGTCACCGCGTTCGGTGATTGAGGCTCGTGCAGCTCGTGGAGTGTCCACGACGGCGTGACCCTGGAAAAGCTCGGCATCCCCACGGTCTCGGTGGTCACCGAGCCGTTCGGCTACAAGGCGAGAGCGGAGGTGACCGCACTGGGCCTCGGCATGGTCGCCATCCAGATCCTGCCCCACCCCATCGGGCAGATCTCCGACGAGGAGATGCGCGCGCTGACCGACGAGGCTTACGACGAGGTCGTCTTCGGCCTGACCCGTCCCGCCGAGGAGGTGGCGCAGGCGTACCAGGAGGCGGTCGCGCCGAGGTCCGCGTACTCGCGCTGAGACGCCCCAACCAGAGAGGGAACCACCACTGTGGCAACGACGTCGGCGCAGGCCGCCCTGCCGCTGGACGGCCTGCGCGTGCTCGACTTCTCGCACGCGGCGGCCGGGCCGTTCGCGACGATGTTCCTGGCCGACCTCGGTGCCGAGGTGGTCAAGGTCGAGAAGCCGGGGCGGGGGGACGGCGCGCGGTACATGGGCGAGCCGATGCTCGGCCCCATCGAGTCGGACTACTACCTCGCGTTGAACCGCAACAAGAAGTCCGTCCTCATCGACCTGTCCACCGAGGACGGCCGGGAGCTCGCCACGGGCCTCGCCCGCACCTGCGACATCGTCGTGCAGAACTTCCGGCCGGGCGTGCTCGACCGGCACCGGCTCGGCTACGAGGACCTGCGCAAGGTGCGCGAGGGCCTGGTCTACTGCTCGATCTCCGCGTTCGGCCCGACCGGGCCGTGGCGCGACCGGCCGGCCAACGACATCATCATGCAGTCGGTGTCCGGCCTGATGGGCATCACCGGCGAGGTGGGCGGCGGCCCGGTGCGCATCGGCGCGCCGATCTCCGACTACGCGACCGGGCTGTTCGCGCTGGCCGGCATCCTCGCCGCGCTGCACCGCCGGGACGCGCTGCCCGAGGGCCAGCACGTCGAGATCGCGATGCTGGACGCGTCGATGGCGATGATGGCCAACTACATCCCGTCGGTCGCCACCCTCGGCAAGACGATCCCCCGGCTGGGCCGCGGGCACGCGCAGATCGTGCCGTACCAGGCATTCCTGTGCGCCGACGGGCAGTACGTGATGGTCGGCGCGTTCACCAACGGGTTCTGGCGCCGGCTGTGCGACGCGGTCGGGCGGCCGGAGTGGAAGGACGACCCGCGGTTCACCTCCAACGCCGACCGGCTGGCGCACCGGGACATCCTGATGTCCACTCTGGAGGAGATCTTCCGCGGCCGGACCCGTGCCGAGTGGCTGGCCGCACTGGAGGAGGCGGACGTGCCGAACAGCCCCGTGCTCGAGCTGCACGACGCGATCGCCTCGGAACAGGCCGTGCACAACGGGATCGTGCGGCGGATCGAGGGAGCCGAGCTGGACGTGATCAAGCTGCCGGTGGAGTCCGACCGGTGGCGGCCCGGCCCGGCGACGGTCCCGCCGGTGATGGGCGAGCACACCGACGAGGTGCTGGGCAAGCTCCTCGGCCTGGACCGGGAGCGCATCGACGCGCTGGTGGACGCCGGCGTGGTGGCCAGGACGGCGGCCACGACAGCGGCCACGACAGCGGCGAGGGTGGAGGCGGCGGAATGACCGTGACCAGCGAACCGACGACACAGCCGGACGACACAGCCACGCCACCAGACGACATGGCCACGCCAGCGGACGACACGGCCACGCCACGGGACAGCACGACCACGCCAGCGGGCGACACGGCCACGCCACCAGACGACACGACTACGCCAGCGGGCGACACGGCTACGCCACGGGACGACTCATCGACGCCAGCGGGCGACACGGCCACGTCGCGGGGTGACGCGGCGGGGCCTTGGGGTGGCTCGGGGGGGCTGGCGGGCGGGCCGATTCTCGCCGGGTTGCGCGTGCTCGACCTGTCCCACCAGTACTCCGGCGCGCTGTCCGCGAGCCTGCTCGCCGACCTCGGCGCGGACGTGATCGCCGTCGAGCACCCGACCAAGACCTCGATCCGGACCATGCTGCCGCGCAAGGGCGAGCAGTCCATGTGGTGGTCGGTCATCCAGCGCGGCAAGCGGGTGATCACGCTCGACATCAACACCGGGCGCGGCCGCGAGCTCGCCGTCGAGCTGGCCAGGGACGCGGACGTCATCTGCGAGAACTTCCGCCCCGGCACGCTGGAGAAGTGGGGCCTGGGCCCGGCCGACCTGACCGCGGCCGGGGTCGACGCGGTGATGCTGCGGATCTCCGGGTTCGGCCAGAGCGGTCCGGTCAGCGGCCGCCCCGGGTTCGGCACGATCGCGGAGGCGATCAGCGGGTTCGCCCACCTCAACGGCGAGTCGGACGGCCCGCCGACCTTCCCGTCGACCACGCTCGCGGACGGCGTCGCGGCCACGTTCGGCGCGTTCGGGATCATGGCCGCGCTGTGGGGCCGCGGGCACAACGGTCCGGCCACCGGCGTCGAGGTCGTCGACATCGCGCTGTTCGAGGGCCTGTTCCGGATCATCCCGACCCAGATCGCGAGCTACCACCAGTTCGGCACCGCGCCGCACCGGCCGGGCAACAAGCTCACCAGCCACGGCGTGCTGCGCAACCTCTTCCGGTCCGCGGACGGCAGGTGGTTCGTGGTGAGCGCGGTGGGCCCGGCGGCGATCCGGCGCATCCTGCAGGCCGCCGAGGCCGTGCCGCAGATGGCCCGCGTCGACGCGGGCGTGATGATGAGCGACCCGGCCGCGGTGGTCGAGTTCCTCGACGAGTGCGACGAGCTGCTGCACATCTGGGCCGCCAAGTGGGACTACGCCACGCTCGAGAAGCGCCTCGCCGAGGCGGACGCGGTGCACCAGCAGGTGTACTCCGCCGAGGACATCGTGGCCGACCCGCAGTTCCAGGCCAGGGGCGACCTCATCGAGGTGGCCGACGACGTGCTCGGCCCGGTGCTGATGCAGGGCGTCGTGCCGAAGTTCCCGAGCCGCGAGCACACCGTCGAGCACGCGGGCCCACCCCGCGGCGCCGACAACGCGACGGTGTTCGCCGAGCTCGGCCTCGACGAGACCACGCTCGCGGCCCTACGCGCGGACGGAGTGATCTGATGCCCGAGCTGCTGACCATCGAAGGCGAGCTCGCCGACGTACTCGACCACTACGCGGACCAGGGCTGGACCGACGGCCTGCCGATCGTGCCACCCACCGAGGACGCGGTCGCGGCCGCGCTGGAGTTCACCGACCTCGACCCGCACTCCTCGCTCGGGAGGATCCCGGCGACCCGGGCCGAGGCGACCGTGCACAACGTCGCGGTCAACGCGGTCATGGCGGGCTGCAAGCCGGAGTACCTGCCGGTGGTGCTCGCCGCGGTGCGCGGCCTCGCGCACCCGGACTTCAACACGTTCGGCATCCAGGCCACCACCAACCCGGTGGCGGTGATGGTGATGGTCAACGGCCCGATCGCCGACGAGCTGGGCTTCAACGGCAAGGGCAACTGCCTCGGCCAGGGCTTCCGGGCCAACGCCACGGTCGGCCGGGCGGTGCGGCTCTGCATGATGAACATCGGCGGCGGCGCGCCGCAGACGATGGACAAGTCGACCCAGGGCCAGCCGGGCAAGTACGGCATGTGCATCGCGGAGAACGAGGCCGAGTCGCCGTGGGAGCCGTTCCACGTCGAGCGCGGCTACGACGTGGAGACGAGCGCGGTGTCGCTGTTCTCGGTCACCGGCACGCAGAACGTGCTGGAGCTGGCGAGCCGCAGCGCGACCGGGATCCTGCGCACGTTCTGCTCGGCCGCGGCGAGCGCGGGCCACCAGAACGTCCAGCTCGGCGGCGGCCCGCTGATCCTCTTCTGCCCCGAGCACGCGCAGATCCTCGCCGAGGACGGGTTCACCAAGAACGACGTGCGGGAGTTCCTCTACGAGCACTCCAGGGTGAAGGTGTCGGACTTCCCGCCGGAGACGCTGAACGGCATGGTCCGCCACCGCAGGCCCCGGCGCTACCGGTCCGACCACCCCGACGCGGGCATCCCGCTGGCGGACAGCCCGGCGGAGATCAACATCGTGGTCGCTGGCGGGCCCGGGCCGCACTCGGTGATCTCACCGAGCTTCGGAGAGGCGACGATGGTGCCTGTCAACCCGATCACACTCGAGGACGGCACCCCGGTCAAGAGTGTCATGGAGTTCCGCTACTAGAGAGGCCGAGCAACCACCGATGACTATCGATGTCGAGGTCACCGACGGGATCGCCACGATCACCATCGACTCACCCAAGACCCGCAACGCGCTGAACCCGGAGTCGTCGCGGCGGCTCGTGCAGGTGTGCGACCAGGTCGACGCCGACCCGGCCGTCGGCGCGGTCATCGTGCGCGGCGGGGGCGGCACGTTCTGCTCCGGCGCCGAGCGCGAGGTCCTGGCCCGGGCCGGCGAGGACCCCGCCGACCCGGAACGGTTCGCCGAGCTCGGCTCCATCTACGACGCGTTCGTCCGGGTCGGGAACATGTCGGTGCCGACGATCGCCGCGGTCCAGGGTGCGGCGGTCGGCGCGGGGGTCAACCTGCTGCTGGCCACGGACCTGCGGATCGTCGCACACGACACGCGGATCATCGCCGGCTTCACCCGGATCGGCCTCCACCCCGGCGGTGGCCACTTCACCCTGCTCGGCCGGGTGGTCAGCCGGGAGGCGGCGGCCGCGATCGGGTTGTTCGGCGCGGAGGTGTCCGGGACGAGGGCGGCGGAGCTCGGCCTGGCATGGGAGTCGGTCGACGCCGCCGACGTGGACGCGCGGGCCCGCGAGCTGGCCGCCGCCGCGGCGCGCGACCCGGAGCTGTCCAGGCGGGTGCTCGGGTCGATGCGCCGCGAGCTCGACCCGCCGGGTGTGTCCTGGCCGGTGGCGCTGGAGCTGGAGCGGGGCTCCCAGATGTGGTCGCTGCGGCGCCGCAACAGCTGACAACCGAATACGACGGCGTAGGAGGGTTTTCGATGCGGCAGGAGACGCAAGTGCTGGACAGCCAGGAGGCCGGGGCGGACGTGCCGCCGATGATCTCCTTCGACCATGTGGGGAAGCGCTTCTTCAAGAAGAGCAAACCGTTCCAGGCCCTCGGCGACGCGCACTTCGACGTGCGGCCCGGCGAGTTCGTCAGCATCGTGGGGCCCAGCGGCTGCGGCAAGTCCACCCTGCTCAACATCACCGCCGGGCTGATGAAGCCGTCCAGCGGGAGCGTGCGCTACAAGGGCGAGCCGGTCGACGCGGTGAACACCAACGTCGGCTACGTCACCCAGGCCGACACGCTGCTGCCGTGGCGCACGGTCCGGCAGAACATCGCCATCCCGCTGGAGATCCGCCACCACCCGCGCGCGGAGCGGACCGAGCTGATCGACGAGATGATCGAGAAGGTGGGCCTCACCGACTTCGGCAACCACTACCCCGCGGAGCTCTCCGGCGGCATGCGCAAGCGGGTCGTGCTCGCCCGCACGCTGATCTACCAGCCCGAGACGCTGCTCATGGACGAGCCGTTCGGCGCCCTGGACGCGCAGCTCAAGCTCGTGCTCCAGCAGGAGCTGCTACGGCTGTGGTCGGGCGAGGGGACGACGATCCTGTTCGTCACCCACGACCTGGCCGAGGCGGTGACGCTGTCCGACCGGGTGGTCGTGGTCTCGTCCCGGCCGGGCACGATGCGCACGATCAAGACCATCGACATCCAGCACCCTCGGGACGTGTTCGACGTCCGCTTCCACGACCGCTTCCGCGAGCTCCAGCAGGAGCTGTGGGCGATCCTGCAGGACGACATGCTGAGAGGCGGCGAGATGTAGCGGGCTCAGGCCTTCTGCCCGGCCTTCTCGGCCTTCTTGGCTTTCTCGGACTTCTCCGCTTTCTCCGCCTCGGCGGCGGCGGCGTGGATCTTGCGGATGGCGTCCAGGGTGATCCCCCGGTGCCTGGCCATCCAGCCGTTGACCGCGCCAACGTCGCGAGCCTCGAACGCGGACATCAGCCCGTCGTGGTGCTCCTGGAGCAGATCCTTCGGCACCCGCACGTAGGCCATCGTGTTCTGGTAGCGCGCCGCGGCGTCCCACAGGTGGGTGACGAACCGGATGAGGTGCTCACTGCCCGCCCGCTCGAACGGCACGAAGTGGAAGGTCCGGTTCAGCTCGACGAACGCGGGCGTGTTGCGGTCGTGGACCGCCTTGAGCATGTCGCTGTTGATCTCGCGCATCCGCGCGAGGTCGGCCTCCTCCAGCTTCGGCACGCCCAGCCGGTGCGCCTCGTCCTCGAGCACCTGCCGCCAGTGGTAGATGTCCTCGATGTCGTCCGTGGACAGCTCCGCGACGAAGAACCCGACCCGGGGGATCCGCTTCACCTGCCCGACCGCCTCCAGCGCGGCGAGTGCCTCGCGGACCGGAATGTGCGACACGCCGAGGTCCTCGGCCAGCCGGGCGGGCGACAGGCGGGTCCCCGGCGGGAGATCACCCGACGCGATCGCCTTGGCCAACCGGCGCGCGACGAAGTCCTGCAGGCCGTCAGGTCTGCCTTCACTGTTCATGATCGATGTGCGCGCCATGACCTCTCCTCGCGCTGCGGTACGCCTCAGTGTACGCAGGGTGAACTAAACGATATAGCCAACTCGTGCAGGTTCGGAAAAGGTTCCGATCCAGGCGTGTCGTCACCCAAGGTGACAGTCGGGTCCGTTGACAGCACTCCGGGTACATCTTAAGATGATATATCATCTATGGAGGTCGTGACATGGTTCGCACGATTCGCGGCATCGGCGCCGCGACCGCCGCTCTCGCACTGGTCCTCGGTCTCACCTCGTGCGGCGACGAGGGAGCCGCGGACAGCGGCTCAGGCACGACCGACCTCGGCTCGGCCACGATCGTGTTGGGCGGCAAGGTCATCACCTGGGCCGCCGCGTACGTGGCGGTGTGCGAGAACTACTTCACCGATCACGGCCTGGACGTCGAGCTGACCGTCTCCCCGCAGGGCACCACCGCCGCCATCGCCGGCCTGGTCTCCGGCGACGCGCTGTCGGCGATGACCGGCGCGCCCGCGGCGGTGAGCCCGATCCGCGAGGGCGCCCCGGTCCAGATGCTGTTCAACGCGAGCCGCGGCTACGGCGTGCAGGTCGTCGGCAGCAACAAGCTCATCGACGCGACGGGCGTCACCCCGGACTCCTCGCTCGAGGACCGGGTGCACGCGCTGCGTGGCGAGACCGTCGCGATCCTCAACCCGGGCGACTCGATCGACCAGCTCCTGCGGTTCGTGCTGCCGAAGTTCGGGATGGACCCGGACAAGGACATCCGGATGCTCGCGCTGAACAACTACAGCAACATGTTCGCCGCGATGAAGATCGACAAGATCGGCGGGCTCGCCGGCTCGCCGCCCAACGGCAACCAGGCCGAGTCGCAGGGGATCGGCAAGATCCTGTTCTCCGGTGACGAGTTCGAGGAGCTGACCCAGTACCCCTACCTGGTCGGCTCGGCGAACACCCGGGAGCTCGCGCAGAACCCGGACAAGGTCAAGGCGCTCGTGGCCGGCATCGCCGACGCCATGAAGCTCCTGCGGGACGACCCCGACGCCGGCAAGCCCTGCCTGCGCAAGGAGTTCCCCGACCTCGACGCGAAGACGTTCGACGCGGCCTACGCCTACTCAGTCAAGTCCGTGCCGGACTCGCCGTTGATCACGCCCGAGGCGTTCAAGGCGCTGTCCGACTTCGCCGACACGAGCGGCACGCCCCTCGGCGTGGACTACGAGAAGGCCGTCGCCGCCGACATCGTCAAGGAAGCGATCGGCTAGTCCCTGTCCCGTGGATCTTTGTGCGAAAGTCCGCGCTCGATCAACAGATACCTCAGGGGAACGTGACGATACCCAGCCACAATCCACCTTGCCACCCGCACCTGTGCCGGGACGCAACCCCCGCATAAAAATCCGGGGAGGCGGACTAGGGCCGCCGCGGCTGAGTGAGAGGAACCAGCCATGGCGGCCGGCCGAACGGTGCGTGGCTACTGCGCGCAGTGCAAGTCCCGGTGCGGATCGGTGGCGGTGGTGTCGGCCGACGACGTGCTGCTGTCGGTCCGCGCCGACCCGGACCATCCCAACCACGCGTTCTGCGTGAAGGGCGCCGCGGCCCCGCAGTTCGTGCACGACCCGGGCCGGCTGCGGTACCCGATGCGGCGCACCAACCCGAAGACGGCCGGCGACCCGGGCTGGGAGCGGATCTCCTGGGACGAGGCGTTGTCGTTCGCGGCGGACCGGCTGCGTGCGCTCGCCGCGCGGTACGGCCCGGAGTCGGTGGTGTTCACCCGGCCCGCGCCGGGCGGCAGCCACGCCGGTGACTGGTCGCCGTTCCTCGACCGGCTCGCCACCGCGTTCGGCTCGCCCAACGTGCTGACGACGGGCCACATCTGCAGTTGGGGCCGGGGTGGCGGCGCCGCGTACACGTTCGGCGGGCGGCTGCCGACCGCGCACTACGAGGCGGCCGCCGCGATCCTCGTGTGGGGCCACAACCCGGCCGCGTCGCACCTCCAGACCTGGCGGCGGATCCAGGAGGCGACCCGGCGCGGCGCCCGGCTCGCGGTGGTCGACCCGCGGGCCACCACGACCACCGAGCGGGCCGACCTGTGGATCCGGCCGCGGCCGGGCACCGACGCGGCGCTCGCGCTGGGCGTGCTGCACCTTCTGCTCGCCGACGGCACGTTCGACCACGACTTCGTGACCTGGTGGACGAACGGGCCGTTCCTCGTGGACACCGCGACCGGCCGGTTCCTGCGCTCCGGCGGCGATGCCGGCGACTTCGTGGTGTGGGACGGAACCGCGGCGCGTGCGGTGGACGTCGAGCGGCACCCGTCGACCTGGCCGGTCCGGCCCCGGCTGCGGGTGGACCGGCCGGGCATGCGCAGCGCGTTCACGCTGCTCGCCGAGCGGGCCGCGCGCTACGACCCGGCGACCGTGGCCGGGCTCACCAGGGTGTCCGAAGTAGACCTCCGGCGGCTCGCCGAGCACGTCGGCTCCTCCGGCGCCCTGTGCTACGACACCTACAACGGCGTGGAGCAGCACACCGACACCGCGCAGACCAGCCGCGCGCTCGGCGTCCTGTACGCGCTGACCGGCTGGCTGGAGGCGCCGGGCGGCAACGTCACGTTCGGCTCCCCCGGCGGCCTGCCGAAGCTCCGGCCGGCCGCGGCGACCCGCCTCGGGCTCGCGGAACGACCGCTCGGCGCGCCGAAGCACGGCGTCGCCGCCTACGACGTGTACGACGCCGCGCTCGACGACCGGCCCTACCCGGTCCGCGCGCTCGTCGCGTTCGGCGGCAACGCGCTGCTGCAGAACGGCGACAGCCGCCGCGGCCGGGAAGCGTTGCGGGCACTGGACTTCCACGTGCACGTCGACATGGTCGAGAACCCGACCGCGCGGTTCGCCGACCTGCTGCTGCCGGCCGCGACGCCGTGGGAGTCGCCGGGACTCGCGACCACGTTCGGCGGCGGTCCGGTCACCCAGGCGCACACCCAGTACCGGGCGCCGGTGCTCGTCCCGCGGCACGAGTCCCGGCCCGACGTCGAGGTCATCTTCGACCTCGCGGTCCGGCTCGGCCTCGGCGAGTCCTTCTGGGACGGTGACGTCCGCGCGGCCTACGCCGAGCAGCTGCGCGGCACCGGGCTCACCCTCGACGAGCTGGAGGCGCATCCCGGCGGCCTGCGCCGGCCGACCGCGACGGTCACGTTCCGCCGCCACGAGCGGACCGACGACGCCGGGAAGGTGACCGGCTTCGCCACGCCGACCCGCAAGGTGGAGCTGTACTCCGAGACGTTCCTGACCCACGGCTACGACCCGCTGCCCGCCGCCACCGACCGCACCGCGGCGTTCACCGCCGAGTTCCCCCTGGTGCTCACCTCGAGCAAGCTGCGCCAGTTCACGCACAGCACCGGCCGCGGCATTCCGGCGCTGCGCGAGCAGGTGCCCGAGCCCTACCTCGAGGTGCACCCGGACGACGCCCGCGCGCACGGCGTGCTGGACGGCGCGATGGTCCGGCTCGCCACCGCCACCGGCGCGATCCGGCTGCGCGCCCGGCTGACCACCTCGGTCGCCGCGGGCGTGGTGGCCACGCAGACCGGGTGGTGGGAGGCGTGCGAGGAGCTGGGCCTGCCCGGGCACGACCCGTTCTCCGCCGACGGCGCCAACGTCAACCTGGTCATCAGCAACGCGGTCCGCGACCCCATCTCCGGGTCGGTGCCGGTGAAGGACTACCCGTGCCGGATCGAGCCGCTCCCGTGAGCAACTCCCTGACCCGGGGGAAAAGGACACCACCGTGGCCAACTCGACCGCACCGCTCCCGCAAGCAACTCCCTGACCCCCGAGGGAAAGGACACCACCATGGCCAACTCCACCACCCGCACCGTGGAGGTCGCCGTCGACCCCGGCGAGGCGCTGTTCGACGCCGCCGACGAGCACGGCCACCACGTCCACATGGATCTCGGCGGCAAGATCGGCAGGCCGAACGGGCGCGCGGTCGCCGCCCGGGACCTGCTGCTGATGGCGCTCGCCGGCTGCTCGGGCGCGAGCTTCGTCGCCGAGCTGCGCCGGCGCGGGAAGGTGCCGCGCGCGCTCCACGTCACGGTGACCGGCGCACCGGCCACCACCCGGCCCGCGGTGTTCCGCGCGATCGCCATGCACCTCGCCGTCTCCGGGGACGACCTCGACGAGGAGTCCCTCACCGCCGCGGCACACGCGTGCCACGGCGACTGCTCGGTCCACGCGACGTTGTCCCACGTCGCGGACATCACGACGACCTACGAGGTCGTCGGCGCACCCCTACCAACAGGAGGCAGGTCATGAAAGGCACCACCCGCGGGAGTCTCCCGCGTCGCGACATCCTTCGCCTGTTCGGCGCGGTCGCCGCCGTCGGTGTGGCTTCCGCATGTGGCGGCACCGAGCCCACCGGTGCCGCGCCCGCGGGCGGCGGCGCGCCGTCGCTGCTCGCCGCGAAGGGCGAACCCCTGGCCAAGGCGACCGTCTCGGCCGGGGCGACCAGCGTCAACCACATGTGGGCCCGTTGGGGGATCTCGCACGGCATCTACGAGAAGTTCGGCCTCGACGTCGAGGCCGTCGACGGCATCGCCGACGCGGTCGCCGCCATGGCGTCGGGCCAGCTGCAGTTCTCCGCCGCAGGCGTCCAGACGCACAGCGGCGCGGTGCGCGGCGCGCCGGTCCACGCGGTCATGCTGACGTTCAAGGACAACCTCGGCCTCTACACCGTGCCCGGCATCTCCTCGGTCGACGACCTGCGCGGCAAGCGCCTGTTCGGCCCCAACGACATGATCAAGGAGATCCTGCGCCGCGCGGACATCGACCCCGAGAACGGCGTCAGCTGGATCCAGACCAGGTCCAACACCAAGCAGATCATCCAGCTGGTCGAGGACGGCCAGGCGGACGGTTTCACCGGCTACCCGCCGGCCAAGCTCCTCGCCGAGGACGCCGGGCTGCGCGAGGTCACCTCGGTATCGGCGGAGTTCCCCGGCTCGCCGGTGTCCATCGTGGGCACCTCGGACCAGCTGGTCACCGAGAACCCGTTGCTGGTCAAGCGGTTCCTCGCCGGCACACTCGAGACACTGGACCACCTCAAGGCCAACAAGGCCGAGGTCGTCGACTTCTTCAGGTCCGAATGGGACTTCGACGACGCGCTGGCGCAGGGCTGCTACGCGGTGATCGAGCGGGACATGTTCGACGGCGGCAAGACCGACGAGAAGGCGCTGCGGCTCGTGCTCGACGTGACGACGGCGGCGCAGGGCAAGAAGGAGGACATCCCGCTGGACCGGGTGTGGAACTTCTCGCTGCTGGACGAGGTGCTGGCCGAGCGCGCCAACGGATACGAGGCGTCGTGACCGCGCGGCTGGAGGCCCGCGCCGTCCGCAAGGCGTACCGGTCCGGCCGCGGCACCGTCACGGTGGCGCTCGACGAGCTCTCGTTGTCCGTCGCGGACGGCGAGTTCGTCTCGATCGTCGGGCCGAGCGGGTGTGGCAAGACCACGTTCCTCAACTGCGTGGCCGGCCTGGAGTCCTACGACGGCGGGTCCCTCGTGCTCGACGGGCGGCCGATCGCCGGGCCCGGCGTGGAGCGGGCGGTGGTGTTCCAGGACCCGTCGCTGCTGCCGTGGCGGTCCACGTTCGACAACGTGGGCTACGGGATGGCGTTGCAACGCCGGGTGCCCGCCGCCGCACGGGAGCGGCGGGTGCGGGAGCTGATCGAGTTCGTCGGGCTCACCGGCTTCGAGCGGCACTACCCGGGCGAGCTGTCCGGCGGGATGCGCCAGCGGGTGAACCTGGCACGGGCGCTCGCGACGGAGCCGGAGCTGCTGCTGATGGACGAGCCGTTCGGGGCGCTGGACGCGCAGACCCGGGAGCAGCTGCAGGTGGAGCTGGCCCGGATCTGGCAGGCCGGCCGGGTGACCGTCCTGTTCGTCACGCACGACATCGAGGAGGCGATCTTCCTCTCCGACCGGGTGGTCACGATGACCGGCCGGCCGGGGACGGTGCGCTCGGTGCTCGACGTCGACCTGCCGCGGCCGCGGGACCCGACGGTGAAGCGGTCGGCCGGGTTCGTGGCGCTGGAGGAGCACATCTGGGGGCTGCTGCACTCCCCGGCCCCGGCGCGCGTGCCGTGACCGCGGTGCTGCGGCGGCCCGCGGCGCCGGCCCGGGTGCCGGCGCCACCTCGGTCACGCCGCCGGCACCGGCTGTCCCTGGGCGGCGGGCTGATCGTCGTGCTGCTGGGGTGCTGGGAGCTCGCGTCGCGGTCCGGCCCGCACACGAAGCTGTACGTGAGCTCGCCGACCGAGGTGGCGTCGACGCTGGCGGCGCTGACCGGGGAGGGCTCGTTCTGGTCGGTGCACGTGCTGGCGACCGTGCGGGGGTTCGCGGCCGGCTGGGTGATCGCGGTCGTGGCGGGGATCGGGCTCGGCGTGGTGATGGGCTGGAGCCGCGCGGTCCGGGAGACGCTGGAGCCGTTCGTGTTCGTGCTGAACGCCGTGCCGCGGATCGCGCTGATCCCGCTGCTGATGGTGTGGCTGGGCTACGGGTTCGCCTACCAGGTCACGGTTGTCGCGCTGTGGAGCGTCTTCCCGGTGCTGCTGAACACGGTCGCGGGCGTGCGGGACGCGCGCCCGCGGCTGGTGGCGATGGCCCGCTCGTTCGGCGCGTCGCCCTGGCAGCTCCTGCGGACGGTGGCGCTGCCGGGCTCGGTGCCGCTGGTGTTCGCGGGCGTGCGGCAGGCCCTGACGCACGCGGTGACGGGCGTGGTCGGCGCGCAGATGTGGGCGTCGGCGGCGGGCCTGGGCTGGGTGATCGCCGACGCGGCGATGACCATCCAGGTGGAACGGATCATCGCGGCCGTGGTGATCGTGGCCGCCTGCGGCACCCTGCTGAACGAGCTGCTCGGCGTGGCAGAGAAGCGACTCACCCGCTGGCAACCCCGATGACCCGCGAGTCCCCCACTCCGGACCCGCGAGTCCGCCGTTCCCGCAGAGTGGTTCGGGGTGGCGGGTTCCTCGTTCTCGTGCTCGTCGGGTGGGAGCTGCTCGCCCGGTCCGGGTGGGTGGATCCGGTGTTCACCGGGTCGCCCTCCGGGGTCGGGTCCGCGCTCGGCACGCTCGTGTCCGATGCGGACTTCTGGGCGGTGCACGCCTACGCCACCGCCACCGGGTTCCTCGCCGGGTGGGCGCTCGCGGTGGGGGTCGGGTTGCCGCTCGGGTTGTTCATGGGGTGGTACGGGCCCGTGCGCGACCTGTTCGAGCCCCTGGTGATGGCGTTCTACTCGACGCCGCGGATCGCGCTCGTGCCGCTTTTCGTGGTGTGGTTCGGGTTCGGGCTCGAGTACAAGCTCGTCGTCGTGTTCCTCGCCGCCGTCTTTCCCGTGCTGCTCAACACGATGGCCGGGGTGCGCGCCGCCGACCAGCGGCTGGTGCGGATGTCCCGGTCGTTCGGCGGGTCACCGGCGCAGGTGCTGCGGACCGTGGTGCTGCCCGGGACCCTGCCGTACGCGCTCACCGGGGTGCGGCAGTCGATCGCCCACGGGCTCACCGGGGTCGTCGTGGGTGAGGTGTTCTCGGCCGGCGCGGGCGTCGGCTACCTGATGAACCAGGCGGCGCAGCTCTTCCGGACCGACACGCTGTTCGCCGTCGTCGTGCTGCTGGCCGCCACCGCGACGGTCCTCAACGAGGCGATGCTGCGCCTGGAGGCCAGGCTGCTGCGGTGGCGGCCCGAGGAGCTCAGCGCCCCGCGCGCTTCCAGCGCATGACGTACACCTCGGTGAGGTTCAGCAGCGTGTTCATGAGCGTCGCGATCACCATCAGGACCACCAGGGCCGCCATGATGCCCGCGGTGTTGAACGCCCCCGCCGCCGACATCAGGATGTAGCCCAGCCCCTTGTTCGACGCGATCAGCTCCCCCACCACCGCACCGACCAGGGCGTACGGGATGGCGAGCTTGAGGCCGACGTAGATGTAGGTGAGCGAGCCGGGCAGGACGACCTTGCGGATCATGTCTCGGCGCCGCGCGCCCATCACCCGCAGGACGTCCACCAGCTCCTCGTCGGTCTCCCGCACGCCGGTGTAGGTGTTCCAGAAGACCAGGAAGAACACGATCACCGCGGTCAGCACGACCTTCATCTCCAGGTCGATGCCGAACCACAGCACGAACAGCGGCGCCAGCGCGAGCTTGGGCAGGCTGTAGACCGCGGTGATGAACGGGTCGAGCAGCCGGCCCAGCAACGGGATCAGGCCCAGCACGAAGCCCGCCACGATGCCCGCCGCCGCGCCGAGCAGGAACCCGTACAGCGTCGCCTGCAGCGTCACGCCGAGGTTGTCCAGCAGGTAGCCGGTGGTGATCCAGTCCGACAGCTGCGCCCAGATCTCGGTCGGTTTGCTGATGAAGAACTCGATGTCGAACGCGCCGGCGACGAACTGCCACGCCAGCAGCGCCACGACCAGCACGGCCAGCCGCAGCAGCCCCACGGTCACCGTCGATCGGCTCGACGAGTCGCGGTCCTCGAGCCGGTCTCCGGCGGCGGTGACCGCCGGAGCCATGTCCTTGCCCTCCACCGGGGTCATCATCGCCACGCCAGCAGCCTCCGTCGTACTCGCCGGGTCCGGGCGGGGTCACGTGCCTGTGACCTCGCACGATGTGCCGTCATACCATATATTATCAGCCGACTCCTGCCCAGACTCCACGGAGGACCTGCCGATGACGGCCACGGTTGCCACCACCAAGGAAGCGCTCGACACCGTCCTCACCGACACGGTGTCGTCGTAGTCGTGGTGGCCCTGCGGGCTCCGACCCTGCCATCGAACCGACCAAGCCGGCGGTATGGAGCGCTGAGACATCCTGCGGGACCGGAACATGGCTGCCGCGATCCGAGTGCACGATCGTGCCCTGCGGTTGAGCCCACGCAAGTCACGTGTCAACCAAACCCAGGGCAGTGCTCAGGACTTCGGTGCCGGGTCGGTCGGGTTGAACTCGTCCGGCACGATCAGGTTCTTCGGGTCCAGCGCCATGACCTCCTTTGTGGACAACTCCTTCGGCAGCACCGTGATGTCGTGCGCGAACTGGTCGGCGGTCACCCGCGGCTGGACGAACGAGCCCTTGTTCGCCTCCCACGCGGCGTCGAAGATCTTCGCGTCGACGTCGCTGAACCGGCTGCGCACGTTCTGTTCGCCTTGTCCGGCTCGTCGACCACCAGCTGCGCGGTCTTGGAGATCGCCGCGGCCACCTTCTTGACCGTCTCCGGGTCCTTGTCGATGTACTCGGCGGTGGTCATCAGCGTCGAGGACGACGTCGGCGTGTGCTCCGCCGGGAACTGCCCGGTCGGACCCTCGATCCACATCACGCCACCGGCGGACAGCACACCGAGCTCGGACACCGGCGGCGAGGCCTGCAGCGCGTCGATCGCCCCGGCGGACATCGCGGCCGGCATGTTCTCCTGCTTCATGTACACCGGGTTCACCTTGACGCCAACGCCTTCCGCCGAGCTGATCACCGGCGACTTGAGCGACGACGTGGCGCTCGCGAACGCGATGTTGAGCCCGTCGAGATCCTTGAGCCGCTCCTCGATCGGGATGTCCGGCGCCTTCACCCGCTCCTCCAGCGAGGTGTCGGTGCGCACGCCGAGCCGGTCGGCGGTGTCCTTCGACAGCACCACCGAGCCGGACAGTCCGGAGTAGAGCCGGGCGATCGCCCTGACGTCGCGGCCCTCGGCGTTGCTGGTGATCACCTCGGGCGCGCCGGCCGCGGCGAACTGGACGTTGCCGGACAGCATCGCGGTGACCGCCTGGGCGCCGCCGTTGCTGTTGATCAGCTCGACGTCCAGCCCCTGGTCCTTGAACATGCCCATGTCGTCGGCCATCCGCACGAGCTGGGTCGCGAGGCTCTCGGAGCTGATCGCGATCCGGATGGTGCCGCCCGCGTCACCGCCGCCTCCGCCGCCGCACGCGGTGAGCGCGAGCGCCGAGGCGGCGAGCAGGGCACCCCACCGGACGGACCGGGTGATCCGGAACATGTGTCTCTCCTCTGTGGACTAGACAGTGGGCTGGACAGCGGGCTGGACAGTGGGCTGGACGGCTCTGGTCACCGCATGCGAGTAACCCCACGGCACGGCGACCTGGGAGGCCGGGCCCGCGCCGCCGGCCACCGCGACCAGCAGGCTCGACGAGTCCGGCATCACGGGAACCCGGTCGGCGGCGTCGAACCAGGCCGGCCAGATCGGGGCGAGCCCGCGACCGCGCAGGTCCTCGCGCGGGTTGCGGGCGGCGTCGAACAGGAACTCCTGGACGTCGCGCCGGGTCCAGCCGGCGGCGGCCAGCAGGCGGGCGTGCTCGGGGTTGAGCAGCAGGATCGTCTCGGCGGTGGCGACGTAGGCGGCGTTGGAGCCCAGCGTCGCCATCGAGCTCGCGAACGTGCCCAGCAGGCGCGCCGGGTCGGCGCTCTGCTGGTCGAGGATGTTGTGCGGGCCCTCGCACTTGAGGACCGTCACCGTGGTCGCGTCGGGGTGGCCGAGGGCGGCGTGCAGGCCGGGCCAGGGGCTCTCGTCGAGGTTCTCCGCGCAGCAGTAGGAGAACTCGGCCGGCGAGCCCTGCGCGGTGAGGTCGGCGCCGCCGGGGACCGCGCCGAGCAGGAACGAGTAGCCCAGCGCCACCGCCCGGCCGGTCGTCGCGTTGGCCTCGAAGCCGGGGCCGAGCGCGCCGCGGCCGGCCGCGAAGCCGTACTTCTCGTGGTCCGGACCGCTGACGAGCACGAAGGTGCCGCCCGGGTGGGTGGTGATCGCGGCCTGGAAGAGTCGGAACTCCGGCGCCGCCATGGCCTCGTACGCGGCGAACACGACCGGCGCCCACCGCGGGCCGCAGCCTGCGGCCACCGCGACCGCGGCGACCTCGCGCGCGGTCACCGGGGTGTCGCGGGGTGGGATGACCGGCCAGACCGGGGTTTGCGGTTCCTTCCCGGCTGCGGCGAGGAACTCCGCGACGCGCTCGGTCGTGGGGGCCACCAGCGGGAGGCCGTCGCCGAGGAGGCTGTCCCGCATGATCGCGGTGAACTCGGCCGACGGGTCGGCGGTGGTGAGCTCCAGCAGGCCGGTCGGCGCGGCCGGGGCGGGTGCCGCGATGGGCCGCGCCGCGAACCGGTCCCGCAGGGTGGCCGGCGCCGCGGTGAGGCCGTCGAGGATGTCTTCGAGCAGCTCCTTGGTCTCGGCCGCGACCTCGTCGTAGCTCGCCGACCGCAGTGCCGTCAGCGTGGTGACCGGCAGGCCGGGCGCCATCCGGGCCGCGGCGGCGAGCACCTGCCGGCCGCCGATCTCGGTGGTGACGACGGATGCGGGCACGCCCAGCCGCTCGAGCTCGGCGGCGACGATCGCGGTCGGCTGGCTCACGCCCCAGTCGCCCAGCGCGAAGACGACACCCGCCACGTCCTGGTCGCGGACCCAGCGGGCGACCTCGCGGAGCCGCTCGCCGGAGCCGCGCAACAGGTCGTCGCTGTGGTGCAGGACCTCCGTGCCGACCCCGGTGCCGTTGCCGAGCGCCGCCTCGACGACGTCGAAGATCGCGCGGTAGGGGCCGTAGTCCGGGGCGAGCTTGCCGTTGTCGAACAGCATGACGCGGCCGAGGTCGCGGCGGCGTGGTGCGAGTGCCGCCGGCGACGCGGGAGCGGGGATGCGGGGATCGATCGCCTGAGTCGCCACGTCGCGGGTTCCCTTCTTCGGATGCTCTAAAATATATTCTAGCCAGCGCGGAGCACAAGCGACATGGAGGTGCCGGGTGGGACCACTGAGCGGGCTGCGGATCGTGGAGCTGGCCGGCCGGGGACCGGGCCCGTTCGCCGGCATGATGCTGTCGGACCTGGGCGCGGAGGTCGTGCGGGTGGATCGCCCGGGTGGGGACCGGCACGTCCAGGCGCCGAACCCGCGGCTCGAGCTGGTGGTGCGTGGCCGCCGGTCGGTGCTGGTCGATCTCAAGCATCCGGCCGGCGCGGACGTGGTGCTGCGGCTGGCCGACCGGGCCGACGCCCTGTTCGAGGGGTTTCGCCCGGGGGTGGTCGAGCGGCTGGGTCTCGGCCCGGAGGTCTGCATGGCGCGCAACCCGCGGCTGGTGTACGGCCGGGCCACCGGGTGGGGCCAGGACGGTCCGCTCGCGCCGACCGCGGGTCACGACATCAACTACATCGCGCTCGCCGGCGCCCTAGACCCGATCGGGCGAGCGGGCGGGCCGCCGGTGATCCCGCTGAACCTGGTGGGCGACAACGCGGGCGGCATGCTGCTGGCGTTCGGGCTGGTGTGCGCGCTGCTGGAAGCGCGCTCGTCCGGCCGGGGCCAGGTGGTGGACGCGGCCATGGTGGACGCCGCGTCGCTGCTGATGACCCAGTTCCACGGCCGTCGCCGCAACGGCACCTGGCACGACGAGCGCGGGACCAACTACCTGGACTCGGGCGCCCCGTTCTACGACGTCTACGAGACCTCGGACGGGAAGTACGTGTCGATCGGCGCGATCGAGCCGAAGTTCCACCGCCAACTCTTCCGCCGGATCGGCCTGGACCCCGCCGGTCTGGCGGATCCCATCACCCACGCCGACTGGCCCTTGCTGCGCACCCGACTGGAGGCGTTGTTCCGCACCCGCACCCGCGAGGCGTGGTCCACGCTGCTGAGCGGGACGGACTCCTGCTTCGCGCCGGTGCTGAGCCTGGCCGAGGTGACCGAGCACCCGCACCACGTGGCCCGCGCGGCGTTCGTGGACGTCGGCGGGGTGCCACAGCCTGCCCCGGCGCCCCGGTTCAGCCGCACGCCCGGCGCGGTGGCCGGCCCACCCCCGGCCCCCGGCGACGACGCGGTCGAGGTGCTCGCCGACTGGGGCTTCTCGGCCGCGGAGATCGCCAGTCTCACCGATTCCGGCGCTTGTCCGCCTCCCCGGAATTGAAAGTGTTGGTTGCGTTCCAGCGGATGGTGCGGATCTGCGATGGTTGGTGGTTGGGTTGCGTCACGGTCCCCTGAGGTTGCGTTTGGTCGGTGCAAGGCTTTGCGCCCAAGCCACGTCGAACCCGTACGCGATGATCCATGGGACATGCGCTAGCGCAGTTCGGGGACCACTTCCTCGGCGATCAGCCGCAGCATCGTGTCCGCCTCCCGGCGGGGGCACGCGATCCGGAAGATCACCGTGGTCACCCCCACCGCGAGATACTCCCGCAGCCGGGCCACGCACTCTTCCGGCGTCCCCGCGACCAGGTACTTCGCCGCGAACGCGGAGAAGTCCTGCCGGTAGGTGCGGCCGACCCGGTCCGCGGCCATCTCCCGGGCCCGGTCGCCGTCCCGGTCCACCGTCGTGAACGCGAACAGCGCGGTCCGCCCCGCCCAGCCGGACTTGCCGTCCGCCCTGGCGTACCCGTCGATCGCCGCGCGACCCTCGGCCACCTGTTCCGGAGTGCGCAGGTACGGCAGCCACGCGTCGCCCCACCTGGCCGCGCGGCGCAGCGCCGCGGGCCGCCGCCCGGCGATCCAGAACGGGGTCCTGCGCTTCTGGCGCGGCGCGAGCGTCACGCCGGCGAACCGCGTGAAGCGACCGTCGAAGGACACGTCGGTGGAGGTCAGCAGGCGGTCGACGATCTCGAGCGCCTCGTCGGTCCGCGCGCCCCGCGACTCGACCGGCACCCCGGCCGCCTCGAACTCGAGCGGGAACTCGCCACCGATCCCGACCCCCAGGGTGAAGCGGCCGCCGCTCACGACGTCGAGGGACGCGGCGAGCTTCGCGGCCACGGTCGGCTGGTAGAGCGGCAGCAGCGTCACCGCGCTCACGAGCTTGATCCGCGACGTCACCCCGGCCGCGAACGCCAGCGAGACGAACGCGTTCGTGGTGGGCCCATGGAAGACGAGGTGCTCCCCGCACGCCAGGTAGTCGAACTCCGCGTCCTCGGCCAGCCGGGCGAACGCGGCCGGGTCGGCCCCGGACTGCAATGTCACGCCGAACTCCGTGGTCACGACGGCCTCCCAACGGAAACGGCTGCTAGAGTCCGTGACTATAGAATAGATTCAGGGTACGGAGGCGCCGGTGCGACGAGCGGCACTGCTGTTGATGGACTACCAAGTCGCGATCTGCGGCCCGGACGGGAAGCTCGGCACGGCCTCCGGGCTCAGCGCACACACCACCGACCGCAAGGTACTCCCGCGGGTGGCCGGTGTGCTCGCCGCGGTTCGCCGGCACGGGTTACCCGTGCTGCACGTCCGGGTCGCGTTCGACCCGGCCTACCTGCGGCGCACCAACCGCTCGGCCCGCTTCGGGGGTATGGAGAAGAACGGCCTGCTGCGCGCGGGCGACCCGGACACCGAGTTCGTCCCGGAGGCCGCCCCGGCCGACGGCGAGGCGGTGTTCGAGAAGGGCTGCGTCAACCCGTTCATCGGCACCGGGCTGGAGCAGCGGCTGACTACGCTCGGCGTCCGCGAGCTCTACCTCGGCGGCGTCGCCACCAACTTCGTCGTCGAGTCGGCCGCCCGGCACGCCGGCGACTCCGGCTACGCCGTGACGGTCCTCGAGGACCTGTGCGCGTCCTACAGCCAGGAGATGCACGAGTTCGCGATCACGCGCACACTGCCGACGTTCGCGGCCGTCGACTCGTCGGACACCCTCGTCGCCGCGCTCGGCGCCGGGGAACCCGGGAACGGAGGAGGACACTGATGGTGGACATCCTGATGCCCTACGCGGAGCAGGCGACCGGCCGGACCGGGCTCGCCGCGGCCCGCCTGGCCACCATGCGCGGCGCCACGGTCGGCATCGTCAACAACAGCTGGCGCTGCATGAACGTGATCGCCGACGAGCTCACCACGATGCTGCGGGCCGACTACGGTGTCGCGCGCATCGTCGAGCGGCAGATCTCGGCGGCCCAGACGCTGCCCGATGACGTGCTGGAGGCCATGGCCGTCGACTGCGACGCCGTCGTCGTCGGCATCGGCAATTGAGGCTCCTGCACATCGTGGTGTATCCACGATTCCGTTGAGTTCGAACGGCGCGGGGTGCCGACGGTGACGCTGTTCACCGAGGCCTTCGCCGGTCTCGCGGTGGCGGTCGCCACCGGGTCCGGGGCCACCGAGCTGCCACGCGTGGTGTTCCCTCACCCGCTCAACGACCGGCCCGAGCCGGACATCCGGGCGGCGCTGGGCGAACGGGGCGCCACGATAGTCGAGGGGCTGACATGCTGACGTCCACTGTGGCGGACCTACCGGACGACGTGGAGGTCGTCAGCGCGTGGCTGCACGAGCGCGGCCACACCGACGGCCTCCCGGTGGTGCCGCCCACGCGCGAGCGGGTGCTGCGGATGCTCACTGGCACCACCCGCGACCCGGCCTCCTCGCTGGGCCCGGTGCCGCCGACGAACGGCGCGGCCACGGTCGAGAAGCTCGCGGTGAACGCAGTCATGGCCGGCTGCCGGCCGGAGTACCTGCCGGTGGTGCTGACCACGTTCGAGCTGTTGCTGGAGCCGGGTTTCCAGCTGGCCGGCATGCAGCCGACGACCAACCCGCTCACGCCGATGCTCATCGTCAACGGCCCCATCCGGGCGCGGATAGGCCTGAACTGCTCGACCGGCGTGATGGGTCCCGGCTGGCAGGCCAACGCGACGATCGGCCGCGCGATCCGGCTGGCCCTGATCAACCTGGGCGGCGCCCGGCCGGGCGAGGTCGACAAGTGCACCCAGGGTTTCGTCGGCAAGTACACGCTGTGCGTTGGCGAGAACGAGGAGGACTCGCCGTGGGCGCCGCTGCACGTGGACCGCGGCTTCGCGGCGGACCAGGACGTGGTGACGGTCGTCGGAGTCAACGCTGCGATCAACATCCACGACTCCAGCGACGACTGGAAGGACGTGGTGAAGACGTTCTTCGGCAGCCTGCCGAGCCTCGGCACCCCCAACGTGGTCGACCCGAACGCGACCCCGGTGCTGGCGTTGAACCCGCTACACGCCCAAATCCTGCGCGACGGCGGATTCGACAAGGCCGGGCTCGCCCGGCATCTTGTGGAGAACACCACCCTGCCGGCTGACGCGCTGTCCAACCGCCGCGCCCACCTACGCCACGGCGAGGGCGAGGAGCACTACCTGGTGAACGGCCGCATCCCGATCGTCAACGACCCGGCGTCGCTGATGCTCGTGGTGACCGGCGGAATGAGCGGCGGCCACTCGTGCTTCCTGCCGGCCGGCCACTACGGCCAGGCCCGCTCGGCCGAGATCAAGCCCTGAGCGCCAGGCTTTCTGATATATGATATGTCTCGACCGGTGGCGTCGTGGCCACCGCCGCGAGAGGAGTGGTCACCATGCAGCAGGCCGTGGCGAAGGCTGTGGAGAAGGCACTGGACAACGTTCGGCCCGCGCTCGCCGCGGACGGGTTCGACCTGCGGATCGGCTCCATCGAGCCGGACAACTCGGTGCGGGTCGTGCTCGAGGCCAAGCCCGACGCGTGCATGGAGTGCCTCGTGCCCGACGAGATCCTGGTCGCCATCCTCGACAAGGCGATCCGCGACCAGGACCCCGGCGTCGGCCAGGTGCACGTCGACAAGGTCGGCTTCTAGTCCGCCGCTAGTCCGCCTCCCCGGATTTTAAAGTGTTGGTCGCGTCCAGCGGACGGTGCGGACATGCGGTGGTTGGTGGCTGGGGTGCCAGACCGCCTCCCCGGAGTTAAAAGTGTTGGTTGCGTCCCAGCGAGCGGTGCGGACATGCGGTGGTTGGTGGCTGGGTGCCGTCGCGGTCCCCTGAGCTTCCGTTGGTCGGCGCGAGGCCATGCCACAAGCCTGATCCATGGGACATTTCCTAGACGGCGAGCACCAGTTTTCCCGTGGTGCGCCGCTCGGTCAGCCGCCGGTGCGCGGCGTTGACCGCGCCCAGTGGCAGCACCTCGTCGACCAACACGCGCACCTGTCCGGCGCCGACCAGTTCCAGGCAGCCGACCAGCGCGTCGCGCACGTCGGCGGCGGGCATCGCGAGGCTCGCGTGCCCGTACAGCGTCACCGACTTGCGGTAGAGCGTCGCGTAGTCGACCTCGCCGCGGGCTCCCGCGCTCACGCCGAACACGGTGATCCGGCCGCCGTTCGCCACCGCCCGGACGGCCGCGCCGGTGAACGCGCCGCCGAGCCCGTCGAGCACCACGGTCGGCTCCAGCTCGCGGACCGCGTCGCGCAGCCCGGCCGCGTCGCACGCGACGACCCGATCGGCACCGAGATCCAGCCGCGAGGCGTCCTCCGGGTCGGTGGTCTGGGCCCACACCCGCGCCCCGGCCGAGCGCGCGAGCTGCACCGCCAGCGAGCCGACGCCACCACTGGCACCCAGCACGAGCACCCGGTCCGCGGCCGTCACCCCGCGCCCGACGAGCGCCCACGCGGTCACCCCGGCGAGCCCGATCCCGGCCGCCTGCACCGGATCCACCCCGTCCGGCAGCC
Organism: Actinophytocola sp.; assembly: GCF_009379765.1. Taxonomy (GTDB): domain Bacteria; phylum Actinomycetota; class Actinomycetes; order Mycobacteriales; family Pseudonocardiaceae; genus Actinophytocola. The sequence goes on along the minus strand of NZ_WHTD01000008.1, from coordinate 25,933 downwards.
GCACCACGCCCTTCGCCGGCACCGCGACCTGCTCGGCGTACGTGCCCGCCCGCCGCAGCCCGAGCCCCGCGCCGTAGACGACGACCGGCCCCGAGTCGGCCCGCCCCACGCCGTCGCAGCCCGGCACGAACGGCAGCTCGACGCGCCCGGCGCCGCCGTCCCGCAGCCGGATGTCGATCGGGTTGACCCCGGCGTGGGTCAGCCGGACGAGCACCTCGTCGGGACCCGGCGCGGGCGCCGGCACGTCGTCGATCCGCAGCGGTGACCCGAACTCGTGCAGCCGCGCCGCCTTCATGCCGACACCGCCTTCGCCCGCGCCAGCAGCCCGGCCACCCGGCCCGGCGAGGGTTCCGACGCCAACCCCCGCACCGCCGCGACCAGCTCCTCGACCACCGCGCCGTCCGCGGGGGTGACGCCCCACGCGGCGCAGTCCCACACCTTCGCCTCCACCGCGGCCCAGTCCATCGGGTTGCCCGGATGCCCGAGCGGATGCGCCGACCGCCTGCTGACCACCGCGCCGTCGCGCAGGTGGACGTCCACCGTGACCGGCATCGGGATCACCCGGCCCGCCGCCGCCTCGAACCCCGGGTCGAGCACCGGCTCGACGCGGTCGGCCAGGGCCAGCACCCGGGGGTCGCGGATGGCCGACTCGGTCAGGTCGGCCAGCGTCACGGTCCCCCGCACGGCCGCGATCGCGACGATGAACGGCAGGCTGAACTGCGCGTCCATCGACGACGTCGGCCGCCTGCGGCGCTCCAGCGGGTGCACGACCTCCTCCCAGCTCTCCTGGCTGTTGACGTGCACCACGATCCGGTCGACGTCCGCGGGCGCGACCCCCGCGGTGGCGGCGAGCGTCGCGCCGACCGTGTTGTGCGTGATCCGGCAGACCGGGTAGGGCTTGACGCTCGCGCCCGCCGACTCCCAGCGTTCCCCGAGCTCCGTCACGACGACGGACCGGTCGTAGGAGCCGCCGTGCCAGTAGCTGAGCCAGCCGTACTCCCCCTCCAGCACCTCGTGCGGCCCGGTGATCCCCAACGCGGCGAGGTCGGCGGACTGCACCGCGGTCTGCGCGGTCACTCCCTGCTGCACCTGGATGGCGAGCGCGGCCTCCTTGATCGCCTGCTGGTTGCCGGCGAGCGCGGTGTAGGCGTTGCCCAGCGCGTCGAGCGTGCGTGACTCGTCGAGCCCGCGCAGCAGGGCCGCCACGAGCGCGCCGCCGAGCGCACCGCACTGGTAGGTGAACGACCAGCCGCGCGGCCGGTGCCGCGGCCCGGCGACGTGGTACTCCGGCGCGAGCCCGAGCCGGCACATCACCTCCTGCGCGGCGACGAGCGCGGTGAGGAGGCGCGCGCCGTCGATCGACCGGTCCTGCTCGGCGAGCGCCAGCGCGATCGGCGCGGTGGCGACGGTCGGGTGCAGCAACGCCTTCTCGTGCACGTCGTCGAGCTCCAGCGCGCGGCTGATCGTGGCGTTGAGCAGCACCGCGTGCGGCACCGAGGTGCGCTCGGGGCAGCCGATGACGCTCGCGACCGGGCGGCCGCCCCAGTCGGCGACCGCGCGCAGCAGCTGCGGGACGCCGTCGGCCTGGGTGCCGGCGAGGCCGGCGGCGACCAGGTCGAGCAGCCGCCGCTGGGTGTCGTCGACGACCGCCTCCGGGATGTCGGCGATGGTCAGCCCGCCCGCCCAGCGGACGAGGTCGAGCATCGCGTCGCCGGTTCGGTCCTCGAGGACGTTCGGTGCCACCATGGGCTGCCGCCTTTCGTTCGCCGGTTTGCTATATCATATCCCGACATGGAGCTGCCGCCGCTGCCGCACACGGTGCAGGCCGACCCGTCCGAGGACGCCGCCACGGTCACCGGCTGGCTGACGTCGATCGGCGTCGGGGACGGCCACCCGGTGATCCCGCCGACGCCGGTGCGGGTGGAGTCGATGCTGGGCGCCTGGGACGACGTCGCGCTGGGCACGCTCGCCCCGCTGCGCCGCGAGGTCACCGTCGCGGACGTGGCGGTGTGCGCGGTGCTGGCCGGCTGCCGGCCGAGCGCGCTGCCGGTGCTGGTGGCCGCGGTCCGCGCGATCCAGGAGGAGCGGTTCAACCTGCTGGGTCTCACGACGACGACCGGCAGCGCCGCCGTCGCGGTCGCGCTGCACGGCGCGGCCGTCGAGGCGACCGGGGTCAACGCGGGCGCGAACTGCATGGGTCCGGGTGCCGCGGCGAACGCGACGATCGGGCGGGCGCTGGCGATGCTGGTGCGGGTGGTCGGCGCGGCGGTGCCGGGCGCGATCGACGTGGCGATCATGGGCCAGCCGGCGAAGTACGGCCTGTGCTTCGGTGAGCTGCCGGGGTCCGCGGGGTGGCCGGACCTGGGCACCGAGCGGGGCGGCGAGGTGACCGTGCTCGGCATCTCCGGGACGGTCGAGGTGGTCGACGCGGTCAGCCAGGACGTCGAGGACCTGCTCGACACGCTCGCCGCGGCGCTGCTGCTGCCGGTGGCCGCCGGGCCCACCGGGGACACGCTGGGCTCGGGCTAACCGGTGGTGGTCGTGCCGCCGGAGTGGGTGGGCCGGCTGCGCGACGCGGGCTGGACGAAGGACCGGGTGCGGGCGCGCCTGTGGGAGCGGGCCCGGGTGCCGCTCGACCGGCTGGCGCCCGGCATCGCCGGCAGGGTCGCGCCGCGGGCCGCCGAGGAGGGCGTGCTGCCGGCCGCCCTGGCGCCGGAGGACATCACGATCATGGTGGCCGGCGGTCCCGGCACGAAGGCGACGCTGCTGCCGACCTGGTCCTCGAGCCGCTCGGTCACCGTCCCGGCGAGCTGACCAGTCCGGGGAGGTCGGCGAGGGTCCGGGCGCCGAGCAAGGTCATCGTGCGGCGGATGTCGGCGAGCAGGCCGCCCAGGACCGCCGTCACACCCTCGCGCGCGCCCACCGCCAGCGCCCACAGGGCCAACCGTCCGATGAGGACCGCGTCGGCACCGAGGGCCACCGCGGTCAGCACGTCCGCGGCCCGCCGCACGCCGCCGTCGAGCAGGACCGCGGCCCGGCCGGCCACGGCGTCCACAACGGACTCCAGCACGTCGAGCGGGGCCACCGCCCGGCCCAGCTGGCGGCCGCCGTGGTTGGACACCACCACCCCGGCCGCGCCGTGCTCGACCGCCCGCACGGCGTCCTCGGGCCGCAGGACTCCCTTCACGACAACGGGAACGCCGGCCGTCTCGACGAGCCACGCGAGGTCGGCCCAGCCGATGTCCGGCCGGATCGTCGACACGTACCCGTGGTGCTCGGCGTCGATCGACGGGTACGGGTCGAAGTTGGCGTTGCGCCAGCCACCGCTGGTACGGGTCCGGTTGTCGCGGGGACGGTTGCCGACCACCGGCGCGTCGACGGTGAGCACGACGGCGCGGCAGCCCGCGTCGACCGCGCGCCGCACGAGGTCGGCGGTGACCGTGCGGTCGGCCAGGAGGTAGAGCTGGAACCAGCGGGCCGGCCCAGCGATCTCCTCGATCGGCACGCTCGACCCGGTGGCCAGCACGAAGCCGAGCCCCAGCTCGGCCGCGGCGCCGGAGGTCGCCAGCTCGCCGTCGGCGTGCACCAGCCGCTGCATCCCCATCGGGGCGACGAGGACCGGCGCGGCCAGCCGGGCACCGAGCACCTCGGCCGCCGGGTCGGGATCGTCGGCACCGGCAAGCACCCGCGGGTGCAGGGTCCGGCGCCGGAACGCGGCGAGGTTGCCGGCCAGCGCGACCTCGTCGTCCGCGCCACCGGCCACGAAGTCGCGCACCGCCGCGGGCAGCACCCGCGCCGCGGCCCGCTCCAGCTCCTCGGGCGTTCGCACCTCGACCTTCACAGCCATCTAATCTATCCTATATTTTCGTGGCCATCCCAGACGTGTACCGCGACACCCTCGTGATCGACAGCATGAACAACGCCGGGCTCACCGGCGACTACCTGCGAACCGTCCGCGACGCGGGCGTGACCGCCGCGATGGTGCCGGTGTCGATCACCGACCCGTTCACCGCGGCCGTCGAGAAGATCCTCGACCTGCGCGCGATGGTCGCGGCCAACGCCGACGCGGCCGTGATCGTCCGCACGGTCGCCGACATCCGCTCGGCCAAGGAGAACGGCAGGCTCGGGCTCATCCTGGCGCTGGAGGACTCCCGCCAGCTGGACAAGGACCTGCGCAAGGTCGAGCTCTTCCACGACCTCGGCGTCCGCCGGATGCAGCTCGTCTACACCACGCTCAACGACGCGGGCTGCGGTCCGGGCGACCGGGTCGACACCGGCCTGTCCCGGTTCGGCGTCGGACTCGTCGAGGAGCTGCAGGGCCGGGGGGTGCTGCTGGACCTGTGCCACGCGAGCCCGGAGACGCTGCGCGACGCGTGCGCGGTCGCCACCCGGCCGGCGATCTGGAGCCACACCAACGCCCGCGCCGTGTTCGACCACCCGAACAACCTCACCGACGAGCAGCTCGACCTGGTCGCCGCGAACGGCGGCGTGGTCGGCGTGTCCGGGATCCCCTTCTACGCGGGCGGTCCCGGCGTGCGGATCGACCACATGCTGGACCACGTCGACCACATCGTGGCGCGCATCGGCGTCGAGCACGTCGGCATCGGGCTCGCGATCTTCGAGAACCACCCGCGCGCGTTCTACGACCGCTTCGCGAGCCTGCCGCGGGAGATCTACGGCGACCCGCCCTGGTCCTGGCCTACCGGCATCGCCACGATCTCCGAGTTCCCCAACCTGGCCACGGCACTCGTCGGGCGCGGCTACGACACCGACGCGGTGCGGGCCATCCTCGGCGGCAACCACCTGCGCGTGCTCGAGGCGGCCTGGGCGTGAGCCGAATGACCAACGCAACCACTGTGCTTCGCGCGAATGCCGTCCACGCCGAGCGGAGCGAGGCAGGTGCCACAGCATGAGCAAACCAACCAACCCAACCACCTTGCTTCGCGCGAATGCCGTCCACGCCGAGCGGAGCAAGGCAGGTGTCACGGCGTGAGCCGACCGACCAAGCCAACCACCGTGCTTCGCGCGAATGCCGTCCACGCCGAGCGGAGCGAGGCAGGGTGTCACAGCATGAGCCCGCGGATCCTCGCCCTCGGCACCGGCTATGCCTGCCGGTTCGCCGCCGACGCCTTGCGGCAGGCCGGGTTCCCGGTCGATACCCGGGGCGAGGTCGCCGACTTCGACGTCTGCCTCACCGACGACCCCGCGCCGCTCACCGCCTTGCTCGGCGGCGACGAGCCGTGGCCGGCGGCACTGACAGGGCTCACCCTCGTCGAGCTCGGGTGGCCGGCCGCGCTGCCCGACGCCAACGCGCGGATCGCCGAGCTGTCCGGGATCGGCGCGGTGATCGGCGAGCCCGACGGACCAGGGCTGGCACCACCCGGCCGGATGCTCGAGGCGATCGCCGGACTGCAGGCCGCCACCGCCGCACTGGCCGGCTGGCTCGGGGCGCGCCGGGACGGCGTCGGCGAGCACGTCGTCGTCGACCCGGTCGCGTGTCTCGCCGGGATGTCCGGCGTGAACGCCATCCAGTTCCTCAACTACGGCCGGCCGTGGCGCCGGTCCGGGCCGAGCGCGTCGGGCTCCGGAGGGCCGTTCCCGTTCCGGATGTTCCGCTGCCGCGACGGCTGGGTCGTGGTGATCTGCCGGGCGCGCGTCGAGTGGGAGGCGTTCCTCGCGCTGCTCGGCGACCCGCCGTGGGCCGGGCGGCCGGAGCTCGCCGACCAGCTCGTGATCGCGGCCGAGCACGCCGACGAGGTGGCCGGGCTGATCACCGAGATCCTGCGCGAGCGCACGGTGGCCGACGTCGTCGCGGCCGGGCGGGAGTTCCGGGTGCCGATCGCTCCACTTCGGACGGCCGGCGAGGCGCTGGCCGACCCCGAGCTGCTCGCCGGCACCGACCCGGTACCGGCGGTCACCGCGCACCGGCCGGCGCCGCACCCGTGCTCGTGGACGCTGCGACCACGCGACCCGAGCCCCGGCGGTCCGCTCGCCGGGCTGCGGGTGCTCGACCTCGGCTGGGTGTGGGCCGCGCCGGTGGCGAGCGCCTGGCTCGCGGATCTCGGCGCGGACGTGGTGAAGGTCGAGAGCCTCGACCGGCTCGACGTGGGCCGGCGGCGCGGGGTCGACTTCCCGGCCGGGCTGCCGTCGGACCGGGCGACGCTGCCCGGCTACGAGCGGGCGTGGCTCTTCAACGCGGCCAACCGGAACAAGCGCGGAATCCGGCTGGAGCTCAAGGATCCCGCCGACCACGCGCTCTTCCTCGCGCTGGTGGCCGAGGCGGACGTGGTCGTCGAGAGCTTCGCGACCGGCGTGCTCGAACGGCTGGACCTCGCACCGGGGCGGCTGCTCGCGGCGAACCCCGCACTCGTCCTGCTGTCGATGGGCGGCCGGACGGTCGACGGGCAGTACCTCGCCCGCAGCTATGCGCCGATGCTCACCGCGCTGGCCGGTATCGAGGCCGCCGTGACCGACCGGACCGGCGCGCCGCTGGGCCTGCTGAACTGGGGCGTCGCCGACCCGAACGCCGGCGCCTGGGCCACCTTCGCCGTGGTCGCCGCGCTGGCCGCCGACCGAGGCGGCAGCCACCTGCTGCTGTCCCAGCTGCGCGCGCTGGTCAACACGTGCGCGAGCCACTACCGCGGGACCGACCCCGCGCAGGCCGAGCTGCCCGACGCCGAGGAGGTGACGCTCGCGCATCTCGCCGGCACCGCCCAGGGGCCCCTCGGCGACCTGTACCGGTCGGTGCTGGTCCGTGGCTGGTCACCCGAGTTCGGCGAGCGGCTGGCGTTCACGAGCCCATGGCGCTTCCGCCGCATGCCGGTCGGGGTGCGGTCCGCCGCGCCGCTGTTCGCCTCGACCCCGGTGGACCAGGTGCTGGCCGAATGGCACGAACCGGTCTCATCGGACACCCTGGCGCCCGCGGACATCGCGAAGTAACATCGCCGTCGCTAGAATATATTCTGTATCGCAGAGCCGCAGTCGAGACCATGCGAGGTCGCAGATGACCGAACCCCATTACGAGGTCCTCTGGCCGCTGGGGCGCCGCGGCGGCTTGCCGCCCGGCGACCTCGCCCGCAGGCCGGCCGACCTCACCGGCAAGCGGGTCGCCTTCGTCTGGGACCACGTGTTCAAGGGCGACCTCATGTTCGCCCGGTTCGAGCGGGCCGCCCGGGAGCGCTTCGACGGCATCGGGTTCGTCCCCCACGCCGAGTTCGGCAACATCCACGGGACGACCGCCGAGGAGCACGACGCGGTCGCCCGGCTGCCGGAGCGGCTGCGCCGGCACGGGATAGACGTGGCGGTCGTCGGTGTCGGGGCTTGAGGCTCCTGCACGCCCGCCGTGTTGCGGGCCTGCGTGGCGATCGAGCGGGCGGGCGTCCCGACGGTCGCGATCGTCTCAGCCGAGTTCGAGGTCATGGCCGGCATGATCGCCGACGCGCTCGGCGTGGCCGACATCCCGCTCGCGGTCTACCCGGGCGTGATGCTGACCGACTCCGCCGCCACCTTCGAGTCCAAGGTGGACGAACGGGTGCTGCCGGCGCTGTTCGACGGGGTGCTCGTCCAGCCCGGCCACACCACCCGGCAGGAGGCGGCGGAGCCGGGCCGGGCCGAGATCGTCCTGCGCGGTACCTACGACGACATCCTCGACGGCTTCACCGACCGGCACTGGACCGACGGCCTCCCGGTCGTCCCGCCGACGCCACAGCGGGTCGCGCGGTTCCTCCGGCACACCGACCGCGACCCCGACGAGGTCCTCGGCGTCCTGCTGCCGGCGAGCCGCGAGGCGACCGTCCACACCGTCGCGGTCAACGGCGTCATGGCCGGCTGCCGGCCCGAGTACATGCCGATCCTCGTCGCGGCCGTGGAGGCGACCGCCGACCCGGAGTTCCGCGTCGAGGACGCCGGCAGCACCCCGGGCTGGGAGCCGATGGTGATCCTCAGTGGACCGTTGGCGAAGGAGCTGGACTTCAACTCCGGCACCGGCGCGCTGCGGGTCGGCCCGCGGGCCAACACGTCGGTCGGCCGGTTCCTGCGGCTCTACCTGCGCAACGTGGCCGGCCTGCGGCCGATCCCGGACGAGACGGACAAGGGCGCGATCGGCGCGACCTTCAACGTCGCGCTCGCCGAGCACGAGGCCGCGGTCCGCGACATCGGCTGGGCGCCCTACCGGGTCGACCGCGGCTTCACCGAGGCCGACGACGTCGTGACGGTCCGCAGCGTCTACGCGGCCAGCGCGCCGATCTACAGCTGCGGCGCCCGCGCCACCGACCACCTGGCGACGATCGCCCGGCTGATGACCGACGTGCTCGGCCCGTGGTGCTACCACAACTTCATCTACGAGAAGCAGCACCCGTTCGTGGTGCTCGGCCCGGCGATCGCCGGGATCATCGCCGCGGAGGGGCTCACCAAGGACGACGTGCGCCGCTACCTCTACGACAACGTGTGGCTGGACGGCGCGTGGGTGGCCCGCTACGGGCGCGGCGTCAGCGGGAAGAAGTTCGAGTGGCCGGACCTCGTCGCCCGCGGCAAGGCCCCCGCCGAGTACGCCGACGCCGAGGAGACCGGCCGGCCGGTGCGCGGGCTCATGCGTCCTGAGTGGATCGACGTGGTGGTGGCCGGCAACCCGGGCCGCAACCAGTCCCGCGCCTACATCGGCAACCACGGGCAGGGCGTCCCGGTCAGCCGCCGCGTCGAGCCGCCCGCCGACCGGGAACCCAGATGACCGACGACAACGGGAGCGTGCACACGTGATCATCACTGACGCCCAGGCGCACATCTGGGACCCCGAGACGCCGGACCGCCCGTGGCCACCCGGCGGCCGGGACTTCGCCCACGGCGACCAGTTCTCCGCCGATGAGCTGCTCGCCGAGATGGCGGCCGCCGGCGTGGACGCCACGGTGCTCGTGCCGCCGTCGTTCGAGGGCGACCGCAACGACACCTGCCTCGCCGCCGCGCGGGCGCACCCGGACAAGTTCCGGGTGATGGGCCGGATCACGCTCACCGACCAGGCGAGCCGCGGCAAGCTCGCGACCTGGCGGGACGAGGCGGGCATGCTCGGCATCCGGGTGACGTTCAGCCGAGGCCCGGCAGCGGACTGGCTCACCGACGGCACCGCGGACTGGATGTGGCCGGAGGCCGAGGCCGCGGGCGTGCCGGTGATGGTGTTCGCGCCCGGCGGGCTCGAGTCCGTGGACCGGATCGCCGCGCGCCACCCGAACCTGCGCCTGACGCTGGACCACCTTGCGCTGCGGACCGACGTGCGCGACGCGGGCATGGACCCGGTGCTCGACGACCTGGTGAAGCTCGCCAAGTACGACAACGTCGCGGTGAAGGCCACCTGCCTGCCCAGCAACGTCACGGAGGGCTATCCCTGCCCGTCGCTGCACGACCGGATCCGCCGGGTGGTCGACGCGTTCGAGCCGCGGCGGGTGTTCTGGGGCAGCGACCTCACCCGGCTGTCGTGCACCTACGACGAGGTGCGCAGGCTGTTCGTCGACGAGCTCGGGTTCCTCTCCCCCACCGATCTCGGGTGGGTCATGGGCCGCGGGGTTCGCGAGTGGCTCGGCTGGCAGTGATGGGCTCGCCTGTGTCCTCGACCCGGGCCGTGCCGCGGCGCACGGACGCGGCCCCGGGCCGGCCGCTGCTGGAGGTGCGCGACCTGCGGGTCGAGTACCGCACCTCCTACGGCCTGACCAACGCGGTCAACGGACTGTCCTATTCGGTCAACCGCGGGGAGACGCTGGCGATCCTCGGCGAGTCCGGGTCGGGCAAGTCGGTGGCCGCGCGGGCGGTGCTCGGCATCATCGAGTCGCCACCCGGCTACGTCACCGGCGGCGAGGTGCTGTTCGACGACGTGGATCTGCTGACGCTGTCCCGCAAGGAGCTGCGGCGCATCCGCGGGGAGCGGATCGCGATCATCTTCCAGGACGCGCTGACCGCGCTGAACCCGGTGTTCACGGTCGGGTTCCAGATCGCGGAGATGTTCCGGGTGCACCGCGGGCTCTCCCATGCCGACGCCTCGACGAGAGCGGCCGAGCTGCTCGACCGGGTGCGGATCCCCAACGCGCGCAACCGGATCGGCGACTACCCGCACCAGTTCTCCGGCGGCATGCGGCAGCGGGTGATGATCGCGATGGCCATCGCGCTGGAGCCGGACCTGCTGATCGCCGACGAGCCGACCACCGCGCTCGACGTCACCGTGCAGGCGCAGATCATGGCGCTGCTGGCGGAGCTTCGGCACGACCTCGGCATGGGTCTGGTGCTCATCACCCACGACCTCGGCGTGGTGGCCGAGGTCGCCGACCACGCGGTCGTCATGTACGCCGGCCGCGGCATCGAGTACGGGTCGATCGCCGAGGTGTACGACGGTCCCGCGCACCCGTACACCCGGGCGCTGATGCGCTCGATCCCGCGGGCGGACCAGAAGGGTGGCCGGCTGGAGGCGATCGACGGGTCGCCGCCGAACCTGTCCGCCATCCCGGCGGGCTGCGAGTTCCACCCGCGCTGCCCGCTGGCCGAGGACATGTGTGCGACGGACCGGCCGGACGCGGTCGAGGTGGCGCCCGGCCGCCGGGCGGCCTGTCACTTCGGCGCGGAGGTGGTGCGCGGTGAACGCTGAGGAGCCTGTGCTGCGGGTGGAGAACGTGGTCAAGTGGTTCCCCATCAAGGAAGGTACCGGGGTTCGGCGAACCACCGGCCAGGTGAAGGCGGTCAACGGGGTCAGCTTCGAGCTGCACGAGGGCGAGACGCTCGGGCTGGTCGGGGAGTCGGGCTGCGGGAAGTCCACGCTCGGCCGCACGCTGCTGCGGCTGGACGAGCCGACCGAGGGCCGGGTGTTCTACCGCGGGCGGGACGTGTTCTCGATGAACCGCCGCGAGCTGCGCGAGGTGCGCCGCAAGATCCAGATCATCTTCCAGGACCCCTACGCGTCGCTGAACCCGAGGATGACCGTCGGCGACCTCGTGACCGAGGCGTGGGCGATCCACCGCGGGATCGTGCCGCGGGCCAAGCACCGGGCACGGGCCGGGGAGCTGCTGGAGCGGGTCGGGCTGGATCCCTCGTTCGTGGACCGGTATCCGCACCAGTTCTCCGGCGGGCAGCGGCAGCGGATCGGCATCGCGCGGGTCCTGGCACTGGACCCCGAGGTGATCGTCTGCGACGAGCCGGTGTCCGCGCTGGACGTCTCCGTGCAGGCGCAGGTGATCAACCTGCTGGCCGACATCCAGGCCGACTTCGGACTGTCCTATGTGTTCATCGCGCACGACCTGTCCGTGGTGCGGCACATCTCCGACCGGGTCGCGGTGATGTACCTCGGGAAGATCGTCGAGCTGGGCGACGAGCACGACATCTACGAGCGGCCGACCCACCCGTACACCCAGGCGCTGCTCTCCGCGGTGCCGATCCCGGACCCGTCGAAGCGCGACAGCGTGCACCGGATCCTGCTCGAGGGCGACCTGCCGAGCCCGACCGACCTGCCGTCGGGATGCACGTTCCGGACGAGGTGCTGGAAGGCCGCCGACATCTGCGCCGAGGAGGTGCCGGAGCTGGAGGACCGCGGGGCACACGGACACCCGTCCCGCTGCCACTTCGCTAGTCCGCCTCCCCGGAATTAAAAGTGTTGGTTGCGTTCCAGCGGATGGTGCGGATCGCTGTCGGTTGGTGGTTGGGTGCCGTCACGGTCCCCTGAGCTTGCGTTGGTCGGTGCGAGGCTGGCGCCAAGCCGCGAGTCCAACCCCCAGGACCCGCGAGTCCCCCATTCTCGACCCGCGAGTTCCCCGCTCAGGACACCGCCATGCTCACCAGCTGGGTGATGTTGAACGGCTGCAGCACCGCGCTGTGCGGCCCGCTCTTCCCGCCCGCCACGACGATCCCGATGTCCTCGGGCGTCACCGACGGGCGGAGGAACTCCCGGGAGCCCTCGACGTGGACGCACCGCGCCTTCCACTCGCGCATGGCCTTGCCGTCGGTGCCGCCCACACCGGTCAGCTCGATCGTGCCGTGCTCCCACAGGTACCGGCGGATCGACGGCTTGTCGTAGCCGTTGCGAGCCAGGTGCTTCGCGTGCACCGGGCCGATCACCACCAGGGGCTGCGCGGTGAACAGCAGCAGGTTGCTCCCGCTGCTCATCAGCGCGCCGGCGATGCCGTCGAGGATCGCGACCGGGTCTTGGGACAGGATCGCGATGTTCTGCGGCGCGGTCACGCCCGCCGCGGTGACCACCGACTCGTCAGCACCGAAGCCACGCTCCACATGGAACGGAGCCCACGGGCTTTCCTCCTCGTTCTCCGCGATGCACGACCCGTACTTGTTCGGGTTGCCCAATGTGGACATGTCGCCCAGCACGGGCAGACCGCCGCCGATATTGATCATGCACAGCCGGATCGCGCGGCCGATGGTGGCGTTGGCGCGCCAGCCCTGGCCGAAGAGGTTGTGGCCACTGTTGACGTCCAGCGCCAGCCGCGCCGGGCCGTTCACGACCAGCATCACGCCGGCCGGGTTGGTCGTCCCCTGCACCCCGTAGAGGTTCAGCCTGGGATCGAGGATCGCCCGAACCCCCGCCAGCACAACGGGAAAATACTCCGGCCGGCACCCCGCGAGCACCGCGTTGACCGCCACGTGGTGCACGAACGTCCGCCGCCACCGCGGCGGCATCGTCCCCAGCAGCTCGCCGCCGTCGGCCGCGCCGAGCATGCGCTCGACGCGGTCCGCGGTCGGGGCTACGACCGGCAGGCCGTCGGTCCACTTCTCGCCGTAGAACTCCTCGCCCATGGCCTCGACGTCGTCGTAGGCGAGCAGGTCACCGGTGATCTCCTTGCCAGCGAACGACATCAGGTACCTCCGTTGCCGACGGGACCGGTGAGCCCGGCCAGGACCTGGTCGAACGCGCGATGTGCCCGCGCGACGGCCTCCTCGGTCGGCACGCCACCCATCGGGTACTCGACGATCGCGAGCGGCAGCCCGGCGAGCCCGAGGCCCTCGCTCTCGTACTCGGCGATCATCCGAAACGTCTCACCGACGATCGTGACCGTCGGCAGGTTGCGCTTCTCCAGCTCCACGGCGTCATGGACACTCCACGACGTGCAGGAGCCTCAATCGCCGAGGGCGACGACGGCCGCGTCGCAGGTGTCGCCGATCTCGTCGAGCATCGCGACCGGCGCGCCGCTGCTGCAGCTCGCCTTCTCGCGGTAGACCGTGCCCGCGATCCCCTGCCGCGCACCGAGCAGGTCCTCGGTGGTGTGCAGCAGAACGTCGCAGTTCGGCTTGAGGTTGCCGATGAAGCCGACCCGCTTGCCGCGCAACGTGTCCAGCCGGCGGGCGAACTGGAGCTGCTGCTGGTCGTCGAACGGCACCGGCCGGAACACGTGCAGCGTCATGGTCCTCTCCTACTCGGCGCGGCCGTCGTCCCGGACGTCCACCGGGAACTCGACGGGACCGGTCTTCTCGGACGGGAGCGCCATGATCCCCGTCCCCGGCATGATGTCGTCACCGCGGTTGTTGACGGTGTGGAACTCGACCTTGACGTAGCCGGTTCCGGTCTTCGCGCCGCGCCACTTGTCCACGACCTTTCCGTTGATGCGGAAGACGTCGCCGTTGAAGAACATGCCGCGGTACTGGAAGTCGAGCTCGGCCACCCAGCCGTCGTCGCCCACCCAGTTGGTGGCGAAGTACGTCGCGTAGCCGCCGCGTTGGGAGCCGTAGTCGTAGGCCGCCGGCATGCCGATCTCGGCTGCCATGAAGTCGTCCCAGTGCACCCGCTCCACCGCCTGCGGGATGCCGGTGACCGGGTCCTTCACCGCCACCTTCGGCGAGGACTTGCGGTACTCCATCCAGTACTTGCCGCTGCGCACGTGCGGCGAGCCGATGCCCTGCAGCCACGTCACCATGTCCGGCAGCGTGAGCGGGCCCTTCACCACCGGTTCGGTGGCCTCGCCGACCTCGACGCTCTCCCAGTAGCGCGGCGTGCCACCGCGCGCCACCTCACGCTCGAGCTCGGCGTCGATCTGGGCGATCTCCTCGTCCGTGTACGTCGACTTCTGGATCTTGGTGTACTTGCCGCGCTTCTTCGACTCCTCGCGCTCGGCCCGGATCACCGGCATGACCTGGACCGCGACGAGCTCGTCCTTCTGGTTGTAGAAGCGGATCTCGTCGGCCTGGATGTACATCTTCTTGCCGGCGAGCCGTCCCTCCATCGGGTCGGCGCGGACGAGCTCCTTGGTGGCGTGCAGCTCGTCGCCCTCGAACAGCGGCTGGAAGTACCGCCACTGGTCGCCGGAGTGCAGGCCGTGCACGCCCGGCAGGCCCTGGCCGCGGCGCAGGTCCCAGCTACCCCAGGCGGCGGCGTAGTAGATCGCCGGCGGCGCGACGAGCCTGCCGTAGCGGGTCGTGGTGGCGTACTTGGGATCCACGTACAGCGGGTTGTCGTCACCGATGCTCCGCGCCACGTGCGCGATGCTGTCCTGGTTCACGTACCGCAGGTACGGCTGTTGGATCGGATAACGCTTGCCCAGCCTGGCCTTGAGCTTGCCCACGGCCTCGTCGGTGATCTTGCCGTACTCCGGATTCGTGTCGTCGTCGCTCATCTGACCTCCCGTTCGCGTGCGCCCGTGTGTCCTGACCTCGCCGCGAGGGCGGTAGCGGCTATGGTAGACGCTATATTATAGCTTTCCAAGGCTTGCGAACAGTGGTCGCCTTGTGACGAATGCCCCAGACCCCGCGAGTCCCCCGCTCCCGACCCGCGAGTCCCCCTGTTCGCGATCGGCCCGGGCCGCGGCCGGGTGGCCGGCACGCCGAGCCCGTCGCCGAGCCCCGATCCGAGCGTTGGACTCGCGGGTCCGGAACGTTGGACTCGCGGGTCCTGGGGGTTGGACTCGCGGGTCCTGGGGGTTGGACTCGCGGGGTTCTCAGGTGGCGGTGACTCGGCGGAGGGTGGCTTCGACGCGGGTGGTCAGGCCGAGGGCGTCCAGGTGCTCGAACAGCGGCACCGCCACCCGCCGCGTCGTGCCCAGCGCCTGCCGGGCGTCGGACAGGGTGAACGGCTGCTCGAGGCCGGCGAGCGCGGCGACGGCGGCCCGCGGCGCGGACGGGTGCAGGATCACCTCGCCGGGCAGCCGCAGGACCATGCCCGCCGCGGCGGCCGCGGCCAGGATCTCGCGGGTCAGGCCGGCCTCGGCGAGCTCCGGCACGCTCGGCGCCGCGAACGGGTCGGCCGCCAGCCGCGCGCACACGTCGTCGAGGGCGCGGCGGGCCGCGTTGCTGAAACCAGGGGCGGCACCGGGCCGGGCGATCCGGCCGCCGCGGGCGACCAGCGCGCCGCCCGAGTCGCGGACCAGGGCCTCGACCAGCCGCAGGTCCGGCGCGCCGATGGCCTGCGCGGCCGCCTTGGCCGGCAGTCCCGGTTCCAGCGGCGCCGACTGGCGGTGGGCGTCGACCGCGGCGGCGAGCTCCTTGCCCCAACGCTGCCAGGTGTCCTGGTCGACGAGGTGCTCGCCGACCTCGACCAGCTCGGCGGGCGCCGGGTCGGCGCCGCCCAGCACGCCCAGCGCGACGAGCCACTCGCGGGTGACGCTGCCCCGCCGGGCCACCTCGACCAGCACGTCCGGTTGGCCGGTGGCGTCCTCCAGCTCGATCGCCCGGTTCAGCGCGGCCCCGCGCCTGCGCAGCTCCGGCGGGTCGACGTCGAGCACGACGACCCCTGTGGTGAGCCGGCTCGACGGCTCGCGCAGCACCGCCCGGTCCCCGGGCTCCAACGGCAGCCGGGCGGCCAGCCGCAGCCGCGCGGTGTCCTCACCGAACGGTCGCGCCCGGCACGGCACCGCGGCCGAGCCGATGTGCAGCATCAGGTCGCCGGGCAGGTCGGTCGGGTCGAGCGAGGTCAACCGCACGTCGGCGATGTCGGTGAGCACCCAGCGGTCCGGCGTGATCAGCACGTGCCCGCGGCGGACGTCCTCGACCGGCAGCCCGCGCAGGTTCACCGCGACCCGGGCGACCGCCGCGACGTCGTCGTGCTTGTCCCCCATCGACTCCAGCCCGCGCACCCGGACCTCGGTGCCGGCCGGGGCGAGCAGCAGCCGGTCGTTCTGGTGGATCGTGCCCGCACCCAACGTGCCGGTGACGACCGTGCCGCTCCCCCGCACGGTGAACGCGCGGTCGACGAACAGCCGGACCCGGCCGTCGGTGACCGGCGCGGGCAGCCGGGCGACCAGCCGGGACAGCGCCGCGCGCAGCTCGTCGAGGCCGGCGCCGGTGACCGCGCTGACCGCGAGTGCCTCGACGTCACCGAGCGACGTCCGCCTCAGCCGCTCTCGCGCGTAGGCCAGCGCCGGCGCGGGGTCGGCGAGGTCGGCCCGGGTGACGACGAGCAGGCCGTGCCGCACGCCGAGCGAGTCGAGCACCTCGACGTGCTCGCTGGTCTGGGCCCGCCAGCCCTCGTCCGCGGCGACCACGACGACCACGCCGGGCACCGGGCCGACACCGGCGAGCATGGTGGAGATGAACCGCTCGTGGCCGGGCACGTCGACGAACGCGACGGTCTCGCCGCCGGGCAGCGTGGTCCACGCGAAACCCAGGTCGAGGGTCATGCCGCGGCGGCGCTCCTCGGCCAGCCGGTCGGGCTCGATCCCGGTCAGCGCGCGGACCAGCGTCGACTTGCCGTGGTCGACGTGGCCGGCGGTGGCGAGAACGTGCATGGTGTGGCCCCTCGGGGAAAGATGGCGGAGGCGGACAGGAATCGAACCTGCCTGGCCCGGATACCGGGCCACGTCGGTTTTGAAGACCGCGGCGCCCACCAGGAACACGTACGCCTCCGAATAGAGAGTATAGCGTTGGGCTCACGCGCGGGTATCGTGCGACACATGACGGTTCGGCTGACCCAGTACGCCCACGGCGGCGGGTGCGCGTGCAAGATCCCGCCCGGCGAGCTGGAGGACATGGTGCGCGGCCTGCTCGGCACCGGGCCGGCGGACGTCGAGCTGCTGGTCGGGTTGGACGACGGGGACGACGCGGCGGCGGTGCGGCTCAACGAGGACACCGCCATTCTGTCCACAACGGACTTCTTCACCCCGGTCGTCGACGACGCCTACGACTGGGGCCGGATCGCCGCGGCCAACGCGCTGTCGGACATCTACGCGATGGGCGGCACGCCGCTGCTGGCGGTGAACCTGCTGGGCTGGCCACGGGACGTGCTGCCGATCGAGCTCGCGAGCGAGGTGCTCCGCGGCGGCCTGGCGGTCACCGGGGAGGCCGGCTGCCACCTGGCCGGCGGTCACTCCATCGATGACCCGGAGCCGAAGTACGGCCTCGCGGTCACCGGTACCGCGCACCCGGATCGCCTGCTGCGCAACGACTCCGCGACCGCGGGGCTGCCGATCAGCCTCACGAAGCCGCTCGGCGTCGGCGTGCTCAACAATCGGCACAAGCAGACCGGCGAGGTCTTCGCGCACGCGGTCGAGTCGATGGCGGCGCTCAATCGGGACGCCGCCGCGGCCGCCGTCGCCGCCGGACTCCGCGCGGCGACCGACGTCACAGGCTTCGGCCTGCTCGGCCACCTGCACAAGATGGCCAGGGCGAGCGGGGTGACCGCGGTGGTCTCGGCGAAGGCGGTGCCCTACCTGGACGGCGCGGTGTCCTCGGCGCGGGAGGGTTTCGTGCCGGGCGGCACCAAGCGCAACCTCGACTGGGTGCGCCCGCACCTCGACGAGGGCGACACCGACGAGCTGACCCTGCTGCTGCTCGCCGACGCCCAGACCTCGGGCGGCCTGCTGGTCGCCGGCGAGATCCCGGGCGCCCCGGTGGTGGGCGAGCTCGTGCCCGCCGTCGACGGGATCACCGTCCAGGTGCGCTGAACGACGCGCTCGGGGCATCGCCGTACCCGGCCGGCCACGGGTACTGCCCGGGCAGGTTGGTGGAGGCCGTGTCGATGTTCGGCCCGGCCGGCACGCACGACCGGTCCTCCCGACCACCGGCTCTGGCACGTTGACCGGGCCACCGCCGAACCGATCCGCCGCTACGAAGCCGAACACCCTGGCGAGCGGGTGCACGTCGACATCAAGAAGCTCGGCAACATCCCAACAGCGACGGCCGGCGGATCCACGGCAAGAAGGAAGACATCGCCAACCGGCGGGCCCACCGCGACCGCGATCCACGTCCCCGACCTACCGCCAGCTAGTGTCCCGCGCCGGAAGTTCATCACTTATCTCGCCGGCCCAGCTTCCCGCTGGCGGCGTTGCCGGTCCGCCCGAGTACAACCCGGTACGAGGACGAACCGGCGCCTTGCCAGCAGAAACCAGGATCCGCCGAGATAAGCAACAGACTCCCGGCGCGGGACACTAGTGTCGCGTGATCCTGTTCCTTGCGTCCGCTGTGGATCCACGTGGTTCCTGGCAAGGCGGAGGAAAGTCGCTCGTACCGGGTTGTACTTGGGCTTTCCTCCAACGCCGTAACACAGACAGGGGCCGCTGTTGGCCGCAGCGGCGTCAAGGTTTCAGGGTCACGCGACACTAGGCGACGTCGGGCTGCTCGCCTGTCGTGCGGCTCGGGGCCGGCAGCCAACGGTCCGGCCGGCCGGGCACCCACTGGATCCGGCCCGCCACGGCCAGCCGGTACAGGTGGGCGAACGTCTCGCCGATGGCCGAGCGCCGGGCCCGGCCGCGCAGCTTGTCGAACGGCCGCGACCAGCTCACCGCGCGGGTGACCGCCCAGACCGTGCCGGCACCGGCGCCGACCGCGGCCTCGATCTCGGTCAGCCGCTCCTCGTGGTGGACCAGCAGCACGTCCAGCCGGGCGCCGAGGTCGCCGAAGACCCACTCGTGACCGGGCAGCACCTGCACGTCGCCGAAGCCGCGAACCTTCCGCACCGAACCGAGGAAGTCCCGCAGCGGGTCCACATCGGACTGCGGGCGCTTGGAGATGTTCGGCGTGACCCGCGGCAGGATGTGGTCACCGGTGAACAGCAGGCGCCGCTGCCGGTCGTGGAAGCACAGGTGGCCCGGCGTGTGGCCCGGTGTGTGCACGGCGACCAGCGCACCGCCGGTGCCCGGCACGGTCTGGCCGTCCACGAGATCGCGTTCGGGGACCACCATCGAGATCCGCGACCGCATGTCCGCCGCGTCGGCATCCAGCTCGGCGAACTCCGAGGCCGGCGCGCCGGCCTGGTGCAGCCACTCGGCCATGTCCTCGATCGCGCGGACCCGGTCGTGCTCGCCCTCGGCGATCCGCGGCCGCTCCGCGGGATGCACCGCGATCCAGGCCGGCGACGACGCGCGGATCCGTTCCGCCAGCCCGTAATGGTCGGGGTGCACGTGGGTGACGACCACGCCGACCACGTCGTCGAGCCCGGCGCCCGCCGCCGCGAGCCCCGCCCGGAACGCGTCCCAGCACTCGTCGGAGTCCCAGCCGGCGTCCACGACCAGCACGCCGTCCGGCGCCGGAACCACGTAGGAGAAGGCGAAACCGAGCGGGTTGGGGAAGGGCAGCGCGACGCTCCAGACGCCGCCGGCGACCTCGGCCGGCTCGGGCACGGCAGCAGAGTCCATCGTCGCTCCTCCAGAAATGGCAGACATATATATCGTATACTATAATTGCGCAGGGTCGGATCGGAGGCAAGGGTGGACGGTGCCGTGGAGACTGTGCTCGACCTGATCGTGATCGGTTCCGGCCCGGCCGGCTATACCGCCGCGACCTACGCCGCCAGGGCGAACCTCGCCCCGCTCGTGCTCGAGGGCGCGGTGTTCGGCGGCGCGCTCATGACCACCACCGCGGTGGAGAACTTCCCCGGCTTCCCCGACGGGATCGAGGGTCCGGAGCTGATGGACCGGCTGCGCCGGCAGGCGGCGCGTTTCGGCGCGCGGCTGGTGACCGAGGACGCGGTCGACGTCGACCTCTCCGGCCCGGTCAAGATCGTCTCGACGGCGAGCACCCGCTACCGGGCCAGGGCGGTGGTCGTGGCCACCGGCTCCGGCTACCGCGAGCTCGGCCTGCCCAACGAGCGGCGGCTGACGGGTCACGGGGTGTCCGCGTGCGCCACGTGTGACGGGTTCTTCTTCCGTGGCCAGGACATCGCGGTCGTGGGTGGTGGCGACTCGGCGATGGAGGAGGCCACGTTCCTCACCCGGTTCGCCACCTCGGTCACCGTCGTGCACCGGCGCGGCGAGCTGCGCGCGTCGAAGATCATGCAGGAGCGGGCGCTCACGGACGACCGGATCCGGTTCCGCTGGCACAGCGAGGTCGTCGACGTGCTGGGCGACGGCACGGTCAGCGGGATCCAGGTGCGGGACGTGCGGACCGGTGCCGCGGAGGACCTGCCGCTCGCGGGTCTGTTCGTCGCGGTCGGGCACGATCCGCGGTCGGACCTGTTCGCCGGTCAGCTGGACCGGGACGAGCAGGGCCACCTCGTGGTGCGTGCGCCGTCGACGACCACGAACGTGCCGGGCGTGTTCGCGTGCGGAGACGTCGTCGACCACACCTACCGGCAGGCGATCACCGCGGCGGGCACCGGCTGCGCGGCGGCGCTGGACGCCGAGCGCTACCTGGCCGCGCTGGACCACGCGGCGATAAGCGCTGGTCTCCCGGGGTAATCCTCGGGATCATCTGCGCATGACACGGTACGGCGCGCAGTACGGTCCGGACCTGACCTTCCTCGGCGTGCCCCGGTGCGACTGGGCCGACGCGTCGACCTACCCGGGCGCGGACGTGGTGATCCTCGGAGCGCCGTTCGACGGCGGCACGTCGCACCGGCCGGGCACCCGGTTCGGGCCGCAGTACATCCGGCAGTCGTGCTACCTGCCGCACGACGGGTCGCGCCCGTCGCTGGCGCTGCGCGTCGACGGACTGCGCGACCTGACCGTGTTCGACGCCGGCGACGTGGAGATGTTCTCCGGCGACGCGGCCCGGTCGGTGCGCGACCTGCAGCACGCGGTGCACACGGTGACGTCGAACGGCGCGGTCCCGCTGGTGCTGGGCGGCGACCACACGATCGCCTGGCCGGACGCGGCGGGCGTGGCGCAGCACCTCGGGCGGGGCAGGGTGTCGATGATCCACTTCGACGCGCACGCGGACACCGGGGACATCTCGTTCGGCTCGCTGGTGGGGCACGGCCAGCCGATGCGCAGGCTCATCGAGTCGGGCGCGGTGCGCGGGGACCGGTTCCTGCAGATCGGGCTGCGCGGCTACTGGCCGGGGCCGGAGACGCTGGACTGGATGGCCGAGCAGCGGATGCGCTCCTACGAGATGACGGAGATCGTCGCGCGTGGGCTGAGCGAGTGCCTGACCGAGGCGTTCGCCATCGCCCTCGACGACTGCGACGGCGTGTTCCTGTCGGTGGACATCGACGTCTGCGACCCGGGGCACGCGCCGGGCACCGGCACCCCCGAGCCGGGCGGCCTGACCGCGCGCGAGCTCCTGGACTCGGTCCGCCGGATCGCCTACGAGCTGCCGGTGGTCGGCGTGGACCTGGTGGAGGTCTCGCCCCCGCACGACCACGCGGAGATCACCTCCTACCTCGCGAACCGCGTGGTGCTGGAGGTGCTGTCCGCCATGGCGCGCAAACGCCGCGACGAGACCGACGGCACGACCTGGGACCCGGCCCGGCCCCTGCTCGCCGACCGCCCGGACCACCGCCCGCCCGCTGCCGAATGAGGCGGACCGGCTCAGCCGTCGACCTCGGTGCGGTCGCCGCCCCAGAGGGTGTGGAAGGTGCCGTCGCGGTCGGTCCGGCGGTAGGTGTGCGCGCCGAAGTAGTCGCGCAGCCCCTGGATGAGCGCGGCCGGCAGCCGCTCGGCCCGCAGCGCGTCGTAGTACGCGAGCGAGGAGGAGAAGCCCGGCGTGGGGATGCCGGCCTCGGCCGCGTGCGCGACCACCCGGCGCCAGGAGTCCTGCCCCTGCGCCACCGCCTCCCGGAAGTACGGCGCCACCAGCAGCGACTGCAGGTCCGGTGACTCGGCGTAGGCCTCGCGGATCCGGTCGAGGAACCGGGCCCGGATGATGCAGCCGCCACGCCAGATCGTTGCCGTGGAGCCGAGGTCGACGTTCCAGCCGTACTCCGCGCTCGCCGCGGCCATCTGGTCGTAGCCCTGCGCGTAGGCGACGACCTTGGACGCGTACAGCGCCTTGCGGACGTCGTCGACGAAGGTGTCCCGGTCGACCGGGGGCTTGGCCGAACCCGGTCCGGGCAGCGCGGCGCGGGCGGCGGCGCGCTGCTCGGGGTGCGCGGACAGCGCGCGGGCGAACGTGGCCTCGGCGATGCCGGTGACCGGCACGCCCAGGTCGAGCGCGGTCTGCACGGTCCAGCGGCCGGTGCCCTTCTGCTCGGCCTGGTCGAGCACGATGTCCACGAACGCGTCCCCGGTGGCGGCGTCGACGTGGCCGAGCACCTCGGCGGTGATCTCGATGAGGAACGACTCGAGGTCGCCGGAGTTCCACTCGGCGAAGATCGCCGCGAGCTCGGCGGGCGTGGCACCCAGGCCGTCCCGCAGCAGGTGGTAGGCCTCCGCGATGAGCTGCATGTCGGCGTACTCGATGCCGTTGTGCACCATCTTGACGAAGTGGCCGGCACCGTCCGGGCCGATGTGCACGCAGCACGGCGTGCCGTCGACCTGCGCGGCGATCTTCTCGAACATCGGGCCGAGCGTCTTGTAGGACTCGACCGAGCCGCCGGGCATGATGCTCGGCCCGAGCAGCGCGCCCTCCTCGCCACCGGACACGCCGGCGCCGACGAAGTGCAGGCCGCGGTCACGCAGGTCGGCCTCGCGGCGGCGGGTGTCGGCGAAATGGGCGTTGCCGCAGTCGATGACGATGTCGCCCCGCTCCAGCAGCGGCACCAGCTCGTCGATGACCGCGTCGGTCGGCCCGCCGGCCTTCACCATGATCACCACGCGTCGGGGCCGCTCCAGGGCGGCGACGAACTCCTCGAGGGTCTCGGTGGCGACGAACGTGCCCTCGGCACCGTGCTCCTCGACGAGCGACTTGGTCCTGGCCACGCTGCGGTTGTGCAGCGCGACCGAGAACCCGTTCCGCGCGAGGTTGCGGGCGAGGTTGCGGCCCATGACCGCGAGCCCTGTCACGCCGATCTGTGCCGGAGTTGGCATCTGGGGTCCTCCTGGTTGGTTTCCTGGCCGCCACCTTGCCCGAGGATCGGCCCGCTGTCAGCACGGGATTCGACACGTTGCGGACGGCTTGTCCCCCGCCGGGAGTTCGTCACCTGGTTCGCCGGCCCGGCTCCCTGGACGCACCGACTCGAGCAATAGACTCCCGGCGGGGACACATCCGGCAACTGAGGAGATGTCCGGGCCACGGGCCCGCCATACCGTTGTCCCATGCGGGTCTTCGACATGATCGTGGACGAGCGGCGGCGGATGGCGGACCTGGTCTCGACCTTGTCCGCCGACCAGCTCCGGACCCCGAGCCTGTGCGCCGGGTGGACCGTGCACGACGTGGCCGCGCACCTGGTCACGTACTTGCGGTTCGGCCAGCTGAAGCTGTACGCGGGCATCGTCGCGACCGCCGCCGACTTCGACCGGCTCAACGGGTACCTCACCCGGCGCGAGGCCCGGCGACCCACGCACGAGATCGTCGACCGCCTGCGCCGCCGGGCCGGGTCGCGGGTCACGATCCCCCGGTCCGGCTACGACCCGGTCCTCGCCGACATCGTGCTGCACGACCTGGACATCCGGACCCCGTTGGCGATCCCGCGGGACGTGCCCGAGGACCGCCTGTGGGTGGCGTTCGACCACCTGACTACCAAGCCGTCCCCCGGCTTCGCCATGGGCTCCCGGCTGGCGGGCCTCGAACTGCGGGCCACCGACGCCGGCTGGTCCCGCGGCAGCGGCGCCCCGGTCCACGGCCCGGCGACGTCCCTGCTGCTCGCGGTCGGCGGCCGGTCGGTCGCCCTGGCCGACCTCACCGGCGACGGCGTCCCCCTGCTGCGCGACCGCACGACGGCACCGGCCCCGAAACCCGGCCCGCTCCGCCGCCTGGCGGGCCCGCTCACCGTGCTGCTGCGCCCGCCGCCCAAGGACCGGCGCTCCCGCGACGCGGTCCCGACCGTCCCCGGCTGAGCTCAGGTGACGTCGCGGCGGATGCTGACCCGGCCGGCGACCGCGGCGGCGACCACGGTGTAGCCGAGGAACACCAGGCCGCCCGCCCACATCGGCGGCAGCGGGCCCGCGATGTCGATCGGCGTCCAGCCGCTGACCGCCTTCGCCGCGCCGGTCGGGGTCCAGCGGCCCACCGCCGGCACGAGCATCACCAGGGCCCACTCGGCGTAGAAGAACCACCCGAACGCGACGACGACCGCCGCGACCTGGTTGCGCAGCAACGCGCCGAGCGCGCCGCGTTGGAGAAAAACCCAAGTACACCCAGTACGAGCGACTTTCCTCCGCCTTGCCAGGAACCACGTTGATCCACAGCGGACGCAAAGGAACAGGATCACGCGACACTAGCCGGTGGCCGGCCCGCTGACGCCCAGCCGGGCACCGAGCCGGTAGCGGCCACCCAGCCGCCCGTCCCCCGGGTCCATGGGGATGTCCATAGGCACCTGGCTACCCGCGCGGGCCCGCCGCGAAACGACGACGACCGAGAACGCACCGGTCGGGGAACACTCAGCCGGGGA
This sequence comes from Actinophytocola sp., assembly GCF_009379765.1. GTDB lineage: Bacteria > Actinomycetota > Actinomycetes > Mycobacteriales > Pseudonocardiaceae > Actinophytocola. The sequence continues at coordinate 1,329 of NZ_WHTD01000008.1, read as the reverse complement.
ACGCGAAGCGGTAGCCCTGGGCGACGAACCACGGGAGCAGCTCGCGCAACGCCTGCACCGTCTGGTCGCGCCGGCCGCCGCCGTCGTGCAGGAGGACCACCGAGCCGGGGCGGACGTTCTGCTTGACCACCGCGACGATCCGGGCGACGCCCGGCCTGCTCCAGTCGTGCGGGTCGACCGACCAGGAAAGGGGTTTCATGCCGTGCTCGGCGACGACCCGGCGCAGCGGATCCGACCAGTTTCCGCCGGGTGCCCGGAAGTACCCGATCGGCACGTCGTCGCCGGCCGCGGCGCGCAGGTCGGCGCTCGCATCGAGGACCTTGCGCTCGATGACCGGCTCGGCGTTGCGCGCGAGGTTCTCGTCGTGGTCGACGGTGTGGTTGCACAACCGCATGCCGGCGTCGACCACCAGGCGAACGAGCTCCGGGTACCGCCGGACCTGGGCACCGACCATGCAGAACGTCGCGACCGCGTGGTGCTCGGCGAGCAGGTTCAGCACCTGCCGGGTGTGCGTCGGGTGCGGCCCGTCGTCGAAGGTGAGCGCGACGACCCGGTCCGTGGTCGCGGTCTGCCCGACCAGGTCCGCGGGCACCGCGGCGGCGGCCGTCGCCGCACGTGTCGCCGCCGGTGTCGGCGGGGGCTTCGGGGCCTGCTCGGCGGCGCTCGGGTTGGCCCGCAACGCCAGGAACACCGCCACGACGACGGTCACGACGGCCGTGATCAACACGCCCCAGCGGTACACGTACGGCGGCTGAAGAACCTGACTACGCACGGTGGCCTCCGGGCATACCCTCAGCGATCCCCACCAGTCGCGCACACGGTAGCTCCGTCCGGTCCGGATCAGCCCCACCGGCGCGACGACACGCCGCCGCCTTTCGTTCGACCGAGCGGCCACCGAGCCGCTGGAATGCGGGCGAAACCGCGCGGCCGGTATTGGCCGGCCCATTGTTTACTGCGGGTACCATCGGGCCGCGACAAGAAACGAGCGAATCGGGCGTACGAATGGCCGGTGGCGGCAACAAGGACAGCGGGCGCGAACGGGTCGGGCGCGCCGCCTACGAGCTGTTCAGCCGGGAGGGCACGGCCGCGGTCGGCGTCGACGCGATTATCGCCAAGGCCGGCACCGCCAAGATGACCCTCTACCGCAATTTCCCGTCCAAGACCGACCTCATTCTCGACTTCCTCCGACGCCGCGAACGGCTCTGGACCGAGGAGTGGCTGCAGGCCGAGAGCCAGCGCCGCGGAACCACGCCCGCCGAACAGCTGCTCGCCATTTTCGACGTCTTCGGCGAATGGTTCGCCAAGCCCGACTTCGAGGGCTGCGCGTTC
>NZ_WHTD01000179.1 GCF_009379765.1 Actinophytocola sp. | reverse complement strand
GGGGGGCCAAGGCGGAGCGCCCGCAGGGCGGAGCCCGAGAACGAACGGTCTTGACGTCGACGAGGTCGCTGCCGTCACGCCGGGATGGGCGGGGCCGCGGCCGGGATGGGGTGTGACGCGCCGGAGCGGCGTGGACCGCTGAACCGCCATTGTGAGGTACGCGGATCGAGCCCAGCAAGTCGGTCCTTCGCGGGAGGCGCCCTTTGACCAACCCCGGACCGGGCCAGAGTGTCGGTGCCCGCTTTGGTGATGTGTCCTCCTCGGGTGGTCTCGCCCGAGGAGTGCTCGGACGAGACCGCCCGGTGAACCCACGAACATTGCGGCGCGGGGGAAGCGGCGCCGCTATAGACCTGGTCATGGCGCAGCAGAAACTCCCCCAGGCGTTGGCGAGCTCGTTTGCGGTCATCGCGCAGATCGGCGCGTCGTGGTGGCCGGGATGGATCACCGTGTGGTGGTCGACGCGGTGCTGTGGCACCGTACGGGGATCCGTGGCGGGATCTGCCGGCGTGCTTCGGGCACAGGAAGACGGTCTACAACCGGTATCGCCGCTGGGCGATTGGCGTGTGGGGGCAGGGGGTCGGTCGAATGACAAGAGTTCCGAACCCGATCGGGAATCGCTGGGCGGACACCTGTTGGGTGACGAAGCTTTCTCCAACACGGCAATCCGCCGGTACCGCGGGACGGCGACATCGTGTTCGGGTGGCGTATTTTCCTTGCTCGACAGCCGGACGAGGGTGCGCGGAGTACGCCACCGCACCCAACGGTCCTGTGGATCACGGGTGGTGCCCTTGAATTGTCGCGGTAATCCCGCGCCGCCGCAGATCCGACGACCTGTTGGCAGCCCGAGACATCGGAGCTGGGATGAACGGGGTGGCAGCGCCGTTCGCTCGGCCGTGGAACCCTGGCTCAGGCCGAGCCGGGTCGGGCCGGGAGTCCGGGCGGTCGGGTCTGGGTGGCAGGTGGCCCCAGACCAGGCGGACCTCCTCGATCAGCTCCCACGGCTTGCGGACCGTCGTGCGGGGCAGGGACGTGGCGAAGCCGACCGGATGGCGGCGCAGCATCCGACCCGGTTTCGTGAGGACTCGCTGGCGGAGGTCGGCGAGGTAGCGGCAGCGCACGTCACGCTGGACGGCGTGGCCGCAGCGCAGGCATTCGGTGACCACCAGCAGCCGGCCGGCGTAAGCGAGGCGGTGGCTCGACTCCTGCCGGCAGCCCTCGCACAAGAGGGTCGCGTGCTCGACGCTGCCCGCGCTCATGTCCGATACTCCGACGCCGCCAGGAAGTGTTCCGCGACCGACAGGTCGTGCGGGTAGGTGATCTTGAAATTGTGCTGCTCGCCACGAACCCACCGCACGGGCAGGCTCGAGTAGCGCTCCATGCAGGACGACGTATCGGTGCCGAGGAACTGCTCCCGCGCCGCCTGCTCGTAGGCGTCGAGCAACGCGGGCGCGCGAAACCCTTGCGGGGTCTGCACTCTGATGGCTCCCTCCAGCGACTGCTCACCGACGATCTCACCGACGCCGCCGGCGACGGCGACGGCGACCAGGTCCTCCGCCGGGAGGCCGGGGATGGCGCCGCCGTGCTCGCGTGCCGCGTGCAGCACGTCTGCGATCAACGTCGGGCTGACCAGCGGACGCGCCGCGTCGTGCAGGAGAACGGTGTCGACGGCGCCGTCGTCGATCCTGCTCGCCAGCCAACGCAGCGCGCGCAGCTCGGACTCCTGCCGCGTCGCCCCGCCGTTGACGACCTCCACCGGCACTCCGTCGAGCTCCCGGTCGAGCACCCACTCGACGAGGCGGCGGTCCTCCGCCCGCGCGACGAGCACCAGCACACCGATCTCGGGCACCCTGCTGAACGCCTCGAGCGACCAGGAGACGACGCGACGGCCGGCGAGCGGCAGGTAGACCTTGTTCGTGTCGGCACCCATGCGGGCCCCGGACCCTGCCGCCAGCACCACACCGGCGGCATGTGGGCCCATCGGACCACCTCGTCGCGAGGTTCGTCTCCGCACCTTCGTGATCATAGTTTACTTCCCGAGGGAGCGGCGATGAGCTGCTGGAACGTCGCGAGCAGCCGCGCGCCCGCGGCACCGTCGGCCACCCGGTGGTCCACGCTGAGGCCGACCGTGCACCGCAACCGGACCCCCACCCCGCCGGGCACCGGCACCACCCTGGGCTCGACCGCACCGAGCGACAACGCCGTCGCCTGCGGTGGGGTGAGCAGCGCCTGGAACCCGGTGACCCGAAGCCGCCGAAGTTGGACACCGTGGTGCTCGCGGGCGCCGACATCTCGGCGAGCTCCAGCCGTCCGGCGCGGGCCCGCCCGACGACGTCCGCGATGCGCGCGGCGAGATCCTCCAGCGACAGCCGGTCGGGATCGGTGAGCACGGGCGCGAGCAGGCCACGCTCGGTGTCGACCGCGACGGCGACGCCGACGTGCTCGTGCCGGCGGAGGGAGTCGTCCACCCGGCTCGCGTTCAGCTCGGGATACCGGCGCAGTGCGGTCGCGAACGCGTGGGTGAGCACCGCCGTCCAGCCGTGCGCACGCCGAGCGGCCGCGTCCTCCAGGTCTATGTCGCGGTACAGGACGAACTGCGGGACCCGCGCACTCGCCGCCATGCGCCGGGCCACCGCCGCCCTGCTCCCCCGCACGCGTGGCGGCGCCGCACCGGTGCCGGTGCCGACGGATTCCACATCGGACAGACGGATCGTTCGCCACGGCCCGGTCGGCGTGATGGCGGCAAGCTCGATCCTCTGCTCGGCCGCCCGACAGGTGCATCGTGCCGTGCATGAGCCCACGCGCGAACAGGTCGTCAACGGCCTCCTCGAAGCCGGGCGACCGACCCGGCGACAACGCCGCTACTCACCCCGATGCCGACCACGTCCGCCATGTCGCCTCCCGACCCGTCCTCCTCGCCACCTTAACGGCCATAGTGGACGATGTCGCCACCCGAAATCCATTACGCACCAACGTGCATATGTGGCGTGCGGTCTAGTGTCGCGTGGTCCTGTGCCTTTGCGTCCGCTGTGGATCCACGTGGTTCCTGGCAAGGCGGAGGAAAGCCGCTCGTACTGGATGTACTCGGGCTTTTCTCCAACGCAGCCAGGGGCCGCGCGGGCCGCAGCGGCGTAAAGGTTTCAGGGTCACGCGACACTAGACGTCGGGGCTGCTGACGAGCTCCGGCTCGCTTTCCTCCTGTGCCTGCTTCTCCGGGACCGACCGTGACCGCAGGAGGCTGGCGACGGTGGTGACGGCGAGGACGACGACGATCACCCCGAGGGACAACGCGATCCCGATGTGCGGTATCGGGAGATGGATCTCGTCGATGTGCGAACCGTGCAGTGCCTCGATGATCAGCTTGACACCGATGAAGCCGAGGATGATCGACAGCCCGTAGTTGAGGTACACCAACCGCTCCAGCAGCCCGCCGATGACGAAGTAGAGCTGGCGCAGGCCCAGCAAGGCAAGCGCGTTCGCGGTGAACACGATGTACCCGTTGGTGGTCAGGCCGAAGATGGCCGGGATCGAGTCGAGCGCGAACACGACGTTGGCGATGCCGAGCGCGCTGACCACCACGAGCATCGGGGTGAACATCCGGCGGCCGTTCACCCGGGTGAGCAGCCTGCCGCCGTCGTAGGCATCGGTGGTGGGCACCAACCGCTGCAAGCCGCGGACCACGATGCTGTCCGGTGCCTCCGGCTCGTCCTCGGTGTTGCCCTCCTTGGCCACCTTGATCGCCGTGTAGATAAGGAAGGCGCCGAAGAAGTAGAAGATCCAGTTGAACGCGGCGAGCGCGGCGGCGCCGGCGGCGATGCAGACACCGCGCAGCACCAGGGAAAGCACGATGCCGATGAACAACACCCGGTGCTGGTGCTGCCTCGGCACCGAGAACTTGGCCATGATGATCACGAACACGAAGAGGTTGTCCACCGAGAGGCTGTACTCGGTGACGTACCCGGCGAAGAACTCCGCCCCGGCGGTGGCCCCGGCGAAGATCAGCAGCGCGAGGCCGAACAGCACGGCGAGCCCCACGCAGGCGGCCACCCACAGGCTGGCTTCCTTGACCCCCACCTCCCGCGGTCGCCTGCCCACCACGACCAGGTCACCCACGATCAGCGCGGTCAGCCCGACCAGCGTCGCGACCCAGACCCACACAGGGAAAACCACGGAACGACCACCTCCCTTTTCCACGCAAGCGGTCGCTCATCGGCGCGCGACACTCCAGGACACCTTTCGAATGAGCTGAACTGTACGACAACAAACACAGCATACAGTATGCAACACATTCGGCAAGACCATCCGGATTATGCTGGCAATTCAGACACGAGGTCTATCTCCGCGACTGACGCGAAAGGGAGCCGGGAGTACTTACCAGAAGAACCGCGTGAAACAGGCACACTTCGCCGATACGGACAGAAGCGGCGCGGAATCCATTACCGGACACATCCTCCGGTCCGTTTCCTACCAGGGATGAAAGGTGCATTCGGTACATCGAGGAATGCGCACCTCAGCGCGGTGTGCCGAGGTCCGGACCACCGGGAGCCAGGTTCGGGTCCGCGCGGTAGGTCGGCAGGATCGACCGCGGGATCGGCCCCTTGTTGCGCAGGCCTCGGGACGTCTCCTCCCAGGCGTGCGCCAGTATCCCGACGCTCCTGCTCAGCACGAACAGGCCACGTGCCAGTGGCGGGGGGAACCCGAGCTCGGCGTAGATGACCGCCGTTGCGCCGTCGATGTTCATCGGCACGGGCTTGGTCCGGCCGTTGTTCAGGAAGGTCTCGACGGCCCGCGCGGCCAGGGCGTACCGCCCGGCGACGACGCCGTCCGCCACGGCCTGGTCGACCAGCGCGAGAAGCGGGTCCCGGCGCGGGTCCACGGGGTGGAACCGGTGTCCGAAGCCCGGGACGTAGCGATACCGGCCGACGGCCCGCTCCGTGGCGGCGGCCAGACTCTGCCCCTCGGTCTGGAGGTCCACGATCTCGGTGAGGAGCTCGACGCACTGCTGCCCGGCGCCGCCGTGCGAGTCGCCGAGCGCGTTCACTCCCGAGGCCATGGCGTTGTTGAGGCCGACGCCGCAGGTCGCGGTCATCCGCGCGATGGCGATGGACGGCGCCTGCGGCCCGTGGTCCACGGAGGCGACCATCGCCGCCTCCAACAGGGCCGCCTCCCGTGGCTCCGGAAGCCGGCCGCGCGTCATGAGCCAGATCGTGGCGACCAGGCCCGCGTTGCCGATGAGGTCCTGGATGGGGGTGCCGCGCAGCTCCACGACACCGGGCTCCATCCGGCAGATGCTCGTGGCCCACCAGTCGGCCACCTCGGACTCCGTGGTCATCGCTCGTCCTCCGCCGCCGCCACCGGAACGGGTAACTCCTCCGCGTCGAGCCACCGGGCGATGAGGTCGCGGGAGTCGGCGTTGTGCTCCCCGAGGGTGGGCGGCGCCCCGGACGGCCGCAGTGCCTCGCCGTTGACCAGCACCCCGTTGCTGCTGGCCCGCACGACCCGGTCCGCGTCACCGGGGAACGGCACGTCGGTGAAGAACCCGCGGTGCGCCAGCTGCTCGGACCCCACCGCCTGCGGTACGGAAAGGATGCGCGCGGCGGGGACCCCGACGCCGGGAAGGAGCCGCTCCCATTCGGCGGCGGTCCGGGTGCGGAGCTCGCGGTTCAGCTCGTCGTTCAGCGCGTCGCGGTTGCGCTTGCGCGCCTCGCGGTCGGCGAACCGCGCGTCGGTCATGAGGTCGACGCGGCCCAGCAGCTCGCAGAGCTTCTCGAACTGCGCCTGCCTGTTGGCGGCGATGTTGAGCAGGCCGTCCGCCGTGTCGAAGGTGCCCGACGGTGCGGCGGTCACGTTCTGCTGCCCCATCGGCGTCGGCAGGGCGCCGCTGATCAGGTAGTGGGACACCGTCCAGCCCATCGCCGAGATCGACGCCTCGAGCATCGACAGGTCGAGAAAGCATCCCTCGCCGGTCCGCTCCCGGCCGACGAGCGCGGCGGAGATCGACAGCGCGGCCATCAGCCCGCCGACCGTGTCGCAGACGGGGAACCCGACCCGCAGTGGCGCGGTCTCCTCGGTGCCGGTGATGCTCATCATCCCGGACAGACCCTGGATGATCTGGTCGTAGGCCGGCGCCTGGCTCATCGGCCCGGTCTGACCGAACCCGGAGATCGCGCAGTAGACCAGCCCCGGGTTGAGGCTGCGCAGATGATCCCAGTCGAACCCGAGGCGCGCGAGGACTCCGGCCCGGAAGTTCTCCAGCAGCACGTCCGCACCGCGAATCATGTCCTCGAACATTCCGCGTTGCTCGGCATCCTTCAGATCGAGCTCGATCGATTTCTTACCGGCATTCTGGGCGAGAAAGGAAGCACCTATTCCGGCACGGTTCAGCTCGGGGTCGGGCCCGAGATGCCGGGCCAGGTCACCCGATCCGGGCACCTCGACCTTCACGACCTCCGCGCCGAACAGCATCAGCTGATAACTGCAGTAAGGGCCGGCCAGAACATTGGTGAGATCGAGGACTCGAATACCACACAACGGTGATTTTTCCATGCGCCTACTCCTTCTGCGATAAAACGCAGAAATATACGACCTTCGCACCGGACCGCGCTGACACCTACATACGGAACGGGTGGTCGAACCCTCGTTCGGTCATGTGCCCGGCAACCTCGCCGAGGGCGGCGACGAACTCTGTGATCCGCTCATCGGGGAACCGCACGGTCGGCCCGCTCAGCGACAGGGCGGCGATCACCGAGCCGGTGCGGCCGACGACGGGAACCGCGACGGCGGACAGGCCCGTCTCGCGCTCACCATGGCTGAAGGCGAACCCTTGTGCCACGGCGTCGTCGATCTGCGCGCGCAGCGAGTCGATGTAGTCCGGTCCGTAGGGCGAGCTCTTGGCAACCCGGGCAAGGTGGCTGGGATCGGAGTTGCGGAGCAGGATCTTCGACGAAGCGCCCGCCCACAACGGCAGCTCGTCGCCCACGTGTACGACGTGCCGAAGCGGCTGCGGGCTTTCCTGTTGCGCGACACAGACTCGGTAGATGTCGCGGGCGACGTAGAGATTGACGGTCTCCCGCTGCCGTTGCGCGAGCCCGCGCATCAGCTCCTTGGTCTCGGGCGGGAGCTCCCAGCTCCCTCGCGCGAGATGCGCCCAGCGCCACAGGCTCGGGCCGGCCATGTACCCCTTGGCGGTCGACCACAGAAGGCCGTTCTGTTCCAGGGTTTGCACGATTCGGATGACCGTTGTCTTGGCCAGTCCCGTCGCCCGCACGATTTCCCCCACGGAGATCGCGGGCTGGGTCTCGGTGAGCAGTCCCAGGATGTCGATCGCGCGCTGCACGCTGCGCACACCCTGCGTCTCACCGGGATCACCGGTGGCATCCCACCGGTGCTCAGCGGTCCGGTCCGCATCGGTCGACTTCACAGCGCCGTCCCCTCTTGCCACAACGATCCACCATCCTCACCACTCGCCTCCGCTCCGTCCAGTTTCGTCGAGTTTCGTCCGTGACTGGGCGTCGCCCCCGTCGCCATAACGTCTTCGGCTCGAAGACTTGCCAGCGATAGTGGCGAGCCGTACGTTACACGGAGTCCGCACAGCGGTCCAGATGTACCGCTTGATGGTTCACAAGGAGAACTGTGGTGCTACCCGACGTTCTCGAACAGGCCAAGTCCGACTCCCCTGTCGAGGCACCGGCGTACGTGTCCGGCCGGTGGATCGCCGACGGGCCGGCCGCGAAGCGCATCGGTCCGCACGTCCGGGACGTGGTGTCGCACTCCTATCCCGCGACCGGCGAGCAGATCTCCTCGGCACTCGACTTCGCGCGCACCGGGGCGCGGGCGATCGCCGCGCTCGCGCCGGCCACCCGCGCCGCGACCCTCGACCGGGCGTCCCGGCTGGCCACCGAACATCGCGCTGACTTCGCCCGGCTGATCGCCCTCGAGCTGGGAAAACCGGTGAAGGACGGCCTCGGCGAGATGGACCGGGTGGCCGACACGTTCGCGGTGTGCGCGAGCGAGGCTCGCCACATCGGCGGCCAGACGGTGCCCGTCGCCGGCTGGGCGCGGGGCATCGGCAACACCGCGCTGACCTTCCGCGCGCCGGCCGGGGTGGCGCTCGCGATCACACCGTTCAACGCCCCGGCGAACCTGTTGGCGCACAAGCTCGGCGCGTCGTTCGCCGCGGGGAACACGACGCTCGTCAAGGCGCCGCCGCAGGCCCCGGCGACGACGGTCGCGGTGGTCGCCTTGCTGCTCGAGGCCGGTATGCCGGCGGAGGCGGTGCAGCTGCTGCACGGCGGCGGCGACGTGGGCGCGGCACTGTGCGCCGCCCGCGAGGTGAGCGTCATCAGCTTCACCGGCAGTCCGGAGACCGGCGCCGCGGTGGCCCGGGCGGCCGGCGCCAAGCGTCTCGTGCTGGAGCTCGGCGGGAACGCGGCGACGATCGTGTGCGCGGACGCGGACCTGGCGCACGCCGCGCGAACCTGCGCCCGAACCGGCTACACCAACTCCGGGCAGAGCTGCATCTCGGTGCAGCGCGTCTACGTGCAGCGCGCACGGTTCGAGCCGTTCCTCGACGCGTTCTGCGCCGAGGTGAGCGCGCTGACCGTGGGTGATCCGCTCGACCCGGCCACCGACGTCGGGTCGATGGTCGACGAGGACGCGGCCGCACGCGTGGAGAAGTGGGTCGCCCAGGCCACGGAGCAGGGTGCGCGGCTGATGCTCGGCGGCAGCCGCGACGGTGCGACGCTGCGGCCCACGGTCGTGGCGGCGCCGCCCGCCGACAGCACGCTGGTGACCGAGGAGGTCTTCGGCGCGCTCGTCGCCGTGCTCCCGTTCGACGACTTCGCCGACGTCATCGACACCTGCAACCGCAGCAGGTTCGGCTTGCAGGCAGGCCTCTTCACCACCGACATCACGAAGATCATCCAGGCCTGGCGCGAGCTGCAGGTCGGCGGCCTGGTCGTGAACGGCTCGTCGAACTTCCGGCTGGACCACGTGCCCTTCGGCGGCGTGAAGGACTCCGGCTTCGGACGCGAGGCACCCGCGCAGATGATCGACGACTTCACCGTGATCAAGACACTCATCCTGCGCGGCATGTCCATCTGGGGGCAAGCATGACGATCACCACCGCGCAGGCGCTGGTGGCGCAACTCGAGTCCTACGGCGTCGAGTACGTCTTCGGCGTCTGCGGACACACCAACATCGCGTTCCTCGACGCGCTGGGGCGCAGCGACATCCGCTTCGTCATCGCCCGGCACGAGCAGGCCGCCGCGCACGCCGCCGACGGGTACGCCCGGATGACCGGCAAGCCAGGAGTGCTCCTGGTCCATGTCGGACCGGGGATGATGAACGCGGTGACCGGCGTCGCGACCGCGGCGCTCGACTCCGTGCCGCTGATCGCGATCTCCGGGGACATCCCGTCCTACTACTACGGCCGGCACCCGCACCAAGAGGTCAACCTCCACGCCGACGCCGACCAGACCGCCATCTACAAGCCGTTCGTCAAGCGTGCCTGGCACGTGCACCGCGCCGAGGACCTGGCCCGGTTCACCGAGCGGGCGTTCTGGACCGCCACCTCCGGACGCCCCGGCGCGGTGTTGCTGAACGTGCCGATGGACCTGTTCTCCCGCCCGGTTCCGGCGGAGTCGGCCACGGCCCACCCGCTCGTCGCGCACACCCCGGCGCCCGCGCTCGCGCCCGCGGACGCCCGGCGGATCGCGGAGGCCCTCGTCGGCGCGCAACGGCCGCTGATCTATCTCGGCGGCGGGTTGCGCGGTGGGGCCGGGCGCCGGGCGCTGCGCACCCTCGCCGAGCACCTGGACATCCCGATCGCCCACTCGCTCATGGCCAAGGGCACCATCGACGACAGGCACCCGCTGGTGATGGGCATGACCGGCTTCTGGGGCCTGGACCTCACCAACAAGTACACAATGGACGCCGACGTCGTGCTGGCGCTGGCCACCCGCTTCGCCGAGACCGACGCGAGCTCGTGGAACCCCGACTACACCTGGAAGTTCCCGCCGGGCCGCCTCATCCAGATCGACATCGACCCGGCCGAGATCGGGCGCAACTACCCCGTGGAGATCGGCGCGGTGGCCGACGTCGGCCTCGCGGTCGGGGCGATCGCGGACGCCGTGGTCGCCCTGAGCCCCGCCGGCACCCGGCGCCCCGAGCTGCGGGACACGATCGGCGTCGAGCGGCGCGAGCTGTTCGCGGCGAGCAGGGAACGCGGCCGCAGCACCGACTTCCCGCTCCGTCCCGAACGCATACTGGCGGACCTTCGTGACGAGCTGCCGGCCGATGCCGTGCTGGTCACCGATGTGGGCTGGAACAAGAACGGGGTCGCGCAGTGCTACGAGCTGCCGCCAGCGGGCCGGTTCGTCACGCCGGGCGGACTGTCCACAATGGGCTTCGGCCCGGCGGCCGCGATCGGGGTACAGCTCGCCGAACCGGACCGGGTCGTCGTCGCCCTGGTCGGCGACGGCGGGATGAGCGCCCAGCTCCCCGCCGTGCCCATGGCGGTCGAGCAGGGCCTGCCGGTGATCTTCCTCGTGATGAACAACCGGGCGCACGGCACCATCGCGGACCTGCAGGCGGCGAGCTTCGGTGCCAGCTTCGGCTGCGAGTTCCGTGACTCCGACGGCAACCCCTACTCGCCCGACTTCGCGGCCTACGGCAAGGCATGCGGAGCAGACGGCTATCTCATCGAAGAACCGGGAGATCTCGCCGCCGCACTACGCGAGGCGATCCGGCGGCGCCGACCGGCGGTGCTGGACGTCCCGATGGTGAACGAACCCGTTCCCACCCCAGGGCATTGGAATATCAAAGATATCTATCGCGGTGTATTCGAATAATTCAAGAGTTCCCCACAACGAGGTGAGAATCCATGGCCAAACCACGAATGACGCGCGTTCTCGCGTCCGCCGCGGCGCTGCTCGTCGCGACGAGCACCGCATGCGCCGCCCCAGGTGACTCCTCGTCCGAGACCGGAAGCTCGGACGGCCCCATCAAGATCGCTGTGGTCAACGCGCAGAGCGGGCAGCTGAGCTCGCTCGGCCAGTGGGAGTGGAAGGGCGCGAAGCTGGCCGCGGACGAGTGGAACGAGAAGGGCGGGATCGACGGCCGGAAGATCCAGCTCGAGCTCTTCGACGACACCGGCGACCCGACGGTCGGCACCAACGTCGCCCGCAAGATCGCCAGCGAGGGCTTCGTCGCGATGATCGGCACCGCCGAGAGTGCCGTCACCGTTGCCATGATCCCGATCCTGCAGCAGTCGAAGATCCCCAACATCACCTCCGGTCAGTCCCCGGCGATCGCGGCGATCAAGAGCCCGTTCGCGTTCTACAACGGACCGACCAGCACGACCTACGACGAGACGCTCGCCAGGTACCTGGTCGATGAGAAGGGGCTCGAGAAGGTCGCCCTCATCACCAACAACGGGTCCTACGGCAAGGGCGAGCGCGAGGCCTTCACCGCGGCGTTGGCCAGCCGCGGGATCAAGCCGGTCGAGGACAGGGTGGTGACCACGGACCAGAAGGACTTCAGCGCCGCACTGACCTCCATCCGGCAGAAGGCTCCCGACGTGCTGTTCGTCGGCGCCGAAGAGGTCGAGGCGGGTCTGATCGTGAAGCAGGCACGCGAGCTCGGCATCACCGTGCCCATCGCCGGCGCCGCACCGATGGGCACGCCGGTGTACCTCACGACCGCCGGCACGGCCAACGCCGAGGGCACGATCGTGAGCTCGCCGTACCTGAGCAACGACACGAGTGAGGCCTCCCGCGCCTTCGCCAAGGCCTACCAGTCCGCGCACAACGAGGAAGCCGAGCTGCACGGAGCCAAGGCCTACGACGGGGCGAACATCGTGTTCACCGCGCTGAAGGACAGCGACGGCGCGACCGGCCAGAAGCTCGCGGACGCGATTCGCGCGACGAAGTATCCGGGACTGCTCGGCGACTTCGAGTTCGACGAGAGCGGGGTGGGCATCCACGCCACGTCGATCGGCGTCATCAAGTCCGGCAAGCTCGTCGCGGAACCCTCCAGCTGACCCTCCCCGGGGCCGGGCACTTGCGGTGCCCGGCCCCGGCCAGGTAAGGACGACTATGGAAGTCTTTTTCCAGACATTTGTCGGCGGGCTCGGCTTCGGCGCCGTCTACGCCTTGGTGGCCATGGGGTTCTCGATCGTCTACCGCACCATGGGACTGGTCAACTTCGCGCACGGCCAGGTCGTCATGATCGGCGCCTACGCGGCGTCCACCTTCTACATGTCGGCGCACCTCCCCTTCTTCGTCGCCATCCCCGTCGCGATGGCGGTCACCGGCCTCATCGGGCTGGTCATCGAACGCGTGCTCCGCCCGTTGGAGAACAAGGACTTCGACCTCATGCTGATCGGCACGATCGGCTTCGGGGTCGTACTCGAGTCGCTCGCGACGATCATCTGGGGCGCAACAGGACACGCCGTCCCCTCACCGGTGGACGCCGAACCGCTGGACCTCTTCGGGATCCGCATCCGCACCTACAGCCTCGTCGTGCTCGGCATCGCCGCCGTCGCGACCGCCGCACTCGTGCTGTTCCTGCAGCGCACGAAGCGCGGGGCGGCCATGCAGGCGGTCGCGATGGACCACCAGGCGGCCACCGCGGTCGGCATCCACGTGGGACGCAGCAACGCCATGGCGTTCGCCATCGGGGCGGGTCTGGCGGCGCTGGCCGGCGCCCTGGTCGCGCCGATGCTCTACGTCAACCCGACGCTCGGCGGGTCACTCGGCATCAAGGGGTTCGCCGCGGCGATCCTCGGTGGCTTCGGCAACATCCCGGGAGCGATCGTGGGCGGGCTCGCCATCGGCCTGCTCGACTCCTACGCCGCCGGCAGGTTCCAGGCCTACTCCGAGCTGGTGGTGTTCCTCGTCTTCACGGTGATCATCATGGTCAAGCCGACCGGTCTGTTCGGCGAGCGGACGGTGAACCGGGCATGAGACTGCGCGTAGCGGGCTTCGCGGTCATCGCCGTCGCCGCCTGGTTCCTCCCCTACCAGCTCGATCTCTACGGCATCCACGTGATGGACATCGCGATCGTGTTCGCGCTGCTCGCGGTGGGGCTCGGCCTGGCGATGGGCATCGGTGGCCAGATCAACCTGGCCCAGGTCGCGTTCTTCGGCGTCAGCGCCTACGCCGTCGCCATCCTCACCACCAGGGCCGGCCTCGGGTTCTGGACCTCCGCGGTCCTCGCCCTCCTCGCCGCCGCGTTGATCGGGCTCTTCGTCGGGATCCCCGCGTTGCGGATGCAGTCCCACTACCTCGGCATCGTCACCCTCGGCCTGGCCCTCGCGTTCACGAACTGGGTGACCAACTCCACCCTCACCGGCGGAGCCGACGGCATATCGGGCATCCCCGTGCCGCCGCTGCTGGGCATCGACATGGCCAACGAGTACTTCTACTACTACTTCGAGCTGATCGTGTTCGGGCTGGCGCTCGGCTTCGCCGGCTTCCTCGCCAACACCGGGCTCGGCCGGCGCATGCGGGCGATGCGCGACGACTCGCTGGCCGCCGGCGCCATCGGCGCACCGGTACCGCTCCTGCGGATGGCCGCGTTCGTGCTGGCAAGCCTCTACGGCGGCGTGGCGGGCGTGCTGTACGCGGGCCTCATCCGCTACGTCGCGCCGGAGACCTTCAGCATCGCCAACATGTTCCTGCTGCTCGCCATGGTCATCATCGGCGGCCGGCAGAGCATCATCGGCTGCGTGATCGGCGCCGTGGCGCTGTCGCTGCTGCGCGAGGTGCTGGTCGACTTCTCCGTCTACGCGCAGCTGGGCTTCGGCACCGTGGTCGTGCTCATGGTGGTCTTCGCCCCGACCGGGCTGGCCGGCATCCCCGTCCGGCTCCGCCAGGCCCTGCGCCGCAGGACCTCGGCCGAGCAACGGGCCGCGCTCGGACCGTTCCGGCCGGACACCGGCTCCGACGCCGAGCGCAGCCCCGGCGCGGGCCTGGAGATATCCGGGATCAGCAAGCAGTTCCGCGGGCTCAAGGCGCTCGTCGACGTGTCCATGTCGGTACAGCCGGGCGAGATCCGCGGTGTGGTCGGGCCGAACGGCTCCGGCAAGACCACCCTGTTCAACATCGTCAGCGGCATCTACAGCGTGTCGGCCGGCACCGCGTCGGTCGACGGGCGCGTCGTGACCGGGCATCGGCCCCACCAGCTCTCCCAGCTCGGCATCGCCAGAACGTTCCAGAACCTGCGGCTGTTCGGTCAGATGACCGTCCGGGACAACGTCCTGGTCGCGTTGGACCGTTCCTCCATGTGGTCGGTCTGGCGATACCTGCTGTGGCCGGTCGGCGTCTGGCGCACCGAACGCGGCCTGCGCAGGCGGGCCGACGAGTTCCTGGAACGCTTCGGCCTCACCGACTTCGCCGGTGCCGCACCGCGCTCCCTCCCCTACGGGATCCAGCGGCGCCTCGAGATCGCCCGCGCCATGGCGACGCGGCCCGCGCTGCTGCTCCTCGACGAGCCCGCCGCCGGCCTCAACGGCCAGGAAGTCGGTCAGCTGAGCGACATCGTCCGGTCCATTCGCGACACCGGGGTGACCGTGGTGCTGATCGAGCACAACATGGGCCTGGTCATGTCGCTGTGCGACCGGGTGACCGTGCTCGCCAGCGGAAGCGTGATCGCCGAAGGGACACCGGCCGAGGTGGCCGTGCGCCCGGAGGTGATCGAGGCGTACCTCGGTGACTCGATGAACACGGCGGACATCGCCGCAGAGGTGGAGACGGAGGTGGCGCGATGACCGGCGAGGCAGTGCGGCCCTCGGAGGTCGTCGAGCCGGAGGGCGCTCCCCAGGAGCTCGTCGTGGCCGGCTTGTCCGTGCACTACGGCGGGGTTCGCGCCGTCAGCTCGGTCAGCTTCACCGTCGGCGCGGGACAGTGCGTCGGCATCATCGGTGCCAACGGTGCCGGCAAGACCTCGACGCTGAAGGCACTGATGGGACTCGTGCCGCGCACCGTGGACACCATCAGGTTCGGCGACCGGGACCTCACCAAGGTCAAGGCCAGGAACATCGTGCGGCACGGCATCGGGTACGTGCCGGAGGGCCGGCACGTCTTTCCCGGTCTCACCGTGGAGAAGAACCTGTTGCTCGGGGCCTATGTGCGGCCGTGGAAGGGGCAGACCCTCGAGACCATGCAGGAGGTGTTCGAGCTCTTCCCCATGCTCGGCGAGATGCGCCATCGCCTCGCCGGCGCGCTCTCCGGCGGCCAGCAGCAGATGCTGGCGGTGGGCCGGGCGCTGATGTCGAAGCCGAGGCTCATCCTGCTCGACGAGCCGTCCATGGGCCTGTCCCCGAAGCTCATCGAGGACATCCTCGGTGTGCTGCAACGGCTCAGCGCCGCCGGTCACGGCCTGCTTCTCGTCGAGCAGAACGCGAAGCTCACCTTCGAGGCGACGAAGACCTGCCTGGTCATGGAGAACGGGGAGGTGGCCATGACCGGCACGTCGGCCGACCTGAGTCGCGATCCCCGGGTGCGCCAGATCTACCTCGGGCTCTGACATGCCGGCAGGGTGAGTCGGACCTGGGTCTTGGGGTTCTCGAATCCCTTACCAGCCAAGCAGTCCAGCGCGACCTCGCCTTGGATCTCCAGCAGTCCCACGCCGTCATCGAGACTCTCGCGAATCACCCGGCGGCGGTTTTGCGGCCGCTCGGGCGGCCGGATGCGGCGGGGTCGGTGAGTTCGAACACGGTGGGACGGATCCGTCCCACCGTGTTCGGGGGCGAGCTCGGCTTACTTGCAGAACGGCGCCGCGCCGGCCGCGGACCTGATCCCGCCGACGATGAGCTTCTGGAAGTACGCGGCACCGTCCGACGTGGTCGTGTTGGTGAACGCGGAGGCGTCGTGCCCGAGCGTGGTCACCCATGACCGGCCGCCGTCGTAGTACTGGCACCAGGCCACCGGATGGTTGTCGCCGTGGCCCGGATGTCCCATCCCGCCACGTACTCCGCGGGCGAGCGACGACTCGTCGACCTTGGCGAGGACCCGCACATCGCTCGGGAACGGCACCAGGTTGTACCACTCGTCCGCGAAGGCCCAGCTGCGCGGCAGGTCCTTCGTGGACACGTCCCTGCGGTCGACGGTCTGCACCGTGCCCGGCTGGTACGGACCGTGGTCGAAGAAGTTGGCATTGCCCAGCAAGCCTTCGTACCACGGCCAGTTGTACTCGGTGCCGAACGCGTTGTGGATCCCGACGAACCCGCCGCCGGCCCGGATGTACTGCCGAAGCGCCGTCTGGGCCGCGTCGTCGAGGGTGTCCCGGGTCGTGCTGAGGAAGATGACCGCGTTGTAGTCGAGCAGCCTCGACGCACTGGAGAGCTGCGTGACGTCCTCGGTCCAGCTCGCGGTGAACCCGTTCTCCTGCCCCAGCCGTACGATGGCCTTCTGCGCCACGTTGGCGTCGGTCAGCGGCGGGTTCAGCCCGGGCGCGAGGGCCGGGCCGAGGTTGGCGTGCCGGGGGCCCGTGGTGCGGGAGTACACCAGAACCTTGATGCCTTGGAACAGATCGAAGTTTCCCCAGTCGTGGTAACACTGCGGGTGAACGCCACGGCACACGCCGTAGTCCGGCTCACCCAGCTCCCTCGCCCCCGTGCGGTCCCTGTCGTTGGCCGCCGCCGGTACGCCGACGGCGAGAACGGTGGCTGCCGTGGCCACGGCAGCGCTCACGATGGCGGTCATCAAGGTCGATGCTCGTCTGTTCACAGTGCTGACCCTTTCGCTCGGTCCACTCT
>NZ_WHTD01000182.1 GCF_009379765.1 Actinophytocola sp. | reverse complement strand
GCGCTGCAGCTGCCGACCTCGCTCGCGCTGCTCCTCGCCGCGGTACCCGCCGAGCGGCGCACCGGGGCGACCCGCGCCTGGGCGGCGGTCGGCGGGCTCGCCGCGGCGGCCGGACCTGTGCTGGGCGGGCTGCTGGTTCAGGTCGACTGGCGGTGGGTGTTCGTGGTGAACCTGCCGATCGGGGTGCTCGCCGTCGTCGCGGGGCTCGCCGCGCTCCCCAGGCCGGCCGCCAGGGAGTCCGGGCCGCTGCCCGACCTCGGCGGCGCCGCGCTCGTCACGCTCGCGGTCGCCGCGCTGGCCGGCGCGCTCGTCCAGGCACCGGCCTGGGGCGGGACGTCCTGGCGCACGCTCGGGCTGCTCGGGCTCTCGCTGGTGGGCGCGACGTGGTTCTGGCTGCGGACCGCACGCCACCCGAACCCGCTGCTGGAGCTGCACCTGCTGCGGCTGCCCCGGTTCGGCGTCGCCAACCTCGGCACGTTCGTGTTCGGCGTCGGGTTCGCGGTGATGCTGCTGTCCAACGTGCTGTGGTGCCAGGACGTCTGGCACTGGAGCGCGCTGCGGACCGGCGTCGCGCTGGTGCCCGGTCCCGCCCTGGTCCCGATCGTGACCGTGCTGACCGCCAAGGCCGTGCGGCGGGTCGGGCACGGGCCGCTGGTGGCGGTGGGCGGCGTGCTGTTCGCGGCGGGGATGCTGTGGCGCACCGCGTTCGTCACGGTGGTCCCGAACTACGTGCGCGACCTGCTGCCGAGCATGATCCTCACCGGCGCCGGGGTCGGCCTCGTGCTCGGCACGCTGGTCGCCGCGGGCGTGCAGTCGCTGCCCGGCAACCGCGCCGCGACCGGGTCCGCGCTGATCAACTCGTTCCGCCAGATCTCGGCCGCCGTCGGGGTCGCGGTCCTCGTGGCGATCCTGGGCTCCCGGGTGGGCGCCGGCTCGGTGGGCGACTTCCGGCTCGCGTGGGTCCTCGGCGCCGTCCTGAGCATCGCGACGAGCGTGGTCGGTGTGGTGCTGTCCCGGTCCGGAACCGCGTCGCAGACCGGACCCGGTGCGGTCACCCGGGTC
Organism: Actinophytocola sp.; assembly: GCF_009379765.1. GTDB lineage: Bacteria > Actinomycetota > Actinomycetes > Mycobacteriales > Pseudonocardiaceae > Actinophytocola. The sequence goes on along the minus strand of NZ_WHTD01000182.1, from coordinate 15,247 downwards.
GGCCCACCGTCATGACCCACGGGTGGGTCAGCAGGAGCACGCCGTCGCGCCGGTGCGGGTGCAGGCCGGTCGGCGCCCCGCCCCGCAGCTCGTCGTCGAACCGGGTGCGGACCTCCTCGCGCGCGGCCGCGGGCGTCGCGGTGCGCTCCAGCCAGTCCTCGACGTCCACCGGCTGGTCGTGCCGCGAGGTCGATGCCACCCGGCCACCGGCCGCGACGAGCAGCCGGTGTATCTCCGCCACGGTCAGCGTCCGGCCGTGGCTGGGGTCGCGCAGCCGCTCGATCCGGTTGGTCTCCGCCGCCACCGCGGGGTCCTCGGCCGCGGTCATGTCGATGATCGCGACCCGGCCGGTCGGCCGGGTCACCCGGACCATCTCCCGCACGACGGCGGCGGGGTCGGCGACCTGGTGCAGGGTCAGCCGGCACACGGTCAGGTCGAACTGACCGTCGAGCCACGGCAGCCGGACGGCGTCGCCGAGCAGGAAGGTGATGTTGCGCAAGCCCGCCGAGTCGGCCAGCCCACTGCCCTGCTCGAGCATCTCCGGGGTCAGGTCGAGCGCGCTGACGTGCGTGACGTGCGGTGCCAGCGCCCGCCCGAGGTGGGCCGCCCCGGCGGCGACGTCGAGCACGACGTCGGCACCCGACGGCGAGAGCTCCGCGACGATCCAGTCCAGCCCGGCGGCGGCGAACCCCGGGTCGGTGAACGTCCGCGCCTGGATCCGGAACTGCTCGCGCACCGCGTCGTCGTGCGCCGCTCGATCGGCCATGCCACCTCCCGGGACAGCCCGATCCTGTCAGACGCTCTCAACCCGCCGCCGATGCCCTGAACGCGTCGCTCGGGACGTTGACCGTCCCGAGCGCGTCGTTCAGGGCATCGGCGGACGGGGAGGTCACTGGTCGCGGGTGCTGAGGAGCGTGCCGCCGAGGAGGAGGGCGGCGGCCGACCACGCGGCCAGCACGCCGAGGCCAGCCCACGGCGCGATCGGCAGGTGCGCCAGCCGGGTGGTGGCCTGGATCGCGAGGCCGGCGTTCGTCGGGGTGAGCTTGTCGAGGCGGTCGTGCCAGTCGGGGTCGGTGACCAGGCCGGTGACCACCGGGGTCACGAACAACAGGGCCAGCACGGTCGTGACGGCCGCAGCGGTCTCGCGCACGGCCACCGCAACGCCGAGCGCGAGCAGCCCGACCAGTACGAGGTAGAGCACCGTCCCGACCGCCGCGCGCAGCGTCGCCGGGTCCGAAAGAGACAGTGGGGGATAGCCATTGGCCGCGGAGAAGCCGTTGCCCGGCAGGAAGATCCGCCCCGCGCCCAACGCGCCCAGCACCCCGAGCGCGCCGGCCGCGCACACGATCCCGGTCAGCACCGCCGCCTTCGCCAGCAGGACGGTGTGCCGGCGCGGCTGCGCGGCGAGCGTGAGCCGGATCAGGCCGGTGCCGTACTCGCCGCCGATCATCCCGACGGCTAGCACGACGACCGCGACCTGGCCGAGCCACACGCCGGTGAGGCTGAGCTTCACGGTGTCCTCGAAGCACTCCGCGGGCGACGGGCAGTTCGACGTGTCGACGGTCACCGTCGCGGCGACACTCGCCGCCACGGTGAGGACGACCGTCGCCAGCGTCAGCCAGACGTTGCTCGGCAGCGTGCGCAGCTTGGTCCACTCCGCGTGCAGCGCGTGCCTCATGCGTCCCGCCGCCGCAGCCGCACGCCGGCCACCGCGAGCACGGCCACCGTGTAGGCGCACAGCACCGCGAACCCGGTCCACGGGCCGATCGCCGTGTCGTAGCGCGTCACGGTCTGCTGGATCGCGAACCCGGCGGCCGGGGTGAGCCGCTCCAGCCACGTCGCCACCGACAGCGGCAGCCCGGTCGCGACGATCTGCGGCACCAGCAGCAGCAGGAGCACCACGGTGATCGCGGCCGCACTGCGCCGCAGCAGCGTGGCGACGCCGAGGCTGAACACCGCGATGACCGCCAGCAGCGCCGCGGTGCCCACGACCGCGCGCAGCGCCCGCCCGTCCGACAGCGCCAGCGGGTGCATCCCGTGCGACTCCAGGATCGGCGACGCGATCAGCACCGCGCCGAAGCTCGCCACCAGCCCGAGGACGAACGTGACTCCCGCGAGCACGACCGCCTTCGCCGCCAGCACCCGCTCCCGCCGCGGGCTCGCGGCGAACGTCGCGAGGATCATGCCCCGCTTGTACTCGGCGGTGATGAACAGGACCGCGAGCGCCACGACCGCCATCAGCCCCACGAGCGCGCCGGTGAGCGTCATCCGGGTGACGTCGTCGCCGTACTCCTCGTGCGGCCCGAGGTCCCCGGACCCGGACAGCGTGATCGTGCCGCCGATCTCGGTGAAGGTGCTGTCCTCGGGGACGATCGAGCGGTCCCGGTCCCGCCACGGCCCGTCCTGCGCCGGGTCGGCCCGCACGCTGTCGAAGGTGGCCTCGCCGATGGTCGGCGACTCGTCGATGCTTTCGCCGCCGAACTGGCGCGTGACCTTGGCCTTGTTGGGGGAGGCCACGAGCAGGCCGACCTCGGCGTGGCCGGTCAGCTCGTCGAGCCGGACCGCGCCGATCCGGGACCAGTCCTCGCCGTCGGCCGACTCGTAGCCGGTGACCGTCGTGCCGGAGCGGTCCAGCCGCAGCCACCGCGGCGCGTGCCCGGAGCTCCCGGCGATGTCGTCGTCGCCGTCGGACTGCAGCACGACGCCGTGGTCCGGGGTGACCAGGACCGCCGCGTACGGCGCGCCGGGGTCGACGCTCGACCGGATCATCAGGCCGGCCTTGGCCGACTCGTGGCTGTTCTCCTGCGACGCGACCCGGGCGACGAGGCTCCCGTCGCCGCTCAGCGTCCGGTGCACGAAGTGGCCCTGGTCCGCGTACGGCGGCGGCGGGCCGGAGCGCCCGCCGCCGCCCTCCCCCGCCACCTCGACCGAGCCGGACGTGGCCGCCGCGAGCAGCGCGACGAGCACGGTCAGCAGGACGACCGAGATCATCGTCAGCACCCACCGGGGCACCGACCGGAGCTTGGTCCACTCGGCGAGCAGCAGCCGGCCGAACCCGTCGCCACCGGGAAGGGGGCTTCGGTACGGGGTCATCACGCCTGCCTCTCGGTGCCGCTGAGCTCGCCGAACTCGACCGCGTCCCGGGTCAGCTCCATGTACGCCTCCTCGAGCGAGGCCTGGTGGCCGGAGATCCCGAAGAACGACACCCGGTGCTCGGTGAGCAGCGCGACGATGTCCGCCGCGGGCATGCCGGACACGGTGACCGCGTCGCTGTCGGTGGCCGCCACGGTGGCGCCGGCGTTGGCGAGCACGGTCATCGCGGCGAGGCGGTCGGCGGTGCGCAGCACGACCCGGTCGCCGGACGCGGCGGCGAGCAGCTCGCGCACGGTGCTGTCGGCGATCAGCCGGCCCCGGCCGATCACGACGAGGTGGTCGGCGCTGCCCTCGAGCTCGCTCATCAGGTGGCTCGACACCAGCACCGCGCGGCCCTGCCCGGCCAGTGCCCGCAGCAGGCCGCGGATCCACCGCACGCCCTCGGGGTCGAGGCCGTTGACCGGCTCGTCGAACATCAGCACCGGCGGGTCGCCGATGAGTGCCGCCGCGATGCCGAGCCGCTGGCGCATGCCGAGGGAGAACCCGCCGGCCGGCCGCTTCGCCACGCTCGCGAGGCCGACCTGCTCGAGCACCTCGTCGACCCGCCGGGTCGGCAGGCCGCCCGCGTGCGCCAGCCACAGCAGGTGGTTGCGGGCCCCGCGGGCCGGGTGCAGCGCCGACGCGTCGAGCATCGCGCCGACCTCGCGCAGCGGGCTGCGCAGCTGGTGGTACGAGCGCCCGCCGACCAGCGCGGCGCCCGAGTCGGGCCGGTCCAGCCCGAGGATCACCCGCAGGGTGGTGGACTTGCCGGCGCCGTTGGGGCCGACGAACCCGGTGACCTGTCCCGGGTGGACGGTGAACGTGAGCTCGTCGACCGCGGTGGTGGGGCCGTAGCGCTTGCGCAGCTCGCGGACCTCGATGGTTGCCTCCATGCCAACGGAGGTTACGAACCTGGCGGCGCGCGGTCGTCCCGCCGGCGAGCCGTCTTCGCCGCCCGGCACGTCCCTCGCGCGGGGGACACGACGGGCTCACCTCGGGGGACGCTGTGGCGGGCGCGGTGCGGCGACAATGGGCGGGTGCGGAAGTGGGAGCCGGCCGGTGCGGTGCTCGCCCTCGCCTCGGTCGTCGAGGCGCTCGTCCGCGCGGGCTCGTTGCTCGTCTTCGCGCTGCTGGTCGGGCTGTTCGCCACGGCGCCGCTGGCGTTCGCGCGCGGGCACGCGGCGGCGGCGGCCGCGGTGATCACCCCGGCCGCCGCGCTGAGTGTCGTGCTCTACCGGGGCCCGGCGACGGGTCTGGTCGCGCTGGTCGTCGTCTGGGCGCTGATCCTCACCCGCCTGGTCCGGCGGGCTCGCGCGGACGCCGCGTCGCGGACCGCGTCGGCGCGGGCGGTCGAGTCGACGCTGCTGGAGCTCACCGCGCGGGGCGAGCGGGCCCGTATCGCGCGGGAGCTGCACGATGTGGTGGCCCACCACATCTCGATGATCTCCGTGCAGGCCGAGACCGCGCGGCTCGCCACCCCCGGCATGCCGCCGGAGGGCGCCCGCAAGCTGCAGGCGATCGGCGACACGGCCCGCACGGCGCTCACCGAGATGCGCAGGCTGCTCGGCGTGCTCCGCGAGGACGCGGGGACCGAGCCGACCCGCGCGCCGCAGCCGGGGCTGCAGCAGCTGCTCGACCTGATCGACGAGATGCGGACCTCCGCGAGTGCCCGGCTCATCGTCAGCGGCCAGGTCACGCCGCTCGACCCGGGGGTGGAGCTGATCGCGTACCGCATCGTGCAGGAGGCACTGACCAACGCGCGGCGGCACGCGCCGGGTGCCGCGGTGGATGTCGAGATCGCCTACGCGGACGACGAGCTGCGGCTGACCGTGCGAGACAACGGCCCCGGCCCGCCGCCGCACACGCGAGGGAATGGTCACGGCCTGCTCGGCATGCGCGAGCGGGTAGCGACCGTGGGTGGCACCCTGCACACCGGCCCGGCCCCGGTAAGCGGCTTCCTCGTGGAGGCCACCCTCCCGACGGCACGATCATGAACAGCGAAGCGAGCCAATCCAACACCGCAGGAGGGAAGACACCGGGAACAGGCCCACGAACCAGCGAGCGGAGCGAGCCAATGCAGCACCAGCGAGCGGAGCGAGCCAATGCAACAGCCACAGCGCGGGCCAGCATCACAACCGACAACACAGGTGGTCGTCGTCGACGACCAGGAGGTGGTGCGGGCCGGGTTCGCCGCGCTGCTGGACACCCAGCCGGACCTCACGGTGGTCGGCACCGCGGCCGACGGTGTCGAGGCGGTGTCGGTGTGCCGCGCCGGCCGGCCGGACGTGGTGCTGATGGACGTGCGGATGCCGACCATGGACGGCATCCAGGCGACCCGCCGGATCACCGCGGTCGCCGACCCGCCGCGTGTCCTCATGCTCACGACCTTCGACCTCGACGAGCACGTGTACGACGCGCTGGTCGCGGGGGCGAGCGGGTTCCTGCTCAAGGACGTGACCGCGGAGCGGCTGTTCGACGCGGTGCGGGTGGTGGCCGCGGGCGAGGCGCTGCTCGCGCCGAGCGTCACCCGCAGGCTGATCGGCGAGTTCACCCGGCTGCGCCCGCGGCCGGCCGGGCCTGAGCTGGGGGCACTGACCCCGCGGGAGACCGACGTGCTCCGGCTGATCGCCGAGGGCCTGTCCAACGCGGAGATCGCCGGCCGGCTCGTCGTGGGGGAGGAGACGGTCAAGACGCACGTGAGCCGGGTGCTCCGCAAGCTCGACCTGCGTGACCGTGCCCAGGCGGTGGTGCTGGCCTACGAGTCCGGCCTGGTGATCCCGCGCGTCGACGGCCGTTGACCCGCGTGACAATGGTGCCGTGCCTCGTACCGACCTGTGCCCGTGCGGCCTCGGTGAGCCCGTCGCCGCATGCTGCGGCCGGTTGCACGCCGGTCGCACCCACGCCGCGACCGCGGAGCAGCTGATGCGTTCGCGGTTCAGCGCGTTCGCCCTCGGCGAGGAGGCGTACCTCCTGGCCACCTGGCACCCGTCGACCCGCCCCGGCCGGCTCACCCTCGACCCGGCGCGGGAATGGACCCGCCTGGAGATCCTGGGCCACACCGCGGGCGGCCCGTTCGACACCGAGGGCACGGTCGAGTTCCGCGCCCACTACCGGGTCGGCCGCAAGCCCGGCGCGCAGCACGAGAACAGCCGCTTCACCCGCGAGAACGGCACCTGGCTCTACGTCGACGCGCTCTGAGCCGCGCTCCGCGCCGCTCAGAGCAGGGCGTCGAGCTGGACGGGGGACAGCGCGTGGTCGATCACCATCGTCGCGGCGCCCACCACGCCTGCCCGGTTCCCCGCGCGGGACTGGACTATCCGCAGCTCCGTCGTCGCCAGGGGGAGGGAGCGGCGGTAGACGACCTCGCGGACGCCGGCGATCAGGTGCTCGCCCGCCTGGGACAGCGAGCCGCCGACCACGATCACCGACGGGTTGAACAGGCTGACCGCCGTCGCGAGGACCTCGCCGATGTCGCGGCCGGCCTGGCGGATCTGCTGAACCGCGTCCACCGAGCCGGTGCGGGCCAGCGCCACGACCTCCGAGCTCGTCGACGCCGGAATGCCCGCCGCGGTGAGCCGCGCCGCGATCGCCGCGCCGCTCGCCACCGCCTCGAGGCAGCCCAGGTTGCCGCAGCGGCACGGCACGTCCGCGCCGTGCGGGACCTGCACGTGGCCCATGTCGCCCGCCGACCCGCGCGAGCCGCGGTGCAGGCGGCCGTCGCTGATGAGGCCGCTGCCGATGCCGGTCGCGACCTTGACGAAGATCATGTTCGGCGAGTCCGGCCAGTGCGTCTTGTGCTCGCCGAGCGCCATGAGGTTGACGTCGTTGTCGACGAGCGTCTGCACGCCCAGGTGGTCCCGCAGGTGGCCCTTGACGTCGAACCCGTCCCAGCCCGGCATGATCGGCGGGATCACCGGCCGCCCGGTCGAGTGCTCGACCGGGCCGGGTAGCCCCACGCCGATGCCCAGCAGGTCACCGGGGGAGCGGCCGGTCCTGGCGAGCAGCCCCTGGCACGTGTCGGCCACGTACCCGAGCACGGCCTCCGGCCCGACCGCCAGGTCGACCTTGGTCTCGTCCTCGGCGAGCACGTCGCCGGTCAGGTCGGTGAGCGCCACCCGCGCGTGGGTGGCGCCGATGTCCGCGGCGAGGACCACGCGGGCCGTGGGGTTGAAGCTGAACATCGTGGGCGGCCGGCCGCCGGTCGAGCCCGCCTTGTCCGTTGGCCGCAGCAGACCGGACGCGAGGAGCCTCTCGATGCGCTCGGCGATGGTCGAGCGGGCGAGCCCGGTCTCGGCGGCGAGCTCGGCACGGGTGCGCGGGCGACCGTCGCGCAGGAGCTGGAAGACCTCACCGCGGCCCGCGGCGAGGCCGTCCGGATGCGCCCGGTTTGCCGGCATTTCGGTAGCCCCTCCCGTGATCGTGACACTTCAGCTTAGAAGATGCCCGATTTTTGGGCGTTTGTCCTCCGTCTTTTGCTTGACGCCCGTACAAAAGTCGTCTTACTGTCGTTCATTGTGGCGGACGAGACGGCGAAGCGGCGGGGCGCGCCACGTTTCTCTTGCCATGCAAGGAGATTCGGCCCGGTGGGGTCGACAGGGGCTCGGGGGCACTCCATCATCGCGAGAAGGTAGGAGTTTGATGAGCGAGCACGACAGAGACGTCGAACCTGCGGAGGTCCTCCAACACAGGCTGGGCCTGAGCAGGCGCCGGTTCCTCGGCGCCGCCACCACGGGTGTCGCCGCCGCGGCGGCCATCTCGGCGACCGCCCCGTTCGCCTCGGCCGCGCCGGCCGCCCCGAAGGGTGCGCTCGTGTCACCGGCGAAGCGCGGCATCATCCTGTACACCGTGCGCGACGCGACCGGCCGCGACCCGCAGTCGACCAACCTGCCGTCCGGCTTCCGCGAGGTGTTCAAGGAACTGGGCAAGATCGGCTACCGGCAGGTGGAGTTCGCGGGCTACAACCAGCACGCGAACGCGCCCGGCGGGGCGAACCTCGGGACCGTCGAGGGTGCGCGCATGCTGCGCCGCTGGCTCGACGACAACGGCCTCGTGGCGCAGGGCAACCACGGCTTCATCCCGTCTTCGTGGCCGCTTTCCGTCGCCGACCGCGACGAGTTCAAGCGGCAGCTGGAGATCGCGAACATCATCGGCATGGACCACATGGGCACCGGTGGTGACCCGAGCGGCAGCCGCTACAAGGACGACTGGGACGTCGCCGCGGACAAGTGGAACGCGATGGGCACGATCGCCACGGGCGCGGGGCTCAAGCTCTACACCCACAACCACCACGAGGCTTACGACTTCCTGCTCGACCGCGGCCCGCTGGACGACCAGGGCCGCCCGACCCGCTCCTCGGGCATCCGCAGGCTGGAGTACTTCCTGAAGATCAGCGACCCGAAGGTCGTCTGGCTGGAGATGGACATCTACTGGGCCCATGTCGCGCAGTACCGGTACAAGACCTACACCGCGCCCGACGGGTCCACCCAGAACGACGTCTTCAACCCGCTGAAGACCGTCCAGAAGCAGACGAAGCGCTTCCCGCTCTTCCACGCGAAGGACGGCGACTCGGACACGTCCTCCGCCGACGGGTACGACATGGTGCCCTTCGGCGAGGGTGACATCGACTACCAGAAGTTCTTCAAGAACATGGGCGCGCGCAACTACCACAACCCGATGTACGAGCAGGACAACGCGCCCGGCGACGCGGCTCACCCGAACCAGTCGCTGGAGTTCGCCGCGGAAAGCTACGCCGCGATGGCCAGACTGCGCGCCTGACCGAGGACCCACCAGGCCGGCCGAGCCACGTGCTGGGGCACGGCCGGTCTGGTGAACCACCTGCCCCAGCCGGTGAGGCCGACGGTCAGCTCCGGACCAACGCCCTGATCAGCTCCGCCCGGTGCGGCCAGCGCTCGACGAGCTCGGCGGCGGCGCCGCCCTCGAAGTCGCTCGGCACGAACCCGGGCGCCATCGTGTTGCCGTACACGCCGTACTCGCCGCCGGGTCGCAGCCGCGCGCCCATCCAGGTGCCGTGCGGGACGACCGCCTGCACCCGCTGCCCGCCGAGCACGTCGGTGCCGAGCACGACCAGCTCGTCGCGCCCGTCCGGGTGCAGGAGCAGCAGCTCGACGGGGTCACCGAGGTAGAAGTGCCAGATCTCGTCGGTCGGCAGCCGGTGCATGTCCGAGAAGGAGCTCGGGTCGGCGGTGACCATGGCGATCATCGCGTTGCAGATCGGCTTCCCGTCCGGACCCTTGCCGGGGGAGTCGTAGGTCTGGGTGAAGAGCACGTCCTCGGTCGGCAGCGGCGTGAGCCGCCACAGGTCCCGCAGCTCCGCCGCGGTGGGCCTTCTCGCCATTCTTGTCCCTCCTCGCTCGTCGCCGGCCCATGATGACGGCTACCCGGATACCAGCCGATACCGGACGATCGACCCGGTCTCGTGAGGGGTAGGGGTTCGTGGTTCGCCTGGTGGTCGTGCTCGCGTTGGTCGCGGTGGCGGGCTGCGGTCGCCCGGGCGGGTCGTCCGACCGGGAGCTGCCGGCGAACGCGGGGGCCGACTACCAGCTCGGCGGGGCCTCCGGAATTGAGGTAGGGCTGCCCCCGTTGCCTCGCGCGTCAGCGGACGCGGCGGCGGCCCACGACGGCCAGGACCTCACGCAACGCGTCGGCCGCCGCGCGTACCGCGGCGTCCGGGACCCCGGTCAGGATCTCCTCGTGAACGCGGGCCGCCGCGGTCATCGCCTCGTCGGTGACCCGCACGCCGGCCTCGGTCAGGTGGACCCAGCGGCTGCGGGCGTCGCTCGTGTCGTCCGCGCGCTCGACGTAACCCGCCGCGGCCAGCCGCTGCAAGACGTTGCTCGTGCCGCCCGAGGTGAGGAACAGCGACCTCGACAGCTCGCTCGGCCGCAGCCGGTGCGGCGCACCGCCCCGGCGCAGTGCCACGAGCACGTCGAACTCCGCGTAGGTCAGGCCCAGCTCGGCGAGCTCCGCCTTCAACGCCCGCTCGACCAGCCCGCCGACCCGCGAGATCCGCTTGGTCAGCTCCAGGCGCGCGATGGCCTGCGGCGACATGCCCGCCGCGGTCCACTGCTCGACCAGCGCGTCGACCTCATCCTGCACGGCATCGAGCGTACCGCTTGCGGTATTGCTTTTTGAAAAGCTTCTACATAAGCTTTCTCGCATGCAACTTTTGCTCCGCGGCGGCATCGCCGTCGACACCGACCCCGTCCGCGCCACCACCGCCGACATCCTCATCGACGACGGCCGGATCGCCGCCGTCGGGACCGATCTGGCGGTCGGCGCCGACGTCGAGGTCATCGACGCCGGTGGGATGCTCGTCCTGCCCGGCTTCGTCGACACCCACCGGCACACCTGGCAGGCGGGCATCCGCGCGATCGGCCCGGACATCTCCTTCGCCGGCTACCTCGACCGCGTGCTCGGCCGGTTCGCTCCGCGCTACCGGCCGGCCGACGTCTACGCCGGCACCCTCGCCGGCGCGCTCGAATGCCTCGACGCCGGGATCACCACGCTCGTCGACTGGTCGCACATCCAGCACACCCCCGACCACACCGCCGCTGCCGTCGAAGCCTTGCGGCACAGCGGGATCCGCGCCGTCTTCGGCTACTGTTCGACCAGTCCGTCGGCGACCGTCGTCGAGGAGCACATGGGCCACGACCTCGTCACGATGGCGATCGCACCGTACGGCCCGGAGATCGTCGACGAGGCCGTGGCGCTCGACGAGTGGCGGCTGGCCAAGGAGCTCGACCTGCCGGTGACCGTCCACATGGGAGGACACGGTGCGGCGAGTGCCGAGCGCGGGATGGACTTCCTGGTGCGCAACGGTTTGCTCAACCCGCGCACGAGCTACGTGCACGGCAACCACTACACCGACGACGCGCTGCGCCGGATCGCCGGCAGCGGCGGCGCCCTGTCCGTGTCGCCGCTCGTCGAGGTGGAGCTCGGCCTCGGCGTCCCGGTCACCGGTCGCGCGCTCGCGGCGGGCGCCCCGACCGGGCTCGGCGCCGACACCGTCGTGAGTGGACCCGGGGACATGTTCAGCCTCATGCGCGCCGCGTACGCGCTGGAACGCGCTCGGCCGAACCCCGAGCTCACCACCCGGGACGTCCTGCACGCCGCCACCGCGGGCGGCGCGCGGACCGCCGGTCTCGGCGGCGTGGTCGGCACCCTCGGCGTCGGCCGGCAGGCGGATGTGGTGCTGCTGCGGACCGACCTGCTCGGCGTCGCCCCGGCCCACGACCCGGCCGGCGCCGTCGTGCTCAGCGCGGACACCCGCGCCGTCGACACCGTGATCGTCGCCGGCAGGGTCGTCAAGCGGGGCGGTCGGCTGCTGCACCACGATGTCGCGAAGGTCCTCACCGCGCTCGCCGACTCGGCCGAACGGCTGGTCGTGCCGGCGTGACCCGGCTCGACGCGATGCGCTCATCCGGCGGCTACCGGTCGGCCATCTCGCGGGTATGGACCTGCACCCGTGAGCCACGAGACGAGCTCGGTCGACCGCAGGCGGTTCCTCGCCGGTGTCGCGGGGCCGAGCTGGCGTCGGTGCCGGCCGGTAGCGCGCGGGCCTCGACCCGGCCGGTGCACGGTGGGTACCCGTTCACGCTCGCCGTCGCGAGCGGCGGCCCGACGCCGACCGGGATGGTGCTGTGGACCAGGTTGGTGCCGCGGCTGTTCGAGCCGACCGGCGGCATGCCCACCACGCCGGTGACGGTCGACCGGCAGGTGGCCGCCGACGAGCGTTTCCGGCGGGTGGTGCGCGAAGGCGCCGCGTGGGCGCTGCCGCGGCTCGGCCACTCGGTGCACGTCGAGGTGGAGGGGCTGGCGCCGGACCGGGCGTGGTTCCACCGCTTCCGCTACCGGCGGGACACCTCGCCGGTGGGGCGGACGCGGACCGCGCCGGTCGGTGGCGGCGGCCTCACGCTCGCGGTCGCGTCGTTCCAGGCGTGGTACGAGCACCAGCCGGTGCGCGCCCCGGCCAGGCCCGGTCCGGGTGGCCCGCGCGTGTACCGGGCGGCTGCGGTGGGGCAACCTGGTCCAACTGCACATGCTCGACGGCCGGCGGTACCGCTCGGTGCCGCCGTGCGGCTGGGGCGAGGCCGACGCCTGCGCCGAGGCCTACGACCCGTCGGTGACGATGCTCGGCATGACCCAGGAACGCTGGCTCTACAAGGGTTTGGCCGAGTCCCGGGCGCGCTGGAACAGCCTCGGCAACAACGTCATGCTCGGCCGGCTCGACCACGACGGCACCGCGGGCGACCGGCTCTGGCACGACGCCTGGGACGGCTCCCCTCGGCCCGCAACCGGCTCATCGAGGCATGGGCGCGGCATCGGGGGAGCAACCCGGTCGCGTTCACCGGCGACTGGCACTCGACGTTCGCCAACGACTTCCTGCGCGACTTCGACGAGCCGGCTTCGCCCGTCGTCGCGTCCGAGATCGTCGGGACGTCGATCTCGAGCAACGGCGACGGTGAGGTCTATGGCCCGTACTGCGGCCCGATGATCGAGTTCAACCCGCACATCAGGTTCTTCGACGGCGACCGCCGCGGGTACCTCCGATGCCGGGTCGACCGCGACGAACTGCGCGCGGACCTGCGCGTGGTCAGCACGGTCAGCCGCCAGGACGCACCGGAGTCGACCTACGCGTCGTTCGTCGTGGAGGACGCCCGGCCCGGACCCAGGTGGTTCAGCAGTACAGGTTGTCGCCCGTCGGGACGCCGAGGAGCTGGGTGAACCGGGTGTAGTTGTCGACCCGGCTCTGCACCTGTCCCGGGTTGCCGCCGTCGCACTCGAGGGAACCGTTGATGCTGCGGATGGTCTGCCCGAAACCGTGGCCGTTGACCATGGCGTCGTGGCCGGTCATGGTGCCGGGGCCGGTCTGGGTGTTCCAGTACCAGAGCGCTGTCTTCCAGGACACCGCGGCGTCGTTCTGGACCAGCCACGGGTTGCCCAGCAGGTCGATGCCCAGCGCGTCGCCCGCGGACTTGTAGTTGAAGTTCCAGCTGAGCTGGATCGGGCCGCGGCCGTAGTAGGCGGCCTGGCCGGCGGGGCAGCCGTAGGGCTGGCTCCAGTCGCAATAGTGCGGGTAGTTGTCGGTGTTCTGCTCGACGATGTGGACCAGGCCGCCGGTCTCGTGGCTCACGTTGGCCAGGAACGCGGCGGCCTCCTGCTTGCGGACCGTGTCGGAGCCGGTGTTCGCGAAGCCGGGGTAGGCGTCCATCGCGGTGGTGAGCCCGTCGTAGGTGTAGAAGGAGTTCCGACCGGGGAACATCTGGTTGAACTGCGCCTCGCTGACCACGAACGGGGCCGGTGCGGCGGTGGACGTGGGCGTGACGGCGGAGGTGAGGGCGACCATGGCCGCGGCAGCGGCCAGGAACGCCAGCAGACGGCGTGGCGACATGGGTACTCCAATGCGCAAGGGAACCAACTCGGAGCGTCACGGTGACCGCACCCAGTCAAGCAGCATTGGTCTAAACCAGTCAACCGATGATGGTCGGTCACCGGCCGGTGGCGCCGTCGATCCGTTCGCGGAGCAGGTCGGCGTGGCCGTTGTGGCGGGCGTACTCCTCGATCATGTGGATGAGGACCACCGCAGGGACACCGTGCCGCGCCAGGAGTCCGTGCCGGTGACGTCCAGATGGGGCGCGGCGCCGACGAAGTCGTCCGCGAACGTCACCTCGGCGCGCCTGGCCTCCCATGCCTTGGCCGCGACCGCGGGATCCGGTGATGCGCCGTCGAAGTCGCCGTAGGAACTCGAACCGGTGGCGAAGCGCGGGGCGCCGAGTCGCGGATCCCCGCTCGGCGTGGACGAACATCTCGGCCCTTCTGCGCGCGTAGCTCACGCGACGATCATGGCCGCGGGCCACCGGAAACGGAAACCTGATGCAGCTGGGCGACGATGTGATCCGGCGGAGTGGCCGAGCGACGGCCGTCCACGATGAAGGCCGTCCCGAAGCGGCGGCGCAGCGAGCGCACGCGCCAGTGCGGGCGCTTGGCGTACAGGCCGTCGCCCGCCCGGCTCATGATCCGGACCACGGGGCCCTTGCGGGTCGCGTCGATGCCGTCGATGGCGTGCCACGGCAGGAACACCACCTCGGGTCTCGTGCCCAGGCCCGTTCGCACCCACACACCGGCGTGGTCGGCGGCCAGCTGCGGGCCCAGAAGTCCTTGGTACTCGCGCACTATCACGACCGTGAGCCACAGCTGGACCACCAGTAACGGGACCACGACGAGGAACAACGCGGACCCCGACCACAGCGCCAGCAGCGGAACCGCAACGACCAGCGCGGCTTGCGACACCGCGCACGACACCAACATCACGTGCAGTGCCTTGGTCGACCCCTTGCTGCGCACGACCAGCGGCGCGACAGCGGGAACCGCCGACGCGAACGAGACCACAGCCCCTCCTTCGCTCCGGGTTCGGACGCCGACCGGGCCTGGATGGTTCCGTTGGGAGCCGTGCAGTTGCTCGCTCTGAAGGTCGCTGTGTGGTGATCTTGGTCGGTAGTGTTCCAGCGGGCGCCCTTGTTCAACCTGTGGTGACGGTGGGTGTACGCCATCTCGATGGGGTGAATCCCTTGCCGTACAACGGAAACCGTGCTGCGGTTCGGGTAGAATCGACCATATGTGCGAGCCGATTGTCGATCTACCCGAGGATGCTTCCCCGGCGGCGGTGCCGTTGGCGACGGCACGCGGGTTCGCGCGGGCGGCGTGGCAGAACGAGGGACACTCATTGGAGCAACTCGCCCTGTTCGCGGCGGCCAGTGGCAGTGAGTTCGACGCGCTGGAGGTCGCCGCGTTGTTTCGGATCTCGCTCCGCGCCGCGCAGCAGCGTCTGGAGTTGGCGGTGACGTTGGCGACTCGGTTGCCGCGGACGTTGGCGGCGATCAAAGCCGGCCGTCTCGACCCCTACCGAGCCTCGAAGATCGCCGACGCCACCCTGACATTGTCGCTTGAGGACACCGCGATCGTGGAAGGTCAGATCCTGGACCTGGCCGAGGAGATGCCGGCCGTCAAGCTCTGCCGTGCGTTGCGGCGGATCGTGGCTCGGGTGAACGCCGACGCCCTGCAGGCTTTGCACGAAGAACGGGTGGCGCGGCGGCGG
>NZ_WHTD01000215.1 GCF_009379765.1 Actinophytocola sp. | reverse complement strand
GCTACGGGCTCAGGCATGGTGCAGGTCGCGCTTGGCCGCGATCTTCGACGGCAGGCCCCACAGCTGCACGAAGCCCTTGGCCAGTGACTGGTCGAACGTGTCGCCTTCGTCGTAGGTCGCCAGGTTGAAGTCGTACAGCGACTGCTCGCTGCGCCGCCCCGTGACGACCGCGCGGCCGGCGTGCAGCGTCAGCCGGATGTCGCCGGAGACGTGCTCCTGGGTCTTGGCGACGAACGTGTCCAGCGCGTCCTTGAGCGGGGAGAACCACAGGCCGTCGTAGACCAGCTCGGTCCAGCGCTGCCCGACCTGCCGCTTGAAGCGAGCCAGGTCGCGCTCCACGGTGACGTTCTCCAGCTCCTGGTGCGCGGTGATCAGCGCGATCGCCCCGGGAGCCTCGTACACCTCGCGGCTCTTGATGCCGACCAGCCGGTCCTCCACCATGTCCAGCCGGCCGACGCCGTGCGCGCCGGCCCGCCGGTTGAGCTGCTGGATGGCCTGCAGCATGGTGACGGTCTCACCGTCGATGGCCACCGGCACGCCCTTGTCGAAGGTGACGACCAGCTCGTCGGGGGCCTGCCAGTTGACCGCCGGGTCCTCGGTGTAGGAGTAGACGTCCTTGGTCGGCGCGTTCCACAGGTCCTCGAGGAACCCGGTCTCGACCGCCCGTCCCCACACGTTCTGGTCGACCGAGAACGGGGAGGACTTGGTCTGGTCGATCGGCAGGTTCCGCTCGTGCGCGTAGGCGATGGCCTTCTCGCGGGTCCAGGCGAAGTCCCGGACCGGCGCGATCACCTTGAGGTCGGGCGCGAGCGCGCCGATGCCGACCTCGAACCGCACCTGGTCGTTGCCTTTGCCGGTGCAGCCGTGGGACACCGCGGAAGCGCCGTGGTACTTGGCCGCCTCGGCGAGGTGCTTGACGATCACCGGCCGGGACAGCGCGGACACCAGCGGGTAGCGGTCCATGTAGAGCGCGTTGGCCTGCAGCGCGGGCAGGCAGTACTCGTCGGCGAACTCCTCGCGGGCGTCGGTGACGACGGCCTCGACCGCGCCGCAGTCCAGCGCCCGCTTGCGGATGGTGTCGAGGTCCTCGCCGCCCTGGCCGACGTCGACCGCGACCGCGACGACCTCGGCACCGGTCTCCTCGGCGATCCAGCCGATCGCCACGGACGTGTCCAGGCCGCCGGAGTAGGCCAGCACGATCCGTTCAGTCATGGTGTTTCTCCTTCTTGTTCCAAGTCGGTACGTGCGGCCAGCGCGGTGAAGCGCTCGGCGAGGTCCTTGCCGGACAGCGGTTCCCTGGCGATGACCATGACGGTGTCGTCACCGGCGATGGTGCCGACGACCTCGTGCAGGGCGGCCCGGTCGATCGCGCTGGCCAGGAACTGCGCGGCACCGGGCGGGGTTCGGAGAACGGTCAGGTTGGCCGAGCAGTCGGCGGACACGAGCAGCTCGGCGAGCAGCCGGGCCAGGCGCGACGTGCCGCCCTGCACGCCGCGGACCGGGCTGCCGTCCTCCGGGATGACGTACACGGCGGCGCCGCCGTCGACACCGCGCAGCTTCACCGCGCCCAGCTCGTCGAGGTCGCGGGACAGCGTTGCCTGGGTGACCTCGATGCCCTCCCCGGCGAGGAGCTTGGCGAGCTCGGTCTGGCTGCGGATGCCCATCGAGGACACGAGCTCGACGATCCGGGCCTGGCGGGCGACCCGGCTGGTGTTGGCCGCGGTGGTCATGTGTGCTCCCCCAGCAGCCACGCGAGCAGCGCCTTCTGGCTGTGCAGCCGGTTCTCCGCCTCGTCCCACACCGCGCTCGCCGGCCCGTCGAGCACCTCGTCGGTGATCTCGGCGCCGCGGTGCGCGGGCAGGCAGTGCAGCACGATCGCGCCCGGCGCGGCGCGGCCCAGCAGCGCGGCGTCGACCTGGTACGGCCGCAACGGCGCCACCCGGTCCTTGCCGTCGTTCTCCTGGCCCATCGACGTCCACGCGTCGGTGACCAGGACGTGCGCGCCGTCGACCGCCGCGTGCGGGTCGGCCATCAGCGTGACGGTGCCGCCGGTCTCCTCGGCGCGGTGCTTGGCGTCGAGCAGCACCTCGCCGTGCGGCCCGAACCCCTCGGGGTTGGCGATCCGCACGTGCATGCCGGCGGTGGTGCCGCCGAGGAGCAGCGAGTGGGCCATGTTGTTGGCACCGTCGCCGAGGTAGGTCAGCGTGATGCCGGTGAGCCTGCCGAGCCGCTCCCGGACGGTCTGCAGGTCGGCGAGGACCTGGCAGGGGTGGAACTCGTTGGTCAGCGCGTTGACCACCGGGACCCGGGACACCGACGCCATCGCGGTCGCCCGCGCCTGGGCGTAGGTGCGCCACACGACCGCGTCGACGTAGCGGGACAGCACCCGGGAGGTGTCCTCGATGGTCTCCTCGCGGCCGAGCTGCATGGTGCGGCCGTCGACCACGATCGCCTGGCCGCCGAGCTGGCCGATGCCGACCTCGAACGACAGCCGGGTGCGCGTCGAGTTCTTGTCGAAAATCGTCGCGACCGACTTTCCTTCCAGGGCGCGGAACCCGAGCCGGTCGGCCTTCATCCGGTCGGCTAGGTCGAGTACCGCCCTCTGCTCGGCCGGGGACAGGTCGTCGTCGCGCAGGAAGTGCCGGACCATCAGGACTCCATGGCTGCGTCGAGGGCCGCCGGGAGTGCCGCGAGGAAGCCGTGGACGTCCTCGGCGGCCACGATCAGCGGCGGGGCGAGCCGGATCGTGTCCGGCTGCACGTTGTTGACGAGGTAGCCGGCCTGCTCGGCCGCGCCGGCGACCTTCGCCGACACCGGTGTGGCGAGCCCGATGCCCAGCAGCAGACCGGAACCGCGCACCTCGGTGACGAGCGGGTGGCCGAGGGCCTCGACGCCGGCGGTGATCTCCTTGCCGAGCGCGGCGGCCCGCTCGCACAAGCCGTCGGCGGCGACCGTGCGGAGCACCGCGAGACCGGCGGCGCAGGCGACCGGGTTGCCGCCGAACGTGGTGCCGTGGTGGCCGGGCCTCATCAGGTCGGCGGCCGGGCCGACGCCGATGCACGCGCCGAGCGGCAGCCCGCCGCCGAGGCCCTTGGCGAGCGTGATCACGTCCGGGGTGATGCCGGCCTGGTGGAAGGCGAACCAGCTGCCGAGCCGGCCGATGCCGGTCTGCACCTCGTCGAGCACGAGCAGCGCGCCGGCGGCGCCGGTGATCTCGCGGGCGGCCTGCAGGTAGCCGTCCGGCGCGGGGTACACCCCGCCCTCGCCGAGCACCGGCTCGACGAACACCGCCGCCGTGTCACCGTCCACAGCGGACCGGAGCGCGTCGACGTCGCCGAACGGGACGTGCGTGACATCGGGCAGCAACGGCTCGAACGGGGTCCGCTTGCCCGGCTGGCCGGTGACGGTCAGCGCGCCCATCGTGCGGCCGTGGAACGCGCCGGTGCAGGCGACGAGCTTGCCGCGGCCGGTGAGCCGGGACAGCTTGACCGCGGCCTCGACGGCCTCCGCACCGGAGTTGCCGAACAACACCTTCGCCCGGCCGGTGAGGCCGGCGACGTGCAGCAGGGACTCTGCGAGCTCGACCGCGACCGGGTTCACGTACAGGTTCGACGTGTGGCCGAGGCGCGCGACCTGCTCGGTGACGGCCGCGACGACCGCCGGGTGGGCGTGGCCGAGCGCGTTGACCGCGATGCCGCCGACGAGGTCGAGGTAGCGGTTGCCGTCGGCGTCCCAGACGTAGGCACCCTCGCCGCGCACCAGGGTGAGCGCGGGCGTGCCGTAGTTGTCCATGAGGGACGCCTGCCACCTGGCCCGCCCGTCCACATTGGAGTCGATCATGCGGTCTCCTCCTCGTTGGGCAGGACCATCGTTCCGACGCCGTGGCCGGTGAAGACCTCCAGCAGCACGGAGTGGGCGAGCCGCCCGTCGATCACGTGGGCTCGCGGCACGCCGCCGAGCACCGCGGCGAGGCACGCCTCCATCTTCGGGATCATCCCGCTGGCGAGGCCCGGCAGCAGCCGCGCGAGCTCGTCGGCGTGGACCACGTTGAGCAGCGAGCCCCGGTCGGGCCAGTCGGCGTAGAGGCCCTCGACGTCGGTCAGCATGACGAGCTTCTCGGCCCCGAGCGCCACGGCGATCGCGGCGGCCGCGGTGTCGGCGTTCACGTTGTGCGCCAAGCCGTCCGTGTCCGGGGCCACCGTGGACACCACGGGGATCCGGCCGGCGTGGACGATGTCGAGCACCGCGTCCGGGTTGACCGCGACGACCTCGCCGACGAGACCGAGGTCGACGACCTCACCGTCCACGGTGGCGGTCCGGCGCTGCGCGGTGAGCAGCCGGGCGTCCTCGCCCGAGATGCCGACCGCGTACGGGCCGTGCGCGTTGATGAGGCCGACGAGCTCGCGGCTGACCTGACCGGTGAGCACCATCCGGACGACGTCCATGGTCTCCGGGGTGGTCACCCGCAGGCCGGCCTTGAACTCGCCGGGGATGCCGAGCCGGTTGAGCATGGTGGTGATCTGCGGGCCGCCGCCGTGCACGACGACCGGGTGCAGGCCGGCGAGCTTGAGGAACACCATGTCCTCGGCGAACGCGGCCTTGAGGGTGTCGTCGATCATGGCGTTGCCGCCGTACTTGACCACGACGGTCGCGCCGTGGAAGCGCTGGAGCCACGGCAGTGCCTCGACGAGCACCGCGGCCTTCTCGGCGGCCTCGGCGCGTTCCAGTGCCTCGTTGGGGATCATGTGGAGTAGGCGCTGTTCTCTTCGACGTACCCGTGCGAGAGGTCCGTGGTGAGGACCGTCGCCTCGCCGTCACCGGCGTGCAGGTGGACCTCGACCTGGATGTCCCGGCCGGTGAGGTCGGCCTTGGCGCGGTCCTCCCCCTTCTCGCCCGCACGGCAGACCTCGACGCCGTTGATCGTGATGTCGAGCTCGACCGGGTCGAAGGTCGTGGGCGCGTTGCCGACGGCCATGGCGATGCGGCCCCAGTTGGGGTCGGAGCCGAAGAAGGCGGTCTTGCAGAGGTTGTCGCCGGCGATCTGCTTCGCCGCGGCGTGAGCCTCCGCGTCGGTCTCGGCTCCTCGCACGGTGACGCTGATGTGCTTGGTGACGCCCTCGGCGTCGGCCTGGAGCTGGTTCACGAGGTCCTGGCAGACGCTCGTGAGCACCTCGGTGAAGTTCGCCGGGGACGTGCCGGAGGCACCGGAGCAGAGCAGGAGGACGGTGTCGTTGGTGGAGGTGCCGCCGTCGACGTCGAGCCGGTTGAAGGTGGCGTCGACGGCTTGCGCGAGGGATCGCCGCGCGTCGCCGGGCACGGCGTCGGTGGTGAGGACGGCGAGCATGGTGGCCAGGTTGGGCGCGCACATGCCGGCGCCCTTGGCGAAGCCGCCGATGGTCCAGCCGTCCTGAGTGGACCTGGCGTGCTTCGGGACGGTATCGGTGGTCATCACGGCGGTCGCGGCGTCGACGCCGGCCTCGTGGGTGCTCGCCAGGCTTTCGACGGCACTGTCCACACCGGACTTGAGCTTGTCCATGGGGAGGCGCTCGCCGATGAGGCCGGTGGAGCAGACGGCGACGTCGATCGCGCCGATGCCGAGCGCCGCGGCGACGTGCTCGGCGGTGGCGTGAGTGTCCTGGAAGCCCTCGGGGCCCGTGCACGCGTTGGCACCGCCCGAGTTGAGGACGACGGCCTTGGCCCGGCCGGTCCCGAGTACCTGCTGTGACCAGAGGACGGGCGCGGCCTTGACCTTGTTCCTGGTGAACACCCCGGCGGCGACGTCCAATGGCCCGTCGTTGACGACGAGCGTGACGTCCTTGGCGCCGCTGGACTTGATCCCCGCGGCGACCCCGGCGGACCGGAACCCCTTGGGCGCGTTGACGGTCATGATGCCGCCTCCGCGGCGAAGAGTACGTCGGCAGTCATGATGCCGCCTCCGCGGCGAAGAGTACGTCGGCAGTCATGATGCCGCCTCCGCGGCGAAGAGTACGTCGGCAGTCACGGTGCCACTCCCGCTGTCGTGAGGCCGGTCGTCTCCGGTAGGCCGAGTGCGATGTTCATCGACTGGACGGCGGCGCCCGCGGTCCCCTTGGTGAGGTTGTCCAGGGCGGTGACGGCGACGAGCCGGCCGGCGTCGACGTCGACGGTCACCCTGATGTGGACGGCGTTGGAGCCGAGCGTGGCGGCGGTGGCCGGCCAGCCGTCCTCGAGCACGTGCACGAACGGCTCGTCGGCGTAGGCCTTCCGGTATGTCTCCCGCACGGCCTCGGCGTCTCCCTTGACGGGCGCGGAGGCCGTGGTGAGGATGCCGCGCGGCATGGGCGCGAGGACCGGCGTGAAGGACACCGTGACCGGGTGGCCGGCGACCGTCTCGAGGTTCTGCCGGATCTCCGGGGTGTGCCGGTGCGCGCCGCCGACCCCGTAGGCGGTGGCGGAGCCCATGACCTCGGAGCCGAGCAGGTGCGGCTTGGGGGCCTTGCCGGCGCCGGAGGTCCCGCTGACCGCAACGACGACGACGGCCGGCTCGACCAGCCCGGCGGCGAGCGCCGGGGCGAGCGCGAGGGAGGCACCGGTCGGGTAGCAGCCCGGGACGGCGACCCGCTTCGTGTTCGCGAGCCTCGCGCGAGCGCCGGGGAGCTCGGGGAGCCCGTACGGCCAGGTGCCGGCGTGGTCGCCGCCGTACCAGCGGGCCCAGTCGTCCGGGTTGCTCAGCCGGTGGTCGGCTCCGCAGTCGACGACGAGCGTGTCGGGGTCAAGCTGCGCGGCGAGCTCGGCGGAGCGCCCGTGCGGCAACGCGAGAAAGACGACGTCGTGACCGTCGAGCGCCTCGGGCGTGGTCTCGTCGAGCACCCGGTCGGCGAGCGGGACGAGATGCGGTTGGAGCGACCCGAGCGTGGCGCCGGCATTGCCGCCCGCGGTGAGCGCCCCGATCTCCACCCCGGGATGCCCGAGCAGCAGCCGAAGCAGCTCACCCCCGGCATACCCGGAGGCCCCACCAACCGCGATCCGAACCGTCACCTGGATGATTATGCACAGCTATGCAAGATCATTCAAATTGGTTCTCGGACTCCCCCGGCGTGTTCTGCGCCACCTTCTCCAGGAGGTCGAGGGCCTCGGTCACCGAGGTGAGGTAGTCCTGGAACACCGGCCGCGCCGCCGAGGTCAGGCGGGACCAGGCCGGTGAGACGTCGATCGCGCCGCGGGACTCCTGGTCGAAGGCGTCCAGGACGGCGTCCGGCAGGAAACGGTACGGGGCGCCGGCCGAGCGGGTCCAGCGGCGCAGCAGGGCGCCGGACGCCGACGTGTGCAGGGCGACCAGCTGGTGGCGGCGCAGCGCGACGGTCAGCTCGTTCGTCAGGTCGTGCATCCCGTCGTCGGTCCAACGGGGGCTCTGCCAGCGCTGGCGGACGGCCAGGTACAGCTCGTCGAAGCCCAGGTCGGACAGGGTGCCGAGACCGTCGACGTAGTCCGGGCCGGACAGGGCGACCTCGCCGTGGACCCGGACCGCGTGGGCTCGGCCCGGCTCGGACAGCGTGTCGCGCAGGAAGCGCCGCAGGGTGGTGAAGGCGTCCGGGTCCGATGGGTCGGGACACTCCAGCACCGTGACCGAGAAATGAGGGCTGAGCCCGGCCAGGGGCGGCACACCGGAGGTCGTCTGGTTCGTCATGTTCAGGTCCTCCCCTGCTCGAGTTGACGCTCAGCATGGGGTGAGTACCTGCACCAGTCCTGGATCAGACCTGTACGCAGACGACGGGCGCCCCGGCCGAGACGAAGCCGGGGCGCCCGTGTCGTGCGGGAGTGCGTCAGCGCGGGATCGCCGCCGCCGCGAGCTCCTTGCGCAGGTCGGTGCCCGTGTCAGTACCCGTGGACGCGGCCCGCTTGTCAGCGGTCGCGCCGGACGGGACCGGCTGCGGCACCGGGTCGCACTGCACGTCCGACCGGTTGCCGGACTTGCGCTCGGGCAGCGCCCCTGTCTTCAGGTACTCGATGATGATGCTGTCGGTGCACTCCACGCCGGACAGCGAGCCGGAGTGGGTGGTGCCGCCGACGCCTTCGATGAGCACCGAGTTCGGGAAGCGCTTACGCACCTCGATCGCGCCCGGGTACGGCGTGGCCGAGTCGTTGGTCTCGTTGATCAGCAGGGCGCTCTCCACGCCGCGGCCGTCGACCTTCACCGGCTTGCCGGAGTCGCCGTGCCAGTACAGGCACGGACCGTTGAACCACGCGTTGCCCCAGGTGGTGAACGGGGCTCGGATGTGGGTCAGCCAGTTGTCGACGCGATAGTGGTTGATGTTGGTCGGCCACCTCGCGTCGGTGCAGATGACGGCCAGGTAGACGGCATGCCCGTTGTCCTCGAACGGCGGGCTGGCGTACAGGTCACGCAGAGGCGCGAAGTCGCCGTCGTGGACCCAGCTGGCGAACGCGTTGGCGATGTCCTCCCAGCCGTACACGTAGTACGCGGCCGACAGGAAGATGTCCGTCCACTCGTCCGGTCCGATGATCTCGCCCGCGGGGTGCCGGATCAGCTTCGCCTGCTCGCTGTAGAACAGCTTCAGGACGTCCTTGCCGGTCTTGCCGAGATGGTAGATGTCGTCGTACTTGGCGACCCAGTCGAAGTAGATCTTGATGTTGCGGTCGAACGCGATGTCCTGGTCGATGTTCGCCTCGTACCAGACCCGGGCCGGGTTCACGTTGCCGTCGAAGACGACGCGGCGGAGCTTGTCCGGGAACATCGTGGCGTACACCTGACCGAGGTAGGTGCCGTAGGAGAAGCCGTAGTAGTTGATCTGGGCGGCACCCAGCGCCTTGCGGATGCTGTCCATGTCCTTGGCGGCTTCGATGGTGGTCATGTGGTCGAGCAGCTTCTTGCCGCCGTTCTCGAGGCACGCGTCCGCGTAGTCCTCGGACCGCTGCAGCCACGTCCGCTCGAGCTTCGGCGTGACCGGCACGTAGTACGGCCGGTTGTAGCCGTCGAAGTCGGGGATGCAGCTCAGCGACGGCTCGCTGGAGCCGACGCCACGCGGGTCGAAGCCGACCCAGTCGTAGCTGTCGCCGGCACCGTCGGGCAGGAAGAAGTCGCCGAAGACCGCGTAGATCAGACCCGAGCCACCGGGGCCACCCGGGTTCACCAGCGCCGGGCCCTGGTACTCCGAGTCGGGCGTCTTGTGGCTCACTCGCGAGACCGCGAGCCTGATCTTGTCACCGCGCGGTTTGGCGTAGTCGAGGGGTACCTCGACGAAGCCACACTCGGCACCCGACCGAACGAGGGTCGGATTCTCACATTCACCCCATTGGATGGGCTTTGGGGTGAATTCCGGCGCGTGGTGCGTCGGTTTGGCCGACTCGGCGTTAGCAAGCGGAGCAACTATCACTCCACTCAGTACAACTCCCGCCGCCGCGACCACGGCAACGAATCTGTTCACTTTGCCCCTCTTCCTCTCCTTGTCGCCGCTTGGATCCGTGCAGACCAAGGGCCCCGCCAGAGCCTGCCGCCGGTTCACGCCCCGCGGAATACTCCGTTCGTCGATTTATGAGAGCGTGACCGCACTCAGCGCAACCTACCGGTTACCAGGAAGAACGTTTTTGTCGGTGCCCCCGCGTACCTTCGCTGCCATGACCGACACCCGCGAAATCGCGCCCGCCTCCACCGCCCTCGTCGCCGCCGTACGCGCAGGCCTGGCCGAGCTCGCCGATCCCCGCAAGGCACCGGACATGCAGCGGTACATGAAGTCCGAGATGCCGTTCCGCGGCGTGCCCACACCCGAACGCCGCGCACTCGGCCGGCGGCTGTTCGCCGAACACCCGTTGTCCGATGTGGACGCCTGGCGGGCCACCGTGCTGTCGCTGTGGCGGGAGGCCACGTTCCGCGAAGAGCGCTACCTGGCACTCGACCTCACGGGCCAACGGCGCTACGCCGGTTGGCAGACACCCGACCTCTTGCCGATGTACGAGGAGCTCGTCGTCACCGGCGCGTGGTGGGACTTCGTGGACGAGATCGCCGGCCGGCGGGTCGGCCCGTTACTCCAGGCCCACCGCCCCACGGTCACCCCCGTGATGCGCCGGTGGGCCACCGACCCGGACCTCTGGCGGCGCCGCACGTCGATCATCTGCCAGCTGGGTGCCAAGGAGGACACCGACACCGCCCTGCTCACCGGCTGCATCGAGGCCAACCTCGACGACCGTGACTTCTTCATCCGCAAGGGCATCGGCTGGGCGCTGCGGCAGTTCGCCAGGGTCGAGCCGGCCTGGGTGCGCAACTTCGTCGACGGTCACCCGGCCCTGTCCCCGCTGTCGCGAAAGGAGGCGACCAAGCACCTCTGAATACCGGTTGCGTGGCCCCGGCAGGATGGGGGCATGCCGTCGGACGGACCCAACACGCGCGTCACGATCGCCACCGACCTCACCGAGCTCGGCCTGCGCGAGGGCGACATGGTGCTGGTGCATACCTCGTTGAGCTCGTTCGGCTGGGTGTGCGGCGGCGCGGTCGCGGTGGTGCAGGCGCTGCTGGACGTCCTCGGTCCCGCGGGCACGCTCGTGGTCCCGGCTCAGACGATGGGCAACTCGGACCCTCGGCACTGGTCGAGGCCACCGGTGCCCGAGGACTGGTGGCCGATCATCCGGGAGACGATGCCGGCGTTCGATCCGCGGATCACGCCGAGCGTCGGGCTCGGCGCGGTCGCCGAGATGGTCCGCCGGTGGCCGGGCGCGGTGCGCAGTGGTCATCCGCAGGCGTCGTTCGCCGCCGTGGGTGCGCGGGCGGCCGAGCTGATGGCGGAGCACCGGCTGGACAGTCACCTGGGTGAGGGCTCACCGCTGGCGGCGCTGGAGCGCGCCGGAGCACGGGTGCTGCTGCTCGGGGTCGGGTTCGACGTGTGCACGGCGTTCCATCTCGCCGAGTACCGGGTGCCGATGCCGACCACCGAGCTCGGCGCCGCGGTGCTGACGGCCGACGGTGGGTGACGTTCACGGACGTGGCCACCGACAGCGACGACTTCGCGGACCTGGGCGAGGACTTCGAGCACACAGGCGCGGTCACCAAGGGCATGGTCGGGCAGGCGGTGAGCCGCCTGTTCGCGGCGGACAAGGCGGTGGCGCACGCGGTGGCGTGGTTCCCCCTGAACCGCAAACCCGCCTGACCCCGAACCCGCGAGTCCAATGCTCCGGACCCGCGAGTCCGTCGGACGCGGGCGGCCCCGTGCCCGACGCGGCTCAGCCGCGGAGGACGGCCCCGTGCCGCTCTGTTGCCGCGGCCACGGCGGCGTCGCGGGCGGTGGTGGCCTCCTCGACGGTGAGCGTGCGGTCGGGGGCGCGGAAGCGGAGCGCGTACGCGAGCGACCGCTTGCCCTCCCCCACCTGCTCGCCGGTGAAGACGTCGAACAGGTTGAGGTCCTCCAGCAGGTCCCCGCCACCGCCGCGGAGCGAGTTGGCGATCTCGCCGACCGGGACCTCGGCGTCGACGACCAGCGCCACGTCCAGCAGTACCGGCGGGTACGGCGACGGCGACGGTGCGGGCCGGCGCTCCACGAGCGGCAGCCCGTCGAGCTTGAGCTCCATGGCGCACGTCCGCTTGGGGAGGCCGAGCGCGTCGACCACCTTCGGGTGCAGCTCGCCCGCGTAGCCGACCGGCAGGTCGCCCACCAGCAGCTGCGCGCACCGGCCGGGGTGCCACGGCGCCAGCTCGGCGGCCTTGACCGTCAGTGACACACCGGACGCCTCGGCGACGATCTCGGCGGCGCGGACCGTGTCGGCCCAGGAAGCCGGCTCGCCCGGGCCCCACCAGCCGGCGCGCTGGCGGTTGCCGGCGAGCACCACGGCGACGTGGGTGGGCTGCTGGGGCAGTGCGGCGCGCAGGCTGGCCAGGTCGGCCTCGCTCGGGCGGCCGGCCACGCCGACCTCCGGCACCGGCACCTGCTGCGCCTTCGGCAGCACGACCTGCCCGACGTGGTACAGCGCGACGTCGCGCATCCCACGGGACACGTTGCGCACCAGCGTGTCGAGCATGCTCGGCAACAGCGTGGTCGCCATCTCGCCGCGCTCGGACTCGAGCGGGTTCAGCAGCGACACGGTCCGCCGTCGGCTGTCGTCGGGGCCGAGCCCGAACGCGTCCCACACGGTCGGCGACAGGAACGGGAACGGCAGCACCTCGATGTACCCGGCCTCGGCGAGCGCGCGAGCCACGGTCCGGCGGCGACGCTGCGCGGCGGTGGTCCCGGTGCCGGCCGGTGCGGCGGGCAGCACCGACGGGATCGTCTCGTAGCCCTCCAGCCGCAGCACCTCCTCCACCAGGTCGGCAGGCTCGACGAGGTCGGGCCGCCAGCTCGGCGGGATGGCCGTGACGGCGGGGGTGCCCTCGTCGGAACTGCGGACCTCGATCTGGCAGCCGATCTGGCTGAGCCGGCGCGCCGTCACGCCCCGCTCGTAGCGAACGCCGGCGACGCGGTCGGGCAGACCGATCGCCATCGTCACCGGTGGCAGCTGCCGCGGCACACCCTCGTCGGTGCGACCGGGCTGGATGCTGCCGTCCGCGTGGTCGCGCAGCAGCCGGGCCGCCCGCTCCAGCGCGGCCGGCGGCAGCAGCGGGTCGACACACCGCTCGAACCGCTTCGCCGCCTCGCTCGGCAGCTTGTGCCGGCGCACCGCCCTGGCGATCGACGCCGGGTCCCAGATCGCGGCCTCGAGCAAGATGTCCGTGCTGTCCGACCGCACCTCGGTGCTGGCGCCGCCCATCACGCCGGCGAGCGAGATGGGGCCGGACTCGTCGGCGACCACGATGTCGTCGGGGTCGAGCGTGCGCTCCACGTCGTCCAGGGTGGTGAGCTTCTCGCCCTTCTCGGCCCGCCGGACGGTGATCCGCTTGCGGAGCGACGGCGTGTCGAACGCGTGCATCGGCTGGCCGGTCTCGAGCATCACGTAGTTGGTCACGTCGACCGTGAGCGAGATCGACCGGATGCCGGCGAGCAGCAGCCGCCTGCGCACCCACCACGGCGTCGGCGCGGTGGGGTCGACCCCGGTGATCCGGCGCGCGACGAACCGCTGGCACCCGTCCGGGTCCTCGATCTCGACCGGGAACGCGTGCCCCTCGGCGGCCGGCACGTCGATGGCCGCCGGGTCCCGGTACTGCAGGTCCAGCGCGCAGGCCAGCTCCCGGGCGAGACCACGCACGGAGAACGCGTAGCCGCGGTC
>NZ_WHTD01000116.1 GCF_009379765.1 Actinophytocola sp. | reverse complement strand
GGTCCCGACGGCGTCTGCTCGGCGTAGTGCGGGTCGGAGGCGTTCGGATCCGCGTACTGCCGCGGCTGCGGGCCGGACGGCGTCTGCTCGGCGTAGTGCGGGTCGGAGGCGTTCGGATCCGCGTACTGCCGCGGCTGCGGGCCGGACGGCGTCTGCTCCGCGTAGTGCGGGCCCGAGACGTTCGGTTCGGTGTAGTACGGGCCGGACGAGGCGGGGTCGGTCGGGACCGGGTGCGGCGCCGAGTCGGTGCGCACATCGTCGTCCAGATGTGACGCGAGCGGCCGTGGGCCGAAGTCCTCGGTCTCCGGTTCGCCACCCTGCTGCCTGGCTCCCGGCGGCACCCAGGCGAACGGGGGCCGCGGAGCCGAGTCCTGACCGACGCCGGCCACGTCCGGCTCGCCTTCGCGCCCACTCACCGCTGGGTTCCTCCCTGGAAAAGACTGCCGAGACCGCCTCCGCACGCGACGGTAGTCGTTGCCTCGGGAGACAGTCGACACCGGGGCCCGCCGGTCTTCGCACCAGCAACCACGGGTCGCTTCGAGCAGTCCGTCCAGGCCGTGGAGCCAGGCGAGGAGTCAGCCGCCGAGCAGGCCACCCAACGGGTCGATCATGGTCAGTGCCGGCTGCTGGTCACCGCCGCCGCTGAGGATTCCGGTGACCGGCGACAGGATGTCGCCGACGGTGTCGGTGACCGGCGTGACGACGTCGCTGACCGTGTCGGTCACCGGGGTCACCACCTGCTCGACCGGACCGGGCGCCGGGTCGGGCGCGGGTGCCGGGGCGGGCGCCGGAGCAGGGCGGACGTTCTCGCCGTCCCCACTGCGGCTCTCACCGGTGGCGTGGCCGCCGTTGTCGGCCTCGTCCGCCTGCGGGGCGTGCTGGACCGGGACGGTGACCCTGGGGCCGGCCGAGGCCGGCTTGGTGGGCCGCGCGGTCTCCCGCTTGTCGTTCTTGTCGGACTGGTCGCCCGCCGCGGCGGGCGAGCCGCCGTCGTGGGGGCCGTTGCCGGGCGCCGACGGCGCGTGCTCCGGGGCGCCCTCGGCGCCCGAAGGTAACGCGTCGCCGTTCAGCCCGAACGCACCGGCGGCGACGGTGCCGGCGACGAGCAACGCGCCGGCGGCGATCCCGAAGGTCCACCGCCTGCCGGCGCCGCTGGCCGCGGCTTCGTCGGCCGGGTCCTCGTAGACCCTGCGCGCACCGAGCGGATGACCCTCTCGGCGCTGCAGTCGATCGGCCGACATACGTTCGCGACCGCCGTAGGCAGCTGCAGTCAACACACTCTCCTGGCCCTGTAGTGCTCACCCATAAGGATGAACAGTGACGAACCCCGGTGGCGGAGAGTACTGATAACGACGCGGGTTGTCCAACAGTGCTGGTCACGTAACCACACGGACGTGGACAGTAATGAAGATCAAGCAGTAGGCTCCGCCGACGATTCTTGGCAGTCTGCCAAGAAGACCGGGGAGTGCTCAGCCACTCGCGTAGGAGTGCAGGCCGGCAACGACCAGGTTGATGAAGAACAGGTTGAACACCATCATCGCGAAGCCCACGATGTTGATCAGCGCCGCCCGGCTGCCGCGCCAGCCCGCGGTCGCGCGGGAGTGCAGGTACGCGGCGTACACGACCCAGGCGATGAACGCCACGGTCTCCTTGGGGTCCCAGCCCCAGAACCGGCCCCAGGCCGACTCCGCCCAGATCGCGCCGAATATCACGCCGGCGGTGTAGATCGGGAACGCGAAGATCGTCGTGCGGTAGGCGACCTGGTCCAGGACTTCCGCGTCGGGCAGCCGGGTGGCCCACGCGGGCTTGCGGGTCTTGATCAGGTACAGCACGCTCACCACGCCCGGCACGAGGACCATGCCGCTGCCGAGCGCGATCGAGAACACGTGGATCACGAGCCAGTACGACTGCAGCGCGGGCTGTACGGGCGCGGCCGTCGTGTACAGCAACACCCCGCCCAGGAACATGAGCAGGATCACGGGCAGCAGCAACCACACCGACAGGTGCCGGATCGGGAACTTGCGCAGCATCACCAGCCACGTCACGACCGCGGCGAGCGAGAGGGTCGCGCCGAACTCGTACATGTTGCCCCACGGCACCCGCCCGGTGGCGAGTCCGCGCAGCGCCAGTGCGGTCACGTGCAGCAGGACGCCCAGCACGATCAGCGACACGGACATCCGGCCGAACCGCTCGGCCCGGCCCGCACGCGCCGGCTCGTCGGTCTCCAGGACCTCGTCGGCGGCGGTGTCGGTGGTGCTGTCGGTGGTGCTGTCGTCGGCGGTGTGGTCGACCGGCGCGCCGGCACCCACGAGCTCGCGCGCCCGGGCGACGACCTTCGTGCGGCGGCCGAAAGCCTGCTCGACCAGAGAGAACAGCATCGCCAGCACGTACACGCCGACCGCGGCGCCGTACGTCCAGTCGCTGTAGGTGGAGAACGTCTCGTTGACCGGCATCAGGTCTTCCTCCCCGCGGTGACGTCCTGCTTGGCGGGATCCTCGTCACCGTCTTCCGGTGCCAGCTCGTCCAGCAGGTCGTCGGAGAACCTGCGGAACTCCTCGCCGTAGCCGGCCTGGTCGGTACGTGCCAGCCCGCCGAGCAGCACCACCGTACGGCCGCTGCCGTCGCGGTTGTCGTCGGGGTCATCGGTGCCCGGGGTCGCCCGCACCCACAGCCGCCTGCGCTTGATCACCAGGGACGTGCCGAGGCCCAGGACCAGCGCGACCGCGAAGCCGAGCACCCACACCTGCGCGGGGTCGTGCGACACCTGCAGGTACACCCAGCGCTCGACGTCGTCGAACTTGACCACCGTGCCGTCGTCGAGCTCGATCTCGTCGCCGGGGCGCATGTTCTCGCGCGCGACCCGCTCGAGCCGCCCACTGTCCACCATGGACTGGTCGACCTCGAAGATGGACTGGCCGCGGCCGGACTCGTTGCCGAGGTCGCCACGCAGGACGTCGACCGCGACGGCCGGGTCGCGCAGGTCCGGGAAGCCGGAGGACAGGAGCGACCCGTCGAGCACCGCGGTCGGCGCGAACAGGCCGGTGACGGCGAGCTGCTTCTTGCGCCGCTCGGCCGGGTCGGTGACGCCCGGCGGGTCGAACTTGGTCGCGCCCTCGGACAGGTAGGTGAGGGGGTCGACCTGGCGCCACTGGGTTGTCTGCGTACGCTCCTCGCCGTTCGGGAAGGTGACGGTGAAGACCGGCGCGTAGCCGTTCCCGAGCAGGTAGACCCGGTCCCCCTCGACGCGCAACGGGCTGTTGACCTCCAGCGGGTAGGACCGCCAGGTGTCGCTCGCGAGGTCGTCGCCCGCCTGGTACCTGATGTCGGCGCGGAAGTAGTCGGCCTGGCCGGTGGGCAGGTAGTGCGCGGTGAAGTCGTCCACCGTGACGCAGAACTCGTCGAGGTCGGTGCCGTCGACGCGCAGGCCCGGGGTGAACGAGTCGAAGGCGTAGGTGCCGGAGTTGCAGAACTCGGCGCCGTTGGCCATGACGATGACCTGGCCCTCGTAGCTGAACATCTTGCCGAGGGCGAGCGCGACGATGAGCCCGAGCATGGCGAAGTGGAAGACGAGGTTGCCGGTCTCGCGCAGGTAGCCGCGCTCGGCGCTGATGCTGCGGGTGCCGTCCTCCTCCTCGCGCTCCTCGATCCGCCATCCCTTGAGCCGCCGCTTGGCCGTGTCCAGGACCTCGTCGACGGTCCGGTCGGTCTCGCCCTCGCGGTGGTGCGGCAGCCGGACGAGGTTGCGCGGGGTGAGCACCGGCCTGGCGCGCAAGGACTTCGCGTACTCGAGCGTGCGCGGGGTGAGGCAGCCGACGAGCGAGACGAACAGCAGCAGGTAGGTCGCGGAGAACCAGACGCTGGCGTAGACGTCGTAGAACTCGAGGCGGTCGAGGAGCCGGCCCCACCAGCCGTGGCTCGCGATGTACTCGTTGACCTTGGCGGCGTTCAGGCTGCGCTGCGGCAGGAGTGCGCCGGGCAGCGCGGCGAGGGCGAGGAGGAACAGCAGCACCAGGGCGGTGCGCATGGAGGTGAGGCCGCGCCAGGTGTTGCGCAGGACCGCGCTCATATCGGGAGCACCGTGTCGGTGACGACGGCGTCCCGCAGCCACGCGGTGATCTCGCCCCACAGTCCGGTGACGAGCAGCACGCCGACGACGAACAGGAGGCCACCTCCGACCAGTTGGACCCTCCGGCTGTTGCGGCGCAGCCAGCCGGAGGTGCGCACGGTCCAGCGGGCGCCGAGCGCGATGACCAGGAAGGGCACGCCCAGACCGATGCAGTAGACGAGGACGAGCAGGAACCCGCGGGCCGCGGTACCGCCGGTGCTGCTGGCGATGATCATCACGCCGGAGAGGGTGGGGCCGAGGCAGGGCGTCCAGCCGAGGCCGAAGACGGCGCCGAGGACCGGGGCGCCGGCGAGGCCGAGCCGCGGCACCCGGTGGATGCGGACGTCGCGCTGGAGCCCGGGAATGAGCCCGACGAACACCAGCGCCATCGCGATGATGATCACGCCGCCGATGCGCTGGAAGAGGTCGAGGTTGACCACCAGGGTGTCGGCGAGCCAGACGAGGCTGCCCACGGTGGCCGCGAAGACCGCGGTGAACCCCAGGACGAAGAGCCCGACGGCCCCGACGATGCGCCACCGCCCGGCGGCGGCCGGCTCGGATGCCACGGCGGCTTCGCCGGGGGCCGCGGAGGAGGCCTCGGCGGCGGTGGCACCGGCGGGTACGGCGGCCTTGTCGGGCACCGTCACGGGCGGGGCGTCGGCGCCGACGAGCGCGGCCAGGTAGGCCAGGTATCCGGGCACCAGTGGCACCACGCACGGGGACGCGAAGGAGATGATCCCGGCCAGCAGCGCCACCCCGCTGGCCAGCAACAGCGGGCCGTCGACGGCGAGGGCGGTCGTCGGATCCACGGGGTCAGGGTAGGCACCGCGCTCGCCGGTGGCCTCGGCGCCTCCCCACCGGAGTGGCCGGCGCTACTACTTCTCAGCTACTTCTCGGCGAGGAGGCGGTCGATCACCGGGACCAGGTCCTCGGCCAGCACGTCGCGCAGGAAGACCGCCGCCACCCGGTGCCGCTTGTCCAGGACGATCGTCGACGGGACCACCGAGCGCGGGTAGCCCTTGAGGTTCAGCAGCGACCGGCCGGGCGGGTCCCAGATCGACGGGTAGGTGAGGCCCGTGTCGCGGACGAAGTCCTGCGGGGCCGTGCGGTCGTAGTCGCGGACGTTGATGCCCAGGACCACCACGCCGGCCGACTTCTTCTCCTCGTAGACCTTCTCGAGCTCCGGCGCCTCGACCCGGCAGGGCGGGCACCAGGCACCCCAGAGGTTCAGGACGACGACCTCGTCCTCGAAGTCCGACACGGCGATCTGCTCACCCTCGGACATCAGGTCCTCGCCCGACATCGGCGGGACCGGCTGCCGGTCGTCGCCGTCGTAGGTGAGCTCCGCCTTGCCGCCCGGGGAGACGAACTGGAACTCGGTGCCGTCCTCGACCGCGTCGGTTCCCGTCGAGCAGCCGGCAAGAACCAGCAGCAGGGCCACGAGGACGAACCTCATGCGCCGGTCACCTTCGGGCTCGAGGCGCCGGCCGGTTCGGTGTAGCGGATCGCGACCAGTCGCTCGTCCTCGAACAGGAGGCTGGTCAGTGACGCGAGCGAACACTGCCGGCGACTCGGGTCGTGCCAGAGGCGCTTGCCCTCCAGGAACCGGCGCACCGTCCAGATCGGCAGCTGGTGCGACACGCACACCGCCTCGTGGCCCTCCGCCGCCTGCCGCGCCCGGTACACCGCCGCCAGCATCCGCCGGGCGATCAGCACGTACGGCTCACCCCACGACGGCACGAAGGGGTTCCGCAGCTGCGGCCAGTGCCGCGGCGAGCGCAGCGCCCCGTCGCCGACCGCGACCCGCATGCCCTCGAAGACGTTGTCCGCCTCGATCAGCCGGTCGTCGGTGTCGAGCGCCAGCTGGTGCGAGTCGGTGATCGGGCCCGCGGTCTGCTGCGCGCGCTCCAGCGGCGAGGCGACGACATGGCTGATGTCGTTGCCCGCCAAGTGCTCCGCGACGATCAGCGCCTGCCGCTTGCCCAGCTCGGACAGCCCGAACCCGGGCAGCCGCCCGTAGAGCACCCCCGTCGGGTTCTCCACCTCCCCGTGCCGCACCAGGTGCACGGTCGTGCGAGTGGTCACCGCTCCCCCTCCGATGCGGCCGCCGCCGCGGCGGCGGCCGCGGGCAGCGCGGAGGCGATCACCTCGAACGCCGCGTCGTCCATCGCCGCGTTGACGAACCAGGCCTCGAACGCGCTCGGCGGCGCGTACACCCCGCGCGCCAGCAGCGCGTGGAAGAACGCCGGGTACCGCCACGTCTCGGCGGCCTTCGCGCCCGGGTAGTCCCGGACCGGCTCCTCGGCGAAGAACACCGAGAGCAGGTTGCCGGCGAACTGCACCCGGTGCGCCACGCCGGCCGCGGCCAGCGCGTCGCCCAGCAGCGCCCCGAGCCGGGTCGCGTGCGCGTTCAGCACCGGGTAGACCTCGGGTGTCGCCGCGCGCAGCGAGGCCAGGCCCGCGGCCACCGCGACGGGGTTCCCGGACAGCGTGCCCGCCTGGTACACCGGGCCGGACGGGGCGAGCGCGGCCATGACGTCGGTCCGGCCGCCGAACGCCGCGGCGGGCAGGCCGCCGGACATCACCTTGCCGAACGTGTACAGGTCGCCCGGCACGGACTCGAGGCCGTACCAACCGGCGGTCGACACGCGGAAGCCGGTCATCACCTCGTCCATCACCAGCAGCGCGCCGTGCGCCGTGCACAGGTCACGCAGCGCCTGGTTGAAGCCGGGCTCCGGCGGGATCGCGCCCATGTTGCCGGCCGCCGCCTCGGTGATCACCGCCGCGATGTCCGCGCCGTCCGAGGCGAAGACGGCCGCCACGGCGGCGCGGTCGTTGTACGGCAGGACGATCGTGTCGGCCGCGGCGGCGCCGGTGACGCCGGGCGTGGTCGGCAGGCCGAGCGTGGCCACCCCGGAGCCCGCGTCGGCCAGCAACGCGTCGACGTGTCCGTGGTAGCAGCCGGCGAACTTCACGATCTTGCGCCGCCCGGTGAACCCCCGGGCCAGCCGGACGGCACTCATCGTCGCCTCGGTGCCCGAGTTGACCAACCGCACCGCCGCGACCGGGCCGACCCGGCCGATGATCTCCTCGGCCAGCTCGATCTCGCCCACGGTCGGCGTGCCGAACGACAGCCCGGACGCCGCCGCCGCACGGACGGCGTCGACCACCGCGGGGTGCGCGTGGCCGAGGATCATCGGGCCCCAGGAGCCGACCAGGTCCACGTACCTGGTGCCGTCGGCGTCCCACAGGTGCGGGCCCTCGCCGCGGACCATGAACCGAGGCGTACCGCCGACCGCCTGGAACGCGCGGACCGGCGAGTTGACCCCACCGGGAGTGACCGCTCGCGCCCGCTCGAACAGTGCCGCGGACCGCCGTGCCGTCTCCACCTCAGTCCTCACTTGCCACCTTCGCGTCCGAGTTCTTCGCCCGCTTCGCACGCTTGGGCCGGGTCCGCACCGCGAGCACGACCTGCCGCAGCGCGTCGAGCACGAGCAGCGCCGCGACCGTGCCGAACCCGATGGCGCCGCCGAGCCAGTTGCCGTAGATGCGGGTGGACACCAGCTCGGTGCCGTCCCCGACGACCGTGGTGATCGTGGCGAAGCCGCGCGGCCACGCCCAGAAAGCGAGCAGCACCAGCCCGCCCGCCACCAGCAGCTCCACGAGCGCCACCAGCGCCCGCCACGGACGGTGCAGCCGGCTCCGCTCGGTGGGCGGCGGCGCGACCAGCTCTTCGGTGGCCTGCGGTGCTGTCACGACGGCGAGCCTCTCATCGGCGGTTCTCCCCGCGCCGGGCGAGCCGGCGCTTCTTGTGCTCGGCGAAGTAGGCCGACGACTCCGGGCGGAACATGTAGATCACGGCGGTGACCGCGAACGCCACCTCGGCGAGGCTCCACATGAGGTTCAGGTCGGCACCCGTGCTCGCGACCGCGGACAGGAAGTTCATCACGCCGAGGGCCGCGAACGCGGTGAGCACGATCCGGCCCCAGTTGCGGCCCACCCGCATCTTCACCGCGAACAGCACGAACAGGGCCGCGAACAGCACGATGCCGAGGCCCAGGAACACCTGGATCATGACGGTGGCGTTGGCCACCTCGGCGGGGCCGTTGCGCTGACCCGCGTCCTCGAGGACCTGGCGGACCAGGCGGTCGAGCCACTCGCGGTCCAGCAGCACGCCGACGACCGTGGCCACGCTCGCGATGGCGGTGCTGGCGAGGCTGGCCTGGAACGCGGAGCCGATCGCCTTCGGACGCGGGATCCCACCGGCGCCGCCGCCGTCGACGGGCGGCATCGGCTCGGGTGAGAAGCCTCGCTCGTTGCCACTGTCGTGGGGGTTCGACACCCCCTCATTCAACATGACCGGCCTCGGGCTCGACGAGGCGGCGCAGTGCCTCCCGCAGACCGTCGTCGTCGCGGGCCCAAGCGAGCACCACCTTGTCGTCGTCGAGCCGCACCGGGATCTCGGTCGTCTTGCGCGGCGCGAGCCAGCCGCCACCGAGGACCTTGGCGCCGGTCGGCGTGCCGACGTCGGTGACCTTCGCGATCCGGGAGGTGGCCAGGTGCTCGCGCCCCTGGGTGAGGGTGCCGGTGGTCAGCCGCACGAAGTAGACCTTGCGCCGCGCGGACACCCACGCGGCCGCGATGCCGAACAGGACGACGCCGACGCCGAACCAGGGCAGCCAGTGCACCGGCCCGGTGGTGGCCTCCACCCCGGCGCCGACCACGGCGAAGAGCGGCCCCCACAGCAGCGGCCACCACGACGAGCCGCGCTCGGTGAACAGCACCGGAGCGTCGGGCTCGTCGGCGGGGGCCTGCCCGGTCACCTGACCGGCTGGCGCGGACCGAAGTAGTCCCGCGCGGACGGGATGTACATCAGCGCGATCGCGACCGCCGCGAACAGGCCGCCGACCTGGCCGTACGCCGTCCTGGCGAAGTAGAAGTGGAACACGATCAGGACCACGGTGATGATCACCGACATCATCCGGGCGCGCCGGACGCCCTCCTGCGCCTTGAAGGCGAACAGGGCGAGGAACGCGCCGAGCACCACGACGACGACCATGTACAGCCACAGCAAGGTGTTCACGAGCTGCTCGGCGCGGTCGGGCGTGAGCGGCTGGTCGGTGTCCACGTTGAGCGCGCTGTCGACCAGCGTCGCCTTGTTGACGATCAGGTCGATGCCGCTGACCAGCCCCACGATCCCCGAGGCGATCGCCAGGTAGAACGCGATCCGCAGGACTCGGGGGCGCGGTTTGTCGTCGTGGTCCCGAGCCGCCTCGCGGGCGGTCGGCATCACGGGCTTCTCCTTCGGGGCCGGCGGCGCCTTCTCGAGCTCCGACATCAACGGCTCGGGGTCGACCGTCTCGTCGGTGTCCTTGGGCTCGCCGGGGTCCGAATTGCCTGGCTTCGTCACGGGCGGCAGGTTACCTCTCCACCTTGCGGGTCAACGCAACCAGCCCGCGGCTTCCACGGCCCAGTACGTCAGCATGATGTCCGCGCCGGCCCGGCGGATGGCCGTGAGCGTCTCCAGGACGGCCGCGCGCCGGTCCAGCCAGCCGCCCGCCACGGCCGCCTCGATCATCGCGTACTCGCCCGAGATCTGGTACGCCGCAACGGGAACGTCGCTGATCTCGGCCACCGCGCGGATGACGTCGAGGTAGAGCATGGCCGGCTTGACCATCACCACGTCGGCGCCCTCGTCGAGGTCCAGCCGGACCTCGCGCAGCGCTTCCCGGACGTTGCCCGGGTCCTGCTGGTAGGTCTTGCGGTCGCCGGTGAGCTGCGACTCGACGGCGTCGCGGAACGGGCCGTAGAACGCCGAGGAGTACTTGGCCGAGTAGGCCAGGATCCCGGTGCTGGTGTGGCCGGCCCGGTCCAGCGCCTCGCGGATCGCGCCGACCTGGCCGTCCATCATCCCGCTGGGGCCTAGCAGGTGCGCGCCCGCCTCGGACTGCGCGAGCGCCATCTCGCCGTACACCCGCAGGGTGGCGTCGTTGTCGACGTTGCCGTCGTGGTCGAGCACCCCGCAGTGGCCGTGGTCGGTGAACTCGTCCAGGCACAGGTCCGACATCAGCACGGTCTCGTCGCCGAGCTCCGCACGGAGGTCGCGCAGCGCCACGTTGAGCACGCCGTTCGGGTCGATGCCGCCGGACCCGACCGCGTCCCGCGTCCGCGGCACGCCGAAGAGCATCAGCCCGCCGACCCCGGACCGCACGGCCTCGACCGCGGCCTTGCGCAGGCTGTCCCGGGTGTGCTGGACGACGCCGGGCATGGTCGCGATCGGCACCGGCTCGGTCGCGCCCTCCTTGACGAACATCGGCAGCACGAGCTGGTTCGGGCGGACCTCGGTCTCGCCGACCAGCCCGCGCATGGCGGCCGTGGTGCGCAGCCGGCGGGGCCGGTGGCTGGGGAACATGCGCGCCTCCTAGCGGCGGGCTCGCTTCGTCTTGCGCGGCGGCGGCAGCGCGCCTTCGGCACGGAGCCGGGCGGCGTGCTCGGCGAGCGCGTCGACCAGCGCCGGCACCTGGGCGTGCTCCGGCTGGACGTCCACCCGCAGGCCGAACTCCCGCGCGGTCTCCGCGGTCTTCGGGCCGATGCAGGCGACGAGCGTGCGGGTGTGCGGCTTGCCGGCGATGCCGACGAGGTTCCGCACGGTGGACGACGAGGTGAAGCACACCGCGTCGAAGCCACCGGTCTTGATCATCTCGCGGGTCTCGGCGGGCGGCGGCGCGGCACGCACCGTGCGGTACGCGGTCACGTCGTCGATCTCCCAGCCGCGGTCACGCAGGCCCGCCGCGAGCGTCTCGGTCGCGATGTCGGCCCGCGGCAGCAGCACGCGGTCCACCGGGTCGAGGATGTCGTCGTAGGGCGGGAACTCGTCGAGGAGCCCCTCGCTCGACTGCTCGCCGGAGGGCACCAGCTCGGGGATGATGCCGAAGCCGCGCACCTTCGCCGCGGTGGCCTCGCCGACGCAGGCGATCTTCACGCCGGAGAACGCACGGGCGTCCAGGCCGAACTCGGCGAACTTCTCCCACACCGCGCGCACCGCGTTGGTCGAGGTGAACACCAGCCACTGGTAGCGGCCGTCGACCAGGCCCTTGACCGAGCGCTCCATCTGCGCGGGGCTGCGCGGCGGCTCGACGGAGATCGTCGGCACCTCGGACGGGATGGCGCCGTGCAGCTGCAGCCGGTCGCTCATCTCGCCGGCCTGGTCCTTGGTCCTCGGCACGAGCACCCGCCAGCCGTACAGCGCGCGGGACTCCCACCAGGACAGCTTGGTCCGGCCGGACACCGCCTGGCCGACGGTGACGACCAGGTCGCCGGCGATCTCGCCGGCGTCCGCCGACAGCGACGCGAGCGTCGTGTCCAGCGTGCGCTGGCCGGAGCCGGTGCCGTCGGCGGTGACCGCGACCGGGGTCTGCGCGGCGAGGCCGTGCTCGACCAGCGCGGAGGCGGCCTCGGCCAGGTGGCTCGAGCTCGCGAGCAGGACGATCGGGCCCGGGGTGGCCGCGAGGCCCGCCCAGTTCACCTCGCCACGGACGTCGACCTCGGTGTGCGTCGAGCCGAGCGCGATGCCGGCGTAGGCCGGGACCGCGGTGCCCGGCGGCACGCCCGGCACGACGTCGAACACGGCGCTCGTGCGGGCCACCGCCTGCGCCTCGGCGACCAGCGCGGCATGGGTCAGCGGGTCGCCGGACACCAGGCGGATCACGACCCGGCCTGCCTTCGCCTCGGTCACCAGGTCCTTCGCGACATCGGTGGGCTCGCCCACCGCCGGGCGGACCTCGACGTCGCCGTCGACGCCCTGGCCGGCGAGCTCCAGCACGCCGGCCGGCACATCCGGGTCGGTCACGACGAGCTCGGCCCGGGCAAGGAGCTCCTTGGCCCGGACGGTGAGAAGCCCGGCGTCGCCGGGCCCGGAGCCCACGAACGCGATGCGACCCGAGCTCTTTCGGGTACGGGTGGTCATTGTCTTGGCCACTTCCTCTATCTATGACGACTCGGGGCCGGACAGCACGCCGGCTCCGAGCTCGAGCAGCTCGGCGGCCAGTGCACGCCCCAGCTGCTCACCTTCGGTCAGGTCACCGGTAGCCGAGGCCCGGAGCAGGTCGACGGCAGTCCCCTCGAGGTTGCCGTCGGCGGTCCAGTTCGCGGCCGCGACCCCGCGCAGCGACAGGCGGTGAACCACCCGGTCCACCCCGTCGTCGCCGCTGTCGAGGTCCTCGACCACATCGGCCAAAGCGCCAACCGGGGCGTTGCAGCCTGCCTCGAGCGCGGCCAACATGGCCCGCTCGGCGGCCACCGCGACCCTGGTGGCTTCATCGTCCACAATGGACTGGAGGAGGTGTTCGGTATCCATGTCGTCGACCCGGCACTCCACCGCGAGCGCCCCCTGCGCGGGCGCGGGCAGCACCTGGATCGGATCCAGCACCTCGGTGATCACGTCGAGCCGGCCCAGCCGGGCGAGGCCGGCCCTGGCCAGCACGACGGCATCGAGCTCACCGCCATCTTCCGGACGGCCGACCTTGCGGATGCGGCTGTCCACGTTGCCGCGGATGGGCACGACCACCAAACCGAGCCCGAGCGCCTGGATCTGCGCGGCCCGGCGCGGCGAGCCGGTGCCGACCCGGGAACCGGGCGGCAGCTCGCCGAGCGTCAGCGAGTCCCTGGCCACCAGCGCGTCCCGGGGGTCGGCGCGCGGTGGCACCGCGGCGAGCGACAGCCTCGGGTCGGGCTTGGTCGGCAGGTCCTTGTACGAATGCACGGCGACGTCCACCGTGCCGTCGGCGAGCGCGTCGCGCAGCGCCGAGGTGAAGACGCCGATGCCGATCTCGGCGATCGGCGCGGCCGAGCGGTCGCCCGGCGTGACGACGGTGACGAGCTCCACCGTCGCGCCCGCGGCCTCCAGCTGGGCGGCCACGGTGGCGGTCTGGGCGAGCGCGAGCGCGCTGCCGCGGGTGCCGATCCGGATGACTCCGCTCACCGCGTCTCACCGTCCAGCTCCGGGTCCTGCTTCGCGATGGCCGTTGGCAGTGCCGGGTCGAGCTGGAACAGCTCGCGCAGCGCCTCGGCGTACTCGGCCCCGCCCGGCGCGGAGGCCAGCTCCTTGACCCGCACGGTCGGCGTGTGCAGCAGCTTGTCGACGACCCGGTGCACGGTCTGGGCGACCTCGTCGCGCGTCCGGGCGTCCACCTCGGGCAGCCGCGAGTCCAGCCGGAGCAGCTCGGCGTCGACGACCTCGGCGGCCCTGCGGCGCAGCGCGGTGACCGTCGGGGTCACCTCGGCCGAGCGCTGGGTGGCGAGGTAGCCGCGGACCTCCTCGGCGACGATGCCGCTGGCCCGCCGGGTGTCCAGGCCGCTCGACGCCTCGGCGAGGCGGCGCTGCAGGCTCTCCAGGTCGATGATCGTGACGCCCGGGAGGTCGGCGACCGCGGCGTCCACGTCGCGCGGCAGCCCGAGGTCGCAGATGACCAGCGGGCGGGTGCGCGGTGCCCCTGTCGTCGTGACGGCGACCGTGTCGATGACCGTGCCCGTGGCACCGGTGCAGGAGACCACGAGGTCGGCGGCGGCGATCTGGTCGGCGAGCGCGGAGAGGCCGACCGCGCTCGCGACGACACCCTGGCCGGCGAGCGCCTCGGCGAGCCGGGCGCCGGTCCGCTCGGTGCGGTTGGCGATGACGACCTCGCCGATGCCGGCCCGGCGCAGCGCCGCGGCGGTCAGCGAACCCATGGAGCCCGCACCGACCAGCAGGGCCTTGCGGCCCGCGAGGCCGTCGAGGCGCATGTCGGCGTCGGCGAGCGCCTCGGCGACGACCGAGCCGCCCGCCTTGGAGAGCTCGGTCTCGGTGTGCACCCGCTTGCCGACCCGCAGCGCGCGCTGGATCAGCTCGTGCAGCGTGCGGCCGACCGTGCCGGCCTCGCGTGCGGCGTTGTAGGCGGTGCGGACCTGGC
Organism: Actinophytocola sp.; assembly: GCF_009379765.1. Classification (GTDB taxonomy): domain Bacteria; phylum Actinomycetota; class Actinomycetes; order Mycobacteriales; family Pseudonocardiaceae; genus Actinophytocola. The sequence continues at coordinate 11,854 of NZ_WHTD01000116.1, read as the reverse complement.
CGAGGATCTGCGACTCGCCGACCACCATCGAGTCGAGCCCCGCGGCGACGGCGAAGAGGTGCTCGACGGCCGCGCCCGCGTAGTGCACGTAGAGGTGCTCGTACAGCTCGGCGGCGTCCAGGCCGGAGTGGCGGCCGAGGACGTTCACGATGTCGGCGAGACCACCGTGGAAGGCCTGGACGACCGCGTAGACCTCGATCCGGTTGCAGGTGGTGACCAGGGTGGCCTCGACGACGTTGGCGCAGCGCGTCAGCTCGTCGAGGACCTTGCCGACCTCGCCCGCGGGCACCGTGGCCCGCTCGAGCACGCGCAGGTCCGCGGACCGGTGCGACAACCCAACGACCAGGAAACTCACGACGCCACCTCGCTCGCTTCGTGGTGCCGCTGTGCTCGATGGTTCGCTCCGCAAGCTCCGCTCACGGCTCTGCGGGCTCCGCTACACCGGCACCCTCCGCGGGCTCGGTGCCGCCGCTGTGACCTTGATTCGCTCGCAAGCTCGCTCACCGCTGCACCACCACCCCGGTCTGCCCGGCCGGGTTGGCCCTGCCGTTGACCCTGCCGTCGACCCGCTGGGCAGGGGTGGCGTCGGCGGCGGGCGCGTGGTCCGCGCGTCGGGCCACGTGGAAGGAGAGGATCTGCAGCTCGACCGCGAGGTCGACCTTGCGGACCTCGACCGTCTCCGGGACCTGGAGGACGACCGGGGCGAAGTTCAGGATGCACTCGACGCCTGCCTGCACGAGGCGGTCGCAGACGGCCTGCGCGGCGGGCGGCGGGGTGGCGATGACGCCGATGGTGACCTCGCGGGCGGCGCACACCGAGGGGATGTCGTCGATGTGGTCGACCGGGATGCCGCCGACGGGCACGCCCATCAGGTCGGGGTCGACGTCGAAGAGCGCGGTGACCGGGAAGCCGCGGCCGGGGAAGCCGCCGTAGTTGGCGAGCGCGTGGCCGAGGTTGCCGATGCCGACCACGGCGACGCTCTGCTCGCGGGTGAGGCCCAGCACGCGCTCGATCTGGTCGACCAGGACCTCGACCTCGTAGCCGACGCCGCGGGTGCCGTAGGAGCCGATGTAGGAGAGGTCCTTGCGCAGCTTGGCGGAGTTGACGCCGGCCGCGACGGACAGCTCCTCGCTCGAGACGCTCCCGATGCCCTGCTCGCGCATGCCGGACAGGACGCGGAGGTAGACGGCCAGTCGGGCGACGGCGGCCTCGGGGATGGCGCGGGCGCGATCCCGCATGCCGTTGCCGGCCATGCCGGTGCCGATCGCCGGCATCGGTGTGGTGATCTCCGCGGCGTTCTCCGTCGGCGCGCGTGGGGTTCTACCGGCTGCGTCGGACTGGCCACGCTGCGCCACGCTGATACTCCTTGACAGATACGCCCCTGGGATGTGCTTACGGTAGCCGCTTGTGAACGCAGGCACAAAATCGCAAGCCAGGGCCGTTTCGTGCGGCATACACCCTGTCTACTACTTCGGGGTCGCGCCCGGCTGGAGGGGTGCTGACCGTCACCGCGCGCTGATCGAGATCGTGTGCCAGCCGGTGGCGCCGTCCGGGGCGGGCGGTGCGTAGCGGTCGGTCTGGGTGTGGCCGGTGCGGTCGGTGGCGCGGACCGCGATCCGGTGGTCGCCCGCGGGCAGGTCGAGGTCGACCCGCCACATGCGCCAGGTGTTGAGGTCCACCTCGGCGCCGAGCTCGGCGGTGTGCCACATGCCGTCGACGGCGACCTCGACCTTGTCGATGCCGACGGTCGGGGCCCACGCGACGCCGGCCACGGTCATCCCGCGGTCGGTGGTCGCGCCGTCCTGCGGGCTGTCGATGCGGGACTGGGTCTTGATCGGCCCGCGTGCCGACCAGCCGCGCGGGACCCAGTAGCCCTCCTGTGCCGCGAACGTCGTCAGCTCCAGGTCGGTCACCCACTTGGTGGCCGAGACGTACCCGTAGAGGCCCGGGACGACCAGCCGCGCGGGGAACCCGTGCTCGACCGGCAGCGGCTCGTCGTTCATGCCGATGGCGAGCATCGCGCCGCGGTCCGGGTCGAGGACGGCGTCGACGGGACTGCCGGCGGTGAAGCCGTCGACGCTGGTGGAGAGGAGCTGGTCGGCGTCGCTCCGGACGCCGGCCTCGTCGAGGATGTCGCGCAGCGGGATGCCGATGAAGTTGGCGGTGGAGACGAGCGAGCCGCCGACGTCGTTGGACACACAGGCCATCGTGATCGGGCGCTCGATGAGCTTGCGGCCGCGGATGTCGGCGAAGTCGAAGGTCAGCTCGCGGTCGACCAGACCGTGGACGCGCAGCCGCCAGTCGTCGGCGGTCATCCGCGGGACGGTGAGCGCGGTGTCGATGCGGTAGAAGTCGGCGTTGCCGGTGATGAAGCTCGACGTGCCGGGGAAGGCCGCGTCGGCCGGGAGCTTCGGCGCGGGTTCGGCGACGCGCAGCCGGCCGACCTGCCGGCGCGACGCCTCGATGTCGACCCGGTTGCCGATCAGCTGGCCGATGGTGCCGAGCACGCCCGCGCCGACGACGACCCCGGCCGAGACGCGCATGAACCGCCGCCGGTCGTAGTCGGTGCCGCCGGCCGCGACGGCCAGCCCGTGCAGCCAGCGAAACCCACCCACGCCGACGAGCAGGCTGGCGGTGGGCGCGAGGAACCCGAGCTGGCCGAGGTCCGGCCTGGTGAGCACGGCGACGAACCCGATGGCCCCGAGCCCGGCGGCGACGGCCTGCCCCGGCCAGACCCTGGTCCGCGAGACGAGCCCCGCGACGACCGCGAGCCCGAGGACCACGACGGTCACGCCGATGAACAGGACGGTCTTGTCGAACGTGCCGAAGGTCTCCTTGGCCCACTCGGTGACCGGATGCGGCGAGATGTCCCGCACCCAGTTCCCGACGGCGAGGAACGGCGAGGCCGTCGGCCCGACGAACGCCGCGACGAGGTGCCCCGCCGCGAGCGCCGCGAGCAGCGACCCGAGCGCGACGGTGATCGCCCTGCCCCTGCCCATCCTCGGTCCGGGTGGCTGCGGGGTCGGCGCCTGGGCGCGGGTATCGAGCTGCACGTCTCAACATTCGTCGCAGGCGGCGCCAAGGTTCAACCGATTCCCGCTTACGGGTTCATTACCGCGCCGACTGCCGGGCGGTGAGCGCGGCGCGCAGGCGGTCCTCCTCGACCTGCCAGTACCCGTGTTCCACGTCGTCGACGAGGATCACCGGGACCCGGTCGCCGTACTCGGCGCGCCATTCCTGGTTCGAGTCGACGTCGCTCACCGACCACTCGACACCCAGGTCGGCACAGATCCGGGCCACCTCGGCCTCGGCCACCTCGCAGTTGTGGCAGCCCTGCCGCGACATCACGGTCACCATTCAGGTGACGCTACCCCGCAGGCTCGCCCGCCGGACCTTGCCTGTCGGCGAGTACGGCAGCGCCTCGACGAACTCGACCGACCGCGGCACCTTGAACCGGGCCAGCCGCTCCGCGCAGTGCTCCCGCACGGCGTCCTCGGTGAGCGAGGCGCCCGCCCGCAGCACGAGCACGGCCTTCACCTGCTCGCCGGTCCGCTTGTCCGGAACGCCGACCGCGGCCGACTCGACCACCTCGGCGAGCTCGTCGAGAACCCGCTCGATCTCGTTGGGGTACACGTTGAACCCGTTGACGATGATCAGGTCGTTCGCCCGGTCGACCAGGCACAGGTCGCCGTCCGCGTCGAGGTAGCCGACGTCGCCGGTGCGGAACCAGCCGTCGGCGTCCGGGCCGTGCGCGCCGTCCGGCCAGTAGCCGGAGAACAGGTTCGGCCCGCACGCGGCAACCCGGCCGGTCTCCGACTCATCGTCGTCGTCCCAGGTGTCGACCCACGCCGGCTCGTCCGGGTCCGGCGCGACGCCGACCGGGCGGCCGTCGGAGTCGACCAGCGCCAGCTCCACACCGGGCAGCGGGCGGCCGACCGAGCCCGGCTTCGCGTAGCCGCCGACCAGCGTCGACGTGAGCACCGGGCCGGTCTCGGTGAGCCCGTAGCCCTCGAACACCGACAGCCCGGTGGCGTGCTTGATCGCCGCGAGCAGCGCGGGCGCCAGCGGCGCGGCGCCCGAGGTGAGCAGGCGCACGGCCGACAACGCCTCGGCGAGCCGGTCGGCCGGCACCGCCGCGAACGCCTGGTACATCGCCGGCACCCCCACCAGCGCGGTCACCCGGTGCTCCGCGCAGACGGCGAGCGCCCGCTCGGCGGCGAACGTCTCCATCAGCACGGCGGTGGCGCCGGCGGCCGCGACCTGCAGCAGGCCGGGGCCGAGGCCGTAGGCGTGGAACAGCGGCACGACCAGCAGCACCCGGTCGGTCGCGGTGACCGGCGCGGGCTTGAGCGCGGCACACTGCTCGACGTTGGACAGCAGCGCGCGGTGGGACAGCATCACGCCGCGCGGCACCCCCGCGGTGCCGGAGGTGTAGCAGAGGACGGCGACGTCCTCGCCGCCCCGCGCCGGCACGGGGACGGTGATCTCGGCGGTCGCGTCGAGGTCGGCCGGCGCCAGCACGGTGACCTCGGCCGACACGTCGTCAGGGAGGCTGCCCACGACGAGCTCGGCACCCGAGTCGGTGAGCACCCGGGTCAGCTCCCGGGCCGGGGACTGGACGCTGATCGGGACCGCGATGCCGCCCGCCCTCAGCACACCGAAGAGCACCACGGCAAACTCAGGGCTCGTGGGCAGTGCGACAGCGACCCGGTCGCCGGGCACGAGGCCGGCCTGCAGGAGCGTGCCGGCGAACGCGTCGACGGCGGCGTCGACGTGTTGCCAGGTCAGGGTGCGTCCGGACGCCTGGTCGACGAGTGCCGCGTGTCCGGGCACCCGCGTCCCGGCCTCGGCGACCAGGTCGGCGACATTGCCCGTCAGCGCGTCGACCATGGCAACCCCTTCGCTGTCGACACCGGAATCCCGCAACGTTCCCGCAGTGTGGCACGACTCACGTGCGTCACGGTTGACCGCCTGGCGAGTCACATCCGTGGACCGCTACCTACTACGAAGTAACCGCACGTATGCTGCCTAAGGCTCCGGTCGGCGGTGCGGCCGACCGGGATCCGACGAGGGAGTGACCATGCCGTCCGTGCGCCCAGCTCAGCGGGACGCAGCGGGGGCAACGCCGCCCGATTCCGAGGCGTCCACGCAGGTGGGCGACCTCCCGCACCATGAACCGGGCAGCTCGTGGGACCTCGTGCACGCCGCGCAGGAGGGCGACCGGTCCGCGTTCGCCGAGCTCTACGACCGGTACGTGGACGTGGTGTTCCGCTACGTCCTGTTCCGGGTCGGGGATCGAGAGCTCGCCGAGGACGTCACGAGTGAGACCTTCCTCCGCGCCCTGCGCCGCATCTCCTCGGTGAGCTACCAGGGCCGCGACGTCGGCGCCTGGTTCGTCACGATCGCGCGGAACCTCGTGCTGGACCACGTGAAGTCGAGCCGGTTCCGGCTCGAGGTCGCCACCGCGGAGGTCGACGACTCACGCCGGGTCGAGTCCGGGCCGGAGCAGCAGGTGCTGTCCAAGGCCACCCGCACGGCCCTGCTGGAGTGCGTCCAGCAGCTCGGGGATGATCAGCGCGAGTGCATCGTCCTGCGGTTTCTCCAAGGTTTGTCGGTGGCGGAGACCGCGGCGGTGATGACCCGCAACGAGGGCGCGGTCAAGGCGCTGCAGCACCGCGCGGTCCGCAGGCTGGCCCAGCTGTTGCCACCGGAGCTGCGCTGAGCTGAATTTGTTGCGTGGGGCCGTAACCCGCCCCCTGCCGGATCGTTCACAACACGAGATCCTGGATCGGTTCCAGGAACGACACGGAGCACGATTGTGGAAAGCGGACCGGATCGCGAAGACGCCGAGCACGACCGCACCGTCGTGCCGGCCATGGCGTGGCTGGCCCCGCTGACCGCACCGACGGGCGCGGAACGCGATCGCATCCGCGAGCGGATCCTTGCCGGCTTACCGGAGGCGCCGGCCGCCGGCGCCGGCACCACCCGGGCCGCGGGCGCGGCAACCGTCACCACAGACCTGATGCGCCGGCCACGGCCGGTCGCACCGGGGAGAACCGCGCGGGCGCGTCGGGGGCCGCGCGGTCCCAAGGGTCGGGCCGACCGGTCCGACAGACCCGACCGGGAGCCGGCACGGCCGATGTCCGGCGCCCGGGCCCGGTTCGCGATCGCCGCGGTCGCGGTGCTCGCTCTCATCGGCTCGCTGACCGGGATGAGCCTGCTGCTCGCCCGCGACGCGCTCCCCGGCGACGCCCTCTACGGCGTCAAGCGCACCGCGGAGGCCGCCTCGCTCGGCCTCACCTTCGGCGACGAGCCCCAGGCGCTCAAGCACCTCGAGTTCGCCGGCGCCCGGGTGGGCGAGATCGAGACGCTCGCCCGGCGCTACCCGGATCGCGACAGCGCTCCGGTGGGTGGCTACCTCACCGCGCTCACCGACTTCGACAACGACGCCGCGGCGGGCTCCCGCCAGCTGATCGCGCTGGCGACCCGCGCCGACGGCCGCCAGCTCGACGCGCTGCGCTCGTGGGCGCAGCAGCAGGACGCCCGGCTGACCGAGGTGACGCCGCGGTTGCCGGCGGCCGCGCGCAACCGGGAGACAGCGACGCTCGCGCTGCTCGACAAGATCGCGACCAGGGCGGGCGCGTTGTTCGCTCGGATGGACTGCTACCAGATCACCTCCGGGTCGTTCGACGACGTCGGCGCGCTGCCGGCCACCGGCGCCTGCGGAGACGCGACCGGGGCTGACCCGAACGCGCCGTCGTCGAGTGTGCCCGGGGACACCGACAGCTCCGTGCAGCCGACGGTTCCGCCGCAGGGGGCGGAACCGTCGACGTCGGGGCAGCCGACCCCGGCCCTGCCACCGCTGCCGCCGGTCGCGCGAACCGTGCCGCAGCCTGCGCCTCCCGGCTCGGACCCGTCCCCGGGCGCCGAGCAACCGCCCGGGGACGGTTCGACGATCGTGCTGCCACTGCCGTTGCCGGCGATCGAGCTGCCACCTCTGCTGCCCGGGCTGCCCGGCGTGCGGATCGGTCAATGACCAGCATCGCTACGCTGTCGGTGGAGTTGCACCTGTGGGTCGGATACGCGGAGGCGATGCCGTGTCCCTGTGGCGTGGCCGTGACAAGGAGCCGGAGCTCGAGCAGCTAGCCACGCTCGCCGGCGAGGCCTCGGCGGAGGCCGCGGTCGTCCTCGAACGCGCCGAGCCCGACGAGCCCGGCCGTCCTGCGCCGCCCGTGGACCTCACCGCGGCGGCGTTCTTCGACGTGGACAACACGATGATGATGGGCGCGTCCATCTTCCATTTCGCCCGCGGGATGGCCGCGCGCAAGTTCTTCACCAGCTCCGATCTGGCCAAGTTCGCCTTCCAGCAGGTCAGGTTCCGGGTCGGCGGCCGGGAGACCCACGACGGCATCCGCAACGCCCGCGAGTCCGGCCTGTCCTTTGTGGCCGGTCACTCGGTCGCCGAGCTGATGACCCACGGCGAGGAGATCTACGACGAGCTGATGGCCGACAAGATCTGGCCGGGTACCCGCGCGCTGGCCCAGATGCACCTGGACGCGGGCCAACGCGTCTGGCTGGTCACCGCGACCCCGGTCGACCTGGCCACGATCATCGCCCGCCGGCTCGGTCTGACCGGCGCGCTCGGGACCGTGCTGGAGAGCGAGGACGGCGTCTACACGGGCCGGCTGGTCGGCGAGATGCTGCACGGCCCGGCGAAGGCCCACGCGGTCCGGGCGCTCGCGGCGCGCGAGGGCCTGAACCTGCGCCGCTGCACGGCGTACTCCGACTCGGCCAACGACGTGCCGATGCTCTCGGTGGTCGGCACCGCGGTGGCGGTCAACCCGGACGGCTCGCTGCGGGAGGCCGCCCGCAAGCGCGGCTGGGAGATCCGCGACTTCCGGACGGGCCGCAAGGCCGCGAAGATCGGCGTCCCGTCGGTGCTGGGCGCGAGCGCGGTGGCCGGCGCCGTAGCCGCCGGCCTCGCCTACCGCAAACGCGCATAAGCCCAGGGGACCGTGACGGCACCCAACCACCAACCACCAGAGATCCGCACCATCCGCCGGAACGCAACCAACACTTTTAATTCCGGGGAGGCGGACTAGGTGAAGATAGAGGGGCGAGCGGCGACCAGGCGGGTGAGGGTGGCCTGGATGGTGTCGCGGACCTGGTCGGCAATGTCCAGCACCAGCGCGTGGTCCTGGTCGGCGTCCGGCGCCGCGCGGTCGGTGCGGACCGGCTCGCCGAAGTCGATGGTCCACTTCGTCGGCAGCGGGACCGCGCCCAGCGGGCCCAGCAGCGGGAACAGCGGCGTCACCGGGAAGTACGGCAGGCCGAGCAACCGCGCCAGCGGCTGGAAGTCGGCGATCTTCGGGTGGATCTCCTCCGCCCCGACGATCGAGCACGGGATGATCGGGACCCCGGCCCGCAGCGCGGTCGCCACGAAGCCGCCGCGGCCGAAGCGCTGCAGGCGGTACCGCTCGCTGAACGGCTTGCCGATCCCCTTGAAGCCCTCCGGCCACACCCCGACCATCTCGCCCGCGCGCAGCAGGCGCTGCGCGTCCGCGCTGCACGCCAGCGTCTGGCCGGTCTTGCGGGCGAGGCTCCCGAGCACCGGGACCTTGAACACGAGGTCCGCGCCCAGCATCCGCAGGTGCTTGCGCTCCGGGTGGTTGTCGTGCACGGCGACCGCGGTCATCACGGCGTCCCACGGCAGCGTGCCGGAGTGGTTGGCGACGACCAGTGCGCCCGTGCCGGCCGGGAGGTTCCCGGCGCCGGTGACGGTGACGCGGAACCACTTCTCGTAGATCGCGCGCAGCGGCGGCATCAGCACCGCGTCGGTGAGCTCGGGGTCGAAGCCGAAGTCGTCGACCGGGTACGTGCCGGTGAGCCTGCGGCGCACGAACCGCGCGGCGCCCGCCAGGAGCCCTGGCTCCGGCTCGGTCCGCGGGTGCAGCCGGGCGACCGGCGCCGGCCGGCCGGTGACGGTGGCCGGGCGGACGTGCACCGCCCCGTCGAGCGCCCGGCGCGGCAGCTGGATCACGTCGGCCGTACGACCGTTCACTGGCTCATCTCCTGGTGCGCGGTGCGCACGTAGTCATCGAATGCGGCTGCCGTGGACCACCTCGGCGCGAACCCGAACGTGGTCTTGAGCCGGGTCGTGTCGATCACCCGGCCGTAGTTGAGCAGCCGGGCGAGATCCGGCGAGAAGTGCACCGGCGCGGCACCGCGCACCAGCTTGGTGGCGGCGGGAATCGCCGCACGCAGCATCGGCAGCGCCACCCGCCCGGCCCGGCGGACCGCTTGGGACAGCAGGATTACCCCGTCACCGCCGACGTTGAACACGCCGGGCAGATCGTGGACGGTCGCCCGCTCCAGGGCCGCGACCGCGTCCTGCGGGTGCAGCAGCTGTACCCGCGCGTCGAAGCCGAGGACGGTCGGCACCACGGGCAGCCGGAAGTAGCGGGCCAGCGCGGTGTCCACACCCGGCCCGATCAGCTCGGCCAGCCGCATGGTCGTCAGCGCGACATCGGGGCGGCGGCGGGCGAACCCGCGCACGTACGCCTCGATCTCGGCGGGCTCGCGGTCCCGACCGCCGGCGAGCGGGTCCTGCTCGGTGAACACCGCGGGCGACGTCGCGCTGGCGCCGTACACCTCGGCGGTGGACTTCACCACGAGCTTGCGCAACCGCGGTGACCGCTTGCAGGCGGCCAGCAGCTGCATGGTGCCGATGACGTTGCGTTCCTTGATCGCGGAACGCGACGGCCCGACGCTCGCCCGCGGCGCGGCGTGCACCACGGTGTCGACCTTCGCCGAGCTGATCACCTTGGCGATCCGTGGGTTGCGGATGTCCGCGGCCACGAACTCCACCCGCGCGGGCACGCCCGTCGCGGGTGGCCGGGTGTCGACCCCGAGTACTCGATCTATGTCGGGGTTGGCCGCCAGCCGCGCGGCCAGTCGACCCCCCAGGTGGTCGGCGACTCCGGTCACCAGGAGGACTTTGGGCGCCATACGACTCCGATGAATCGATCACGTAAGGAGGACGGCCCGGCTATCACGGTGGCGGACCACCCGGCGACTGTACATCCGAATCGTGATCGATCTGTCGCTGGCAACGCGTAATTAACGCAGGTCACACGCTGTGTTCCCGGATGTCACTCGTTCGGCGGCACCCGGGACAGCGACCTACTTCTTGAGCTTGCGACGCTGGACGCGCGTCTTGCGCAGCAGCTTGCGGTGCTTCTTCTTCGACATGCGCTTGCGGCGCTTCTTGATGACCGAGCCCATGTGGACCCCTTGCTGTAGTCGGTGGTCGATCTTGCCTGGGCGGCTACGACCACTCGACCGGCAGGTCACGGACGTGCTCGAAATTACCAGGCACAACGGTCATCCAGGTTACCCGGACGCCGTCGGCCTCCGGTCACCGGCACTAGCCAGCGTCGAAATAGGCGCTGCGCAGATAGTCGTCGACCGCCTTCTCGGGTACCCGGAAAGACTTCCCGACGCGTACCGCGGGCAGCTCTCCGTTGTGCACCAAGCGGTACACCGTCATCTTCGACACCCGCATCACCGTGGCGACCTCGGCGACGGTCAGGAACTGCACCTGTGCGAGGCCTGGATGCTCCGGGTCGTTCTTGTCAGCCGGCATGCTCACCGAGCCCTTCGACACGCATCGCGCCGTCGGCTTCCCCACCGACGGGTCCGACACGCACGTGCTTCACCCGAGAGTAGCGGGACTGGTGTGACTCATGCGACGCCGCGGACGCAATACCACCGAAATTTGCGCCGACCGGCGGGCCGTCGTCAGTTCTCGTCATGCGCCCGGCCGAGCTCCTGCGAGCGGTCCCGTGCGGCCTCGATCGCGGCCAGCAACGCGGCCCGGACACCGTGTTTCTCCAGCTCACGGATGGCCATGATGGTGGTGCCGGCCGGCGAGGTGACGGCTTCGCGCAGGATCACCGGGTGCTCACCGGTCCTGGCCAGCATCGCGGCCGCGCCGACCGCAGACTGGATGATCAGCTTCTCGGACACCGCACGCGGCAGGCCGAGCAGGATGCCGGCATCGATCATGGCCTCGACCAGGTAGAAGAAGTACGCCGGGCCGGAGCCGGAGAGCGCCGTGACGGCGTCCTGCTGCGACTCGGGCACCCGGACGACGGTCCCGACCGTGGACAGCAGGTGCTCGACGACGGCGAGGTGCTCGGCGGTGGCGTAGCGGCCGGGCGAGATGGCACTCATCGCCTCGCCGACGACCATCGGGGTGTTGGGCATGACGCGCACGACCGGCACGCCCTCGGGGAGGCGGCGCTCGTACAGTGCGGTCGGCAGGCCCGCGCACAGCGAGACGATGAGCTTGCTCGGGTCGGTGACCGGCGCGAGCTCGTCGAGGAGCGGCTCGATGTCCTGCGGCTTGACCGCGACGACCAGGACGCCGGCCTCCTTGGCGGCGGTGGCCACGTCGACCCCGCGGACGCCGTAGCGGGTGGTCAGCTCGGTCGCGCGCTCCGGGTGGCGCTCGGTGAACATGAGCTCGTCGGCCCGCCGGCCGCCGGTGAGCAGGCCGGAGAGGAGCGCCTCGCCGATCTTGCCCGCACCGAGGACCGCGATGGCCGGCTTGTCCGCATCAGTCATGCGCATCAGCCTGCCACGCCCCGCGCCCCGCCCCATGTCACCCCGTGACGCCCCCCACGTCGCCGTGTCGCCCCCTCGCGTCGCCATGTCGCCCCGTCGCCGTGTCGCCCCCTCGCGTCGCCATGTCGCCCCGTGACGCAGCCGTGTCGACCCCCCACGTCGCCGTGTCGACTCGTGGCGATGGTCGGGTGAGGGCGAGGTGTGTCGTACACCCGACGCGACAGGG
>NZ_WHTD01000010.1 GCF_009379765.1 Actinophytocola sp. | reverse complement strand
CGATCCTTCGCCCGCGAACAGAAACAGGCCGGTGGCCGCTTCCCCCGCCAAACCGACGAGTACAAGAAACCCCTCCCACCCAAAACCAAGATCATATTTTGGCGCCTGACAACAAGATCACCCTAAAGTTAGCGGCATTGAAGGCTATCCATGCTGACCCGACCCGTCTCAGCGATCACCACTTCCTACCCGTGAGTAATTGTCAAGAGGCGCTCGACGTGGAGCATCCGACGTTCGCTCCGTTGACGGTGATGATCTGCCATCGGTCGGGGGTGAAGGCAATTCGGCGGGCGTCGGCGTGTGACCGGCCACCGTCGCGGCGTTGCGAGGCGGCGGCCACTGAAATAATGCGTTGATATGCGTGCGACCGCACGTGCTCGTCATCGACCGCCTTGTCGATACCCACGTCGATGATGCCAGCGTCCGCGAGCAGCGCGGTCAGATCGGCGGGTAGTGTCATTGTCATCGCTGATCTCTTGGCGGCGGCTTTCCGCTCGGGTGCCGTACCTGCGTTTCGAACAGTGAGACCAGTGTGTCCGCCCCCGGTGTGAAGTCCGCGGTCCGGTCGATTCTGCGCAACGTGCGCGCCTGCTCGTCGGCGCCCGCCATCGGTTTGACCGCCATGGCCAGACCGGCGGCGCCCTCCGTGTCGAGATCGAGTGAGGCACGTGGGCGCCAAGTTTCCGCGGACTCATCGAGTTCACCGCCACAACCCGGTGGGCGACCCGATCGAGGCGCAGGCGGTGCCCGCGACCTAGCGTCGGATCGTCAGACACCCAGTATGTTGCGTTGCACGTCCTCGTTGTCACGTAGCCGATCCGACGGGGCGCTGGCGATGATCCGGCCTTCGGCGAGCAGGTAGCCGCGGGTGGAGATCTCCAGGGCGCGGTCGATGTCCTGCTCGACGAGCAGAACACTCACGCCACTCCGGTTGATGGTGGTGATGGCCTCGAAGACCTCGTCGACCACGATCGGGGCGAGGCCGAGCGACGGCTCGTCCAGCAGCAGCAGGCTCGGTCCAGTCATCAGGGCGCGGCCGATGGCCAGCATCTGCTGCTCTCCGCCCGACAAGCTGCCGGCCAGTTGCGTGGACCTGGCCGACAGTCGGGGGAACAGCTCGAACACCTCGGTCAGGATCTGCCGGTACCTGGCCCGGGCCGCGCGGCGGTAGGCACCGAGACAGAGGTTGTCGTACACCGACATGTCCCCGAAGATCCGGCGCCCTTCGGGGACGACCGCCACGCCGCGTGCGCAGACCCGGTGTGCCGGCAGGCCGACAATATCGACACCGCCGATGTCAATGTGGCCCCGGACCGAAGCGTGCAGGCCGGCAACCGACGCCACGAGCGTGGATTTCCCGGCGCCGTTGGGACCGATGAGGCTGACCGTCTCACCGGCGCCGACGTCGAGGGTGACGCCCCACAGTGCTTGCGCGTCGCCGTAGAACGCGTCCAGCTGCCTGATGTCAAGCATGTGCGCGCCTTCCCAGGTAGGCGGCGACGACAGCGGGGTCGGCCAACACGGTTTCCGGGTCGCCGTCGGCCAGGCACGACCCGCGGTCGAGCACGACGACTCGGGTGGACAGTGCTTTGACCACCCGCAGCAGGTGCTCGACGATGACGATGGACACGCCGGTGGCATGGATGCGGCGGATCACCGCGACCGCGTTGTCGATCTCCGCGGGGTTCAGCCCGGCCAGGGCCTCGTCGAGCAGCAGTACCTTCGGTGCGGTGGCCAGTGCTCGTGCCAGCTCCAGGAGCTGCCGCTGGTGCAGGTTGAGCGCGGACGGGTAGGCGTCGGCCAGCTGGTCGAGCCCGACCACGGCCAGGTGTTCGGCGGCGCCGCGGCGGGCGTGCGCAAGCTGTCCCGGCACCCGCCCGAACATGACGGCCATGGCCACGTTGTCCCGTACGTTCATCGACGCGAACGGCTGCGGGATCTGATAGGTGCGGGCCACGCCGGCGTGGGCGATCCGGTGTGGCGGCAGGGTTGTGGTGTCGCGGCCGGCGATGAGGATGCGGCCACTGGTCGGTCGCAGGCTCCCGGCGAGCAGGTTGACCAGGGTGGTCTTGCCCGAGCCGTTCGGTCCGACCAGGCCGACCAGTTCCCCCTCCCGGATCTCCAGGGTGAGGTCCACCACCGCACGCACGCCGCCGAAATGCCGGGTGAGATTTCGGCACTCCACCAGCACCGGACCGATCTCGTCCACAGGCGACGCTGGTTCCTCCTTTGTGGACGGCGCGGGTTCCGGTCGGGGCTGTGCCTCGACATGAGTACGCCGCCGTAGCGGCCACAGGGCGACCGCCGTGCCGGTGAGCATCCCGATCACGATCGCGTCCAGCGGCTCATCGACGACGCCGCCCGCCCACAGCACCGCGGTGACCGCGCCGAAGGCGGTCAGCGTGCTCGCCCACCGGGTCCGTACTCGCACGTAGAGCCCGTCGGGTGCCACTACGACCAGCACGACCAGCACGGCGCCCAGGACGATGAGCGGCCAGCCGGTGAGACCGAGGGCGGTGAGGCGATCCTGCAGCAGCACGACCAGCACCGCGCCGATCAGCGGCCCGGACCAGTGCGTGCGTCCACCGAGCACGCTCATCACGATCACGAACAGCGGTACGGTCAGGCCGAACACGCTCTCCACGGTGACGAATCCGATCTGCAGGGCGAAGAGACTGCCACCGACCCCACCGATCACCGCACTGGCCACGAGTGCCTGAAGCTTGTACCGGAAGGTCGCGACCCCCAGTGTCTCGGCGACGTCCTCGGCGTCCCGAATGGACGCCAGCGCCCGGCCGGATCGCGTGTGCACCATGACGAACGCCACTGCCACCGCGACGCCCGCGACGATCAGGCTGGCGAGGTACAGGAAGTCCTGGGGCAGGCCGAGCTGGGCGGGAAAGGGTGGAATGCTTACCGGGACCCCTTGGCCCCCGTCGATCGCGTTGTTGATCCGGGCCAGTGCGGCGAGGATGAACGGCACGGCAAGGGTGAGCAGGGCGAAGATCTCGCCGCGCAGGGATCGCAGCCGGAACGCGACGATGCCCATCCCGAGCGCGAGCACCGCGCACAGGAGAGCGGCGATCGCTACGGTCAGGTAGAAGTTGACCTCGTGCCGGCCGAAAAGCACTGCTGTCGTGTACGCCCCGACACCGACGTAGGCGGCCTGGCCGAAGCTGAAGTACCCGCTGTACCCGGACAGGATGTTCCAGCTCGTCGCCTGGTTGACCCAGAACAGCATGGTTGTCAGCAGCGCCAGGTACGAGACCGGGAAGCCCAGGGTCTCCCGGTACAACGACAGCATGGCCAGCGCCGCGACCGCGAGCACGATCCCCGCCAGTCCCCGCGGGATCATCGGAACGCCCTGCGTGCGAACAGTCCGTGCGGCCGCAGCAGCAGGGTCAGGACGATCACGGAGAACAGCACGAGTGGCGCGGCCGCGGGGGAGAGCAGCAACGACACCACGCCCGACAGCGCGCCGACCAGCAGGCCGGCGACGAGGGTGCCCATCAGATGGCCGATGCCGCCGAGGATCACCACGGCGAACACCGTGCCGAACCATTCGAACGCCGTGGTCGGGGTGAGCGCGTTGGCCAGCGCGAACAGCATGCCGGCGACCGCGGCGGTGGCACCGGAGACTCCGCCGAGCAGGACGCCCAGGCTGCGGTGGTTGATCCCGAACGCGGCCGCGATGGTGTGGTCCTGCGCGCTGGCGCGCATGGCCCGCCCGATGAACGTCCGTTGCAGGGCCAGGTGGGCGCCCGTGATGAGGGTGACCGCGATCAGGAACGCGAACAGCGTGGTGACCGGGAACACGAGGCGCCCAACGGAAACCGATGCCGTGGCGTACGGGTTGACCGCCGAGCTCATCCGCTGGAAATCGGCGCTCCAGACATTGCTCACCACCTGCACCGTGATGATGAGCAACCCGAAGCTGACCAGCAGCGAGTTGAGATCGGTGATGCCGAGCCGTTCGTAACCCCATTGCAGCGCTCCGCCGAGCACCGCCAGGCCCGGCACGGTGACGGCCAGCGTCAGGATGGGATCCACGTCCCACGCCGAGGCGAGCTGAAAGGTGAGGTAGGAGCTGATCAGGATCATGCCGAAGTGCGCCAGGTTGATGATCCGCAGCACGCCCCAGATCACCGAGACGCCGGCCGCCATCAGCGCGTAGAGGCCGCCGAGCAGCACTCCGGCCAGAGCCGCCTGGACAGTGCTCATCCCGGCTCAGGACGCCGGCCGGCGCAGCTGCGCGGCTGCCCGGTCGGTCGGCCACACGGTGACCCAATCGGAGTCCTGGATCTGCTTGATGGCCTGGGTGGGCGGCCAGAAGTTGTTGACCTCCGGGTCGAACGTGAGGTCCCCGTTGAAGGTCGTGGTCGCGCCGTTGGCGTGCAGCTCGTCGCACAGCGCCTGCTGGTCGAGTCCGCCGCTGCCCTCGACCGCGGCGGCGAGGATCTCCCAGGCCGTCCACGACGCAGCGGCCTGCGTCTCGAACACCGTGTAGGGGAGGTCCGCCGCCTCCGCTCGGCTCTGGAACTCGTCGACGATCTCGGTCGCCTCCGGGCCGAGCTTATCCAGAGTGGACTTGTTGGGTTCGAAGATGGTGACGGACAGCAGACCGTCGGCGGTGGCGCCGAGGCCCAGCGGCGGGCCGGGCGCGGGGAACAGGCTGAACATGAGTGGCGGCGTGTAGTTCAGCTGTGCCATCGCCTGCAGCAGGTTGACCGGGTCGACGCCGAGGCCGTTGTTGATGACGAGGTCGGGTGCGGCGTCGCGCACCTGAGTGGCGATCGGGGCCCAGTCGGTGGTCGTCGGTGGGTAGCGGACCTCGGCGACGACGTCCAGTCCGCGTTGCGTGGCGATGGACACCGCGCCGGTCCGGTCGGCGTCGGACCCGTAGGAGATGAAGTCGGTCGAACCGTTCTGGTTGGTCACGATGGCGACCTTGGTGGGTGGGTTCGGCAGGCTGGCGACCGCGTCGAACAGTTGGTCGGGGACGAACTTGTTGGGCTCGGGTCCGATCGACCAGCCGGGAAACTGGCACTCGTAGTCCATCAGCGGGGCCAGCACGGAGGTGTGCTGCGGCATGGTGAAGCCGTGCCGCAGCGCCACCGCCATCGCCGAGAGGATGTTCGGCGTCGCGTACGGACCGATGATGAGGTCGACCTGGTCCTGGCTGATCAACTGCTCGTAGAGGGTACTGACCTTCGCCTGGTCCGACTCGTCGTCCCGGACCACCCACCGCACCTCGCGGCCGAGCAGACCGCCGTCGGCGTTGAGCCGGTCGACGAACAGCTTTCCGGCAAGCTCGTGAATGGCGCCGGTCGCGGCGAACGCGCCGGACAGCGACAGCGTCGAGCCGACCACGATCGGCTCGTCGGTGTCGGCGGGCGCGCCGCTGTCACGTCCAGACTTCGTCTCGCAGGCCGTGCTGAGCCCGATCAGCGCCACGATTGCCACGAGTACGGAACCACGACGTCCCATGCCTCAGTTCACCTCGCCGGTGTTGTGAACGGTCTTGGCACGACCCGGGTAGTTGTCGCGGCAAGTGTATGCATTGACTTTGCCGATGTGCAATGATTTCGGGACCGCTTCTCCAATGTGGACGCAAATGCGGTCACCGTCATGGCGCCCCGGCCCGCACGAGTTCTGCGGCCGAACAACGGGCGTCAGCTGGACGGTCGCGTCGAAGCTGCCGCCTTCCAGCAGCGATCCGCTGGGGTGGCGGTGGTCCTGCCGGTGCGCACATCCCACAGCCGGATGGTTCGGTCGTAGCCGCCACTGGCCAGGGTGTGGCCGTCGGGGCTGAACGCCACATCTTCGACCGCGTCGGCGTGGCCGCGCAGGGTGCGCCGCGGGGCGTTACATCCACGGCGATCCCTCGCACCGACGAGGATGTCGGTACCGCTGCGCACCCGGTTGGCTCGCTTCAAGGCACCGAGGAGCGAGGCGTTCGGCGAGTTGCCGAAGACCCTCCACCGGAAAGATCCAGAAGTTCCTCGTGCCGAGCGTGCTTGGGCGGGCCGGGTACACCGAATCCACTGAGGACACTCCAGGAACCTGCAACCCTCGCCGACCGACCCGGTCCGGCTCAGCCACACCTACGCGTGCTTTCCCAGCGGGGTCACCGCGCTCTGCGCGCTGACCGGCCGGCGGGCATCGCCGCCAGCTCGTTCACCCAGGTCTCGCCCCTGGCATCGGTCTGCGTCCAGAAGACGTCGACGACCTGGCCACGCTGCCCCGGGTCGGCGTCAGCGTGCTGGCCGAGGGGCAGGACGACATCTGCCGCTCGCTCGCCGGACCCGGCGACCGCTTCCGGAACGTCGCGTGGGCGCGGACCGACGGGGGAGCGGTCCTCGTCGACGGCGCATTCCGTCACGGCGTCCACGAGATGAGTCCTGCAGGGACCGGCCCGCCGCCGTGCCGCGGACCCCACGGCGACGAGGGTTGTCGGCGTGAGATGGCCAGGGCAGCGGCGAACGCGAGTACGGCGATGCCGGCGAAGGTGAGGAACGCGAGCACAAATCCGCCTTCGGTTGGTGGTGATGTGGTGGTGGCACTGGTGCTCGCCAGAAGGGCGGCGCTCAGCTGGGCGCCGATCGCCCCCCGACGGTGCGCGGGATGGTGTTGACGCCGGCCCTCTGTGCTACTTCGTCCTGGTGGTGACATCGGTGCGCTCGGTCAAGCCTTGGGCCTCTCCGATGCTGACCAGTTCCGTGCGGATGGTTTAGCGGGTGGCTTCTTCGCGTGTGACGGCGGCGGCGACGGCGGTGCGCGAGGAGACGTCGAGCTTGATGCAGATGTGGCGGACGTGGGTTTCCACGGTGCGGTCGCTGAGCAGGAGTTGCTGGGCGATCTGGCGGTTGGTCCGGCCCTGGGCCACCAGTCGGGCAACCTGAGTTTCGCGTTTGGTGAGCGCCCCGATGCCCGGGGGGTTGTCCGGTGAGTCGTGTCTGATGGCGCGGTGCCCGGCTCGGCGCTGGGTGTGGATCGCCTTGTCGGTATGCCGGTGGGCGTCGAGTTCGGTGAAGATTTGTTGTGCCTGCCGGGTGTATGCCAGGCCGTGTTGGCGGTCGCCGGTGGAGATGAGTGCCCGGCCGACCGCGAGGTGGGCGCGGCCGACGAAGAACTGCGCGTTGATGCCGGCGAAGGTGTCGAGTGCGGCGAGCGCGAACTGCGCGGCTGGCTGCGGTTGGTTGGCGGCGATGAGGACTCTGGCGCGGAGCAGCTGTGCCATCCCGGCCCGGTGGCGTGCGTCTGGTCCGAGCTGGGACACGGCGTGATCCATCCGGTCGGCCCAGGCCAGTGCGGCGGTGGTGTCGCCCCGGGCGACCTCGGCGTGGGCCAGTGACTCGTAGAAGTGGGATCGGTTCGCCGGGTCGATCGACTCCAGTCGCGGTCCACCACCGGCGCGCAGCATCTGTTTGATGCATTGGGTCGGGTCGGTTCCGGCGGCGAGCCGCGCTTGGGCGAGCAGGATGCCGGCGCTGGCCGCCCACCAGTCCGACGAGCGACCGGCGGCGTTGACGGCCCGGGTGCCGGCGTCCAGCGCGGTGTCCAGGTCGGCCAGGTGGGTCGCCGCGAGGCATTGCAGGGTGTAGGCCATGGTGCGCAGTTCGTCGCTGGTGGACAACTCGGCTGCCTCCACGGCGTCCGCTGCCCATTCGGCGGACTCGGTGAACCGTCCGGTTTGGGCGTGCGCCTGGGATATGCCCACCATGACATAGGTTGCCAGGTGCCCTTGGCCGGTGGCGTGGATCAAGGTCAGGACCCGTTCGAAGCGGTTGATGGCAAGGTCGAAACGCTCGAGGAATACTTCGGCCCAGGCGAGCCAGACGGCCGCATCCAGGCGCCGGGCGAGCTCGGTGGTGGGCAACGCGTCGACCAGCAAGGTGGCGGTGTCGAGTTGGCTGCGTGCGAGGGAGTACCGGCCGGTGGCATAGCTGGCGAAGGCCCTGACCGCGGCGGCGGCCGCCTTGAGTGCGCGGTCCGCGGTCGCCTCGGCGGCCGCGATTGCGGCGCGGATGTCCGCTTCGTCGGGGGTGAAGTCGCCGGCGAGCAGTCCACCGGTGACCAGCTCGAGCCGGATCGAGCAGGCGACATCAGCGTGTTCCTGTTGGTCGAGCCGGTCGAGTTCGCCGAGCAGGACCGCGCGGGCCTGGGCGTAGTTGCCGAGGAGTCGGTCGACCGTGGCAGCGAGGGTCGCGGCCTCGGCTCGGCTCTCAGGCTGGGTGTCGGGTAGCTCGGCCAGCAGTATGTGCGCGATCTGGCGTCCGTCGCGAAGCCGGCCGAGCAGGACCAGCGCTCGGGCGAGGGTGAGCGTTCGTTCCAGGCGCTCGCCTGCGTTGTCCGAGTTGGTCGGTAGCAAGCGCAGTGACTCTTCCAGCAGCCAAGCGCAGGTAGCGGGCGCCTGCCACAGCGTCGCCCGCGCCGCATCGGACAGCAACCGTGAGGCGACGACATCGCCGTAGGCGGCGGAACGTGCCACGTGACTGGCGCGCAGCAGGGGCGCCGCGCCGTGGCGCTGCATGGCGGCGGCCGCCCGGCGATGAGCGTCGCGGCGTCTGCCGGGTGGCATCGAGGTGTAGACGATGCGGCGTAACAGTGGATGGCGGAAGCGGAACCGTGGCAGCGAGCCATCCTGCCGAACGAGGTCGCGGTCGATCAGCTCGTCGACGATCCTCACCACATCGCCGTCGTCCACATGGGCGATCGTGGCGACGAGCCCGTAGTCGAACGGATCGCCGGCCACGGCGGCGGCCTGGACGACGGTCAGTGCGTCGGCCGGTAGGCGGTGGACCTCGGACCGCAATGCGGCATGCACGGCAGGGGGCAGGTCCTCGTCCTCTCCGCGAGCCCGGCGCTGCGGCTGGCTGGCCGCATGCCGCAGCGCCTTGAGAAACAGCGGGTTGCCGGCGCTTTCGCGAAGCAGCGACTCGCGAGCCGCCCTGCTCAGGCCCGGTCCGATGAGCTGGCAGCTCTCCTGGCCGGACAGGGGGCCGAGGCGCAACTGGTGGACCAGCCCGGCCGTGCCGCTGTGAACCGCTTCCTCCACCCGGTGGTCGACCTGACGCGGTCGGTATCCCAGCGCCAGCACGATCCGCCCCGGTGGCGGCCGGCGTAGCAGGTACCCGACCAGCTCGATCAGCGCGGCATCGGCCCAATGCACGTCGTCGAGCACCACGACCAGACCTCGCGGCGCGGCCAGCTCCGCCAGCACGGTTCGGATCGTGCGGTGCAGCCCGAACCACACCGATCCGCCGACGCCGGCGGTCTGCGGCTCCGCGGACGCGGTGGTAAGACTCCGCAGCAGTTCAGACGCCTCGCGCTCGGCTCGACCCGAGCCGGACGCCCGAGTCCGCAACCAGTCGTCGAGCGCCTCGACCAACGCACCGAACGGAAGGTGTTGCTCGAACTCGGTGGCTACACCGCTGATCACCAGGAGCCCCTGGCGGCCGGCGTCCGCTCGGAGCTCGGTCAGCAGCCGGGTCTTGCCTATCCCCGGGTCGCCGATCACGGCAAGGACGGCCGGCGTGGCCCGCTCGGTCGTCGCCCCGATGCCGGTGAGCACGCGCCGCACCGTGGCGAGTTCCTCGGCCCGTCCGACCAGCGCGTCAGGGTCGAATGGAACAGCGGGCATACCGACACCATCCGGGGTGCGTGATCAATCGGGACAGGTGCACCGGCGACGACCGGCCTCACCACGACGCCAGAGATTTTCCCACCAGACGTGAGACACCGCCATCCCGACCTTACCGCCCATTGGTGCAGACATTGCGGCTGAATGGTCTTGCACGCGGTCCCCCGAATGTACGGGTTTTCCCGGATGTGCTCCGGTCTCGTGGTCTGCCATGTTGACGTCGGCGCCCTGGCGAGCGAGCGGGCGGTTGGTTGGGCGGGGGCACCAGTGAACGGTTCAGCGGGAACGGCGGAGCAGGTGATCTCGCTGCCGCAGGGGGGTGGCGCGGTCAAGGGGCTCGGCGAGAAGTTCGGCCCCGATCCGCACACCGGCACCGGCAACGTGTCCATACCGATCGCGATCCCGGCCGGCCGCAACGGGTTGCAGCCGGAGCTGGTGCTGTCGTACAGCACGGGCAACGGCAACGGTCCGCTCGGCCTCGGTTGGGCGCTGGGGGTCCCCGGCGTCGCCCGGTCGACGGCCAAGGGCGTGCCGCTCGGTGACGACGCCCGCGACCGGTTCGTGCTCTCCGGCGCGGAGGACCTCGTGCCGGTTCCCGGTGGCGACGTCGACGTGCAGCGGTACCGACCACGAACGGAAGGGCTCTTCGCCCGGATCGAGCACCGCCGCGGTGCTGGCGACTACTGGTCGGTGGCCGGGCGGGACGGTTTGGTCAGCGTCTACGGCACACCACGTCCACCGAACGCCGACGCGGGCTGGCGTGATCCGGCCGCGGTCACCGATCCGACGGATCCGCGCCGGGTGTTCGCCTGGCGGCTGACCCGAACCACCGACCCGTTCGGCAACACCGTCGAGTACGCCTACGAGCGCGACCCCGTCCAGCAGGACGGACCACACCACTGGGACCAGCTCTACCTGGCCGAGATCCGCTACACCGACCAGGCCGACCCGGCGAGCTTCCTGGTCACCGTCACGTTCCAGCACGAGCCGCGACCCGATCCGTTCGCCGACTACCGGGCCGGGTTCGAGATCCGCACGGTCCGGCGCTGCACCGGCATCGAGGTCGCGACCCACGCCGGGCCGGAGCGGCGCTGGCGCAGTTATCACCTCGGCTACCTCGACCTTGATCAGGCCGGGCCCGGCAACGGTGTCTCGATGCTGGGCGAGATTCGGGTGCAGGGGCACGACGGCGAGCTGTCCGAGTGGCTGCCGCCGGTGTCGTTCGACTACACCCGGTTCGAGCCGGACCGGCGTGACCTGCGCCCGGTGACCGGCACCGACCTGCCCGCCAACGTGCTGGGCGCGCCAGGCTTCGAGCTGATCGACGTCACCGGCAACGGGCTGCCGGACCTGGTGGAGCTGAACGGCGCCGCTCGCGTCTGGGCCAACGAGGGCGAGGGCCGGTTCGGGCTGCCGCGGCCGATGGCCGACGCGCCGAGTGCTCGGCTCACCGATCCCGGGGTGCAGCTCATCGACGCCAACGGCGACGGCCGGATCGACCTGCTGGTCAGCACCGAGCAGATGTCGGGCTACTACCCGATGCGGTACGGCGGGCTGTGGGATCGCCGGTCGTTTCGCCGGTACCGCACGGCACCGAGCTTCGACCTGGGCGACCCCGCGGTCCGGCTGGTCGACCTGGACGGCGACGGGGTGACCGACGCGATCCGCTCCGGAACCAGGCTGGAGTGCTTCTTCAACGACCCGGAGACCGGCTGGGGCGAGGTGCGTTGGCAGGCACGGCAGGCGGCCGAGGTGTTCCCGGACGTTGACTTCGCCGACCCGCGGGTGCGGTGGTCGGACATGTCCGGGGATGGTCTGACCGACGTCGTGCTGGTGACCGACGGCGGGATCTGTTACTGGCCCGCGCTCGGCCACGGTGAGTTCGGCGCCCGGATCCAGATGGTGGGCAGCCCGCGGTTCCCCGCCGGCCACGACCCGCGGCGGGTGCTGCTCGGCGACGTGGACGGCGACGGCCTGGCCGACCTCGTCTACGTCGAGGACACCAAGGTCACGTTGTGGCTCAACCAGTCCGGTAACGGATGGAGCGACCCCATCGAGATCACCGGCACGCCGCCGGTCTCGGATCTTGGCGATGTGCGGATCACCGACCTGCTCGGCACCGGCGTCGGCGGGGTGCTGTGGTCCGGCGACGGCGGTGCCGGCCGGTCGATGTTCTTCCTGGACTTCACCGGTGGCGTCAAGCCGTACCTGATGTCCGGAATGGACAATCACCTCGGCGCGGTCACCCGCGTCGACTACGCGCCGTCGACCCGGTGCTACCTCACCGACCAGCGGCATCGGTCGACCAGGTGGCAGACGCCGCTGCCGTTTCCGGTGCAGGTGGTGGCCAAGGTCGTGTCGATCGACGCGATCTCGGGTGGCCGGCTGACCACCGAGTACTCCTACCGCCACGGCTACTGGGACGGCGCGGAGCGCGAGTTCCGCGGCTTCGGACGGGTCGACCAGCGCGACACCGAGGAGTCCGCGACGCCCGGGGTCGCGTTCTCCCCGCCGGTCGAGTCCAGAACCTGGTTCCACGAGGGACCGGTCGGCGACGAGTTCGGCGACTGGGCGGAGTGCGACTTCACCGGGGAGTTCTGGGCCGGTGATCCGGCGATGCTGTCCCGGTCGCCCGACCTGGACGCGCTGCTGTCGTCGTTGCCGCGGCGCGCGCGCCGGGACGCGCTGCGGGCGCTGCGCGGGCGGGTACTGCGCACCGAGCTGTACACAGTGGACGGAACGGATCGGCCGTACACGGTCACCGAGCACGGCTACGGCGTGCGCGAGGTCGACCCGCCGACCGCCGGCGAGGACCGGTCGCGGGTATTCTTCCCTTTCGCGGTCGCAGAGCGGTCCACCCAGTGGGAACGCGGCAGCGAGCCGATGACCCGGTTCGGGTTCACCGGCGACTATGACGCCTACGGCCAGCCTCGGTCGGCGGTGGACATCGCGGTGCCGAGGGGGCGCGACCCTCGGGTGGCCGGCCCGGCCGCCGAGCCGTACCTGGCGACCCAGGTGGTCACCGAGTACGCCCAGCGCGACGACGCGGAGCGGTACTGCGTCGACCGGGTGGCCAGGTCCACCAGCTTCGAGATCGTCAACGACGGCAGCACCTCGGCGGCCGCGTTGCGTGCCGCCGTCGAGGTCGGCCAGGCGCAGCGCCGGCTGTTCGGCCAGACGCGCAACTTCTACGACGGGCCGGCGTTCGTCGGTCTGCCGCTCAGCCAGCTCGGCGACCATGGCGCGCCGGTGCGCACCGAGCAGCTGGTGCTCACCGAGGACGTGCTCGCCGGCGACGTGCCGCCCTACCTGGTGCCGGGTCCGGCGAGCTGGCCGGCCGAGTACCGGCAGGAGTTCCGGGACCGGCTGGCGCCGCTCGCCGGGTATGTGTTCCATCCGGGCGGCGCCGATCCCCGCGACGTCCGCGGCTGGTTCACGGTCGCCAGCCGGCGCGCCTACGACGTGCAGCTCATCGGCACCGGCCGTGGCCTGGTGCTGGCCACCCGCGACCCGTTCGGTGCCGAGACCGCCATCGAGTACGACGAGTACGACCTGCTGCCGGTGTCGGTCACCGACCCGGTCGGCCTGACCCAGTTGGCCACCTACGACTACCGGGTGCTCGCTCCGCTGGAGGTCACCGACCCGAACGGGAACCGCACCCGCTACGTCCACACCCCGCTGGGACTGCTGGCGTCGACGGCCGTCATGGGCAAGGAGGGCGAGGACGTCGGGGACGCCGCCGAGGTGCCTGGCGCCCGGCTGGTCTACGACCTGCACGCCTTCGCCGAGCGCGGCCAGCCGGCGTCGGTGCGCACGATCCGCCGCGAGCAGCACGTCACCGATCTCACCGTGCCCGCGCCGGACCGGGACGCGACCATCGAGACCGTCGAGTACTCCGACGGTTTCGGGCGGCTGCTGCAGACCCGCACCCAGGCCGAGGACGTGCTGTTCGGCGATCCCGACTTCGGCGGCGGAGTGCTGTCGCCGGACCAGGCGACCGGGTCGGGCGGTGAGGTCGCCGGCCGGGAACGCGGTGCCGCGGACCCGCAGAACGTGGTGGTCAGCGGCTGGCAGCTCTACGACAACAAGGGCCGCGTGGTGGAGAAGTACGAGCCGTTCTTCGACACCGGGTGGGATTATCGGCCGCCGGCCGGCGCGCAGCTAGGCCAGCGGGTCCGGATGTTCTACGACCCCCGCGGTCAGGTGATCCGCACGGTCAACCCGGACGGCTCCGAGCAGCGCGTCCTCTACGGCGTCCCGGCAGACCTGACCAACCCGGCGGTGTTCGCCGCCACCCCGTGGGAGGTCTACACCTACGACGCCAACGACAACGCCGGCCGCACCCATCAGGCGGCCTCGTTGGGCTACGCGCACCACTGGGACACCCCGGCCAGCGCGGTGATCGACGCGCTCGGCCGCACCGTCGAGACGGTGGAGCGCAACCGGGACGACGCGTCGAGCCCGATTGTCGAGCATCGCACCCGGACCAGCTACGACATTCGCGGCAACCCGCTCGTGGTGACCGACACGCTCGGCCGGGATGCCTTCACCTACACCTACGACCTCGCCAACAGTCCACTGAGGACTATCAACATCGACGCCGGCGAGCGCAGGGGTGTCCTGGACGCCGCCGGAGGCCCGGTCGAGCAGCGGGACAGCAAGGGCGCGCTGACGCTGTACGCCTACGACGTGCTGCACCGTCCGGACTGGACCTGGGCCCGCGACGGCCTCGGGCAGCCGGTCACCCTGCGCGAGCTCGTCGAGTACGGCGACGAGGGCGATCACGACGCGAACCGGCTGGCCAACCGGCTGGGCCGGCCGCACCGCCACTTCGACGAGGCAGGGTTGCTCACGTTCGACCGCTACGACTTCAAGGGCAACGTCGCCGAGAAGGCCCGGCGGGTTGTTCGCGACTCGGCGATCCTCTCGGTGTTCGACCCACCGCCGCCCGACTGGCAGGTACCCCCGTTCCAGCTCGACTGGACACCGCCGGCCGACGTGGAAACCCTGCTGGAGCCGGACGGTCACCACACGACGCTGACCTACGACGCGCTGAACCGCGTCACCACCGCGCGGTGCCCGCAGGACGTTTCCGGCGCGCGCAAGGAACTGCGGCCGCATTACAACCGCGCCGGCGCACTGGAGAGCGTCACACTGGACGGCGAGATCTTTGTCGAGCGGATCGCGCACGACGCCAAGGGCCAGCGAACCCTGATCGCCTACGGCAACGGGGTGCTCACCCGGCACGCCTACGACCCGCGCACGTTCCGCCTGGTGCGCATGCGCACCGAGCGGTACGCGGTGGCGGTGCCACTGGTGTACCAGCCGACCGGCGTGCCGCTGCAGGAGCTCGGCTACGACTACGACCTGGCCGGCAACATCACCGCGATCCACGACCGCACGCCGGGCAGCGGCGTGCCCAACACCCCGCTCGGCGTCGACGCCCTCGACCGGATCTTCGGCTACGACGCGCTCTACCGGCTGCGCTCCGCCACCGGCCGGGAGTCCGACGTCCCGCCACCCGCCCCGCCGTGGCAGGACACGCCCAAACCGCAGGACGTGAACCTGACCCGGGCATACACCGAGCGGTACGGCTACGACCTGGCCGGCAACGTGGCGACCCTCGGCCACCAGACCACGGGTGGCGGCTTCCTGCGTGAGTTCGACATGGTGGCCGGCAACAACCGGCTCAACACCATGACCAGCGGTCAGACCACCGCGGGCTACGCCTACGACGTCAACGGCAACCTGCTGCGGGAGACCTCCTCCCGCCACTTCGACTGGGACCGCGCCGACCGGATGCGGGTCTACCGCACCCAAGTCGGCAACACCGAGCCGTCGGTGCACGCCCACTACCTGTACGACGCGGCCGGCCAGCGGGTGAAGAAGCTCATCCGCAAACAGGGCGGCCGGGTCGAGGTCACCGTCTACATCGACGGCGCCTTCGAATATCAGCGCGTCGTCACGGCCGGCTCGACCGTCGAGAACAACACGCTGCACGTCATGGACGACCAGTCCCGCATCGCCACCGTCCGAATCGGACAGCCGTTCCCCGACGACACCACCCCGGCCGTGAAATACCACCTCGGCGACCACCTCGGCAGCAGCTCGTTAGTGGTCGACGGCGCCGGCGGATGGATCAACCGCGAGGAGTACACCCCGTACGGCGAAACCAGCTTCGGCAGCTTCGCATACAAGCGTTACCGCTTCACCGGCAAGGAACGCGACGAAGAAAGCGGCCTCACCTACCACAGCGCCCGCTACTACGCCCCCTGGCTAGACAGATGGATGAGCACGGATCCGGCCGGCGCTGTTGACGGTATGAATCTCTATCGGTACGCACGTTCAGCTCCCATGTCATGGCGTGATCCAAACGGATTGCAGAGCAGCGAAGCCGACGAACCAGTACTTGAGTCCGTCGACCAGCACGCCGTTCGCGAGGTCGAAGGTCAAGTTTCCCTGCCACGTGAGCCGAGCGAGGCGCCACCAGCCTCCGAGATCATGGATCAGCAGCCGTCAGTGGTCCCAGCGAGTCAAGAGGCCTCCGTTACCCTCACGCCCGAATGGGTTACGCAGATGGAGTCCGAGTCCGTGGAGACGGTTTCTAGTCTCCAGATGTTGGAAGAGCAGGACGTGGGCCAACAGGTCGAGCAATCAGCGGAGGAGCAAGCGTGGAAGTTGACCGGGATAGGTGGTGCGCCGAATTCTCATGAGCCATCTTACAGTTTCTTGGAAGCACCTCGCAGGATTACTGAGCTGAGTGGACCTGAGCTGCAAGACTTGGGTGAGCTCTGGAGGACGTCGCCTGATCCGTGGATCGCGCATGGCGGAATCAAATTGGAAGGAAGCATCGTCGTGGTCAGCGGATCCGTCGAGGTAGGCGCTACCTTTGATGGGTCTCTCCCAGGCGCGTATGCAAGCGCCGGTGCGAATACTGGCGTCTCGCTGCCATCCATCGGGCCTGCGATCAATATCGGAGCCACCCGCGAAAGCGCATTTAGCGGCCTCTCGCAGACTATTGGCATAGGCGCATTCGGTCTGAACTTCTCCCTGGCCAAATCCAAGGATTCTCAAGGTGTGCACTATTCGCCGATGCAGGTCTTGGCTAGCCCTGACGCGTGGGCATTCAGCTTCAGCGGGAACGGTTCTGGGGGAATCTCTCCAGGAATCTCTCCACTGGGTAGTTCCTACACATGGCACGGGAAGAGCAAAGAGTAACCGGCGAATCAATTGACAGGAAGATTCGATTTCTTAACGTCCCTGAAGTAGAGGCTGGCGTTCGCCGATCGTGACAACGCAGCAGGATGAGGAATCATGAGTGAACTAGAGGTGGGTGCGGCCGCTGCGGCGTTTGTCGTTCGTGGATCGGTGAGCGGTGCTGATGGGATCGATCCTGCGGAACTGGTGGCGCGGGCGTTCGATCTGGATCTACGGTCCGAAGAGCGGTTGGGTGAGACACAAGTCGGGGAGCGTGGCGAGTACGAGATCACCTACACCCGTGAGGCGTTCGCGCGGTCGGAGCATGCGAGCGCCGATCTGGTGGTGCGGGTGTACGGCGAGCGGGATGAGCTGCTCGGTGCCTCGAGGACGCTGTTCAACGCGCCGCCCCGGGCGACCATCGACCTCGTGCTCGACTCGCCGAACGGCCGGCTTTCCGAGTACGAGCGGAACCTGGCGACGGTCACTCCGCTGCTGGACGGGGCACAGCTCGCCGAGCTGACCGACGCCGACGTGCGGTTCCTGGCCGGCGACACCGGGATCGAGGCGGCACAGCTGCGCACGCTGTCCGACGCCACGGCCTTCGGCGCCGAGCACGAGCTGCCCGTCGAGGCGGGATACGGCTGGGGGCGGCTGGACTACCCGCTCGTGCTCGACGAGCTGCTCGGCTACCCGGTGGGGGAACTGCGGGCCGCGCTGGTCCGGGCGATCGGCCGCACCATCATCCCGGCCGGCATCGAGGATCAGCTCGACGCGATCGAGGCCCGGCTGCTCGAGCTCGGCGTCAGGCTGGACGAGCCGGACCCGGACACCGAGACCACGCCCGTCGTCGGCCGGCTGGTCACCGAGCGGGACGGCACGCCGCTGGCCGGGTTCACCGTGCACGGCATGGACCCAGCCGCCCGGGTACAGCCAGCCGACCTCGGCACCGACGCCACCGACCACCGCGGCTACTTCGGCCTGGCCACGATCCCGTGGCCCGACCCGGACCAGCAGAGCAGGATCGTCCACCTGGAGATCGACGACCCTGACGGCGAGCGCGTGCTGGCGACCGAGGTCCAGGTCGGGCGCGAGCCAACCGTGCACGAGATCAGGGTGCCGGTGGAGCCGCCGTCGGACGAGCCGCCGGCTCCGCACGTGGCCGAGATCGTGCAACGGTTCGGGATCGACGTGCCGGCGGGGCTGCTCGACCGGCTGCGGGAACGTGGCCTGCACACGCTTACCGATCTGCGCCGGGCCGGCGGTCTGGCCAACATCGAGGACCTCGACGTCGATCTCGACGATCAGGGAGTGCGCGCGCTGGAGGGACACACCAGCCTCGCCGCGATCTCCCCGGACCCGGAGCACAACGCCGGCCTCATCGAACGCGGCTTCGCCGGGGTGCGGCAGATCGCCACCACCACCCGCGCCAGGTTCGTCACCGCCGCCGGCGACATCAATGGCGACATGTGGGCGGCGCGCACCTACGTCGCGGCGGCGAGCCACGCCAAGATGGTCGACAACGTGCTGGCCGGCGCGCTGGCCGAGGTGGTCATCAAGGGCGACAGCGACAAGGTCCCCTACAAGATCCCGCAGCTGCTGCTCGGGCACTTCGCCGGAACCGGCTGCCACTGCGACGACTGCCAGGCGGCGACCAGCCCGCTCGCCTACCTCGCCGACCTGCTCAACTACGCCAAGGAGCACCTCGAGCACCTCGGCGGTGGCCAGACCACGCTGACCCTGCTCACCTCGGTGTTCCACCAGCCGTTCGGCAAGCTGCCGACCGCGTGCGAGGAGATGGACCGCAAGGTCCGCCAGGTCCGGCTGTGCGTCGAGGTGCTGCGCGGCTACCTGAAGGCGCATCCCTCGGCCCACCCGATCAAGAAGGCGTTGCTCGCGAAGAGGATCCGCGACTACCTGGTCGACGCCTACGCCGCGTTGCTGACCGGAATCGGCACCTCCTACGAGGAGATCAGGCTGGCCAGGACGGCGAAGCGGGAGGACCGTGCCGCGTTGGCCGACCGGCTCGGCATCGACCTGGCGGGCGCCCGGCCGGATGAGCTCGACCAGTTGCTCCTCGACGTCAACGCCAGCCCGTCGGAGCTCACCGAACAGGCGCTGCAGCAGCGCTTCGGCCTGGTCGACACCACCGTCGCCCAGCCGGCGCCAGAGCCGGACGCCGAGTTCCGCGACTGGCGGCTGAGCCATCTCCGCACGGTGTGGCAAGCGCAGGACCGGCCACCGGACCGGTTCGATACCCACCCGTCGCCGGCCTTCCCGGCGACCGAGCTGCGGCCGGTCATCGACCCGGACCTGGTCGGCCCGGACGACCTGCGCCACCCCGGGCCCGGCGCGGCACCGTTCGACCTGTGGCTGAAACGTCGGGACTGGACCGACGACCGGCTCACCGCGACTCGCGCGCTGCTCGGCGATCCGGCCGACCTCACCCAGGCATTCGCCGCCATGTACCAACTGGTCAGCTACAACGCCCAGCAGGGGCCGGTCACCGAGACGCCGTGGGCGGCGAACACCCAGCCGGACGAGTTCGCGGCACTGGACGAGCAGCTTCGCGACGGCGAGAACGTCGAGGAGATCACCGAGCGGCTCGCCACCGACCTGAGGCTCGGCGTCGAGGCGTTCGGCCGGCTGGTGACCGTGTGGGCGCTGCTGGACAACGGAGAACCGGCCGCCCCGGAAGACCTGTCCGCCGTCGTGGACATCCTGGTCCAAGCACAGAAGGACGCCTTCAACCAGCCGTGGCGAACCGAGGAACACGCTCTCGATGTGCTGCTCGAACCTGCCGAGTTCTGGGTCTCGCTGACCGAGCCGCAGCTCGGCACCTGGCCGCCGGAGTTCCCGGCCGGGACGCCGTTGATCGACCCTGAGCGGGACAAGCTCACCGACCTGCCCGACATCGCCGCCACTGGCCGGGGCGCCGAGCTCTGGCAGGAGCGGGTCGAGCGGCTGGCAGAGATCACCGAGGCACTGCGGGCGGAGCGGAAGGCCGGCGACTACCCTGGCATGCTGCTGCTGGCCCTCGGCTCGCCCGGCCAGACCGCCGACCAGCTGCTGGCCGTTCTGCTTGCCCTGCAGGGCGATCTGGCCAGCACCGATCCGGCGACGGTGGCGGCGGCGACCGAGACCATCCAGACTGACTTTGGACTGTCCATTGAGGACTTCCAGTTCCTGCTCGCGGTGCACGCGCGCACCCAGAGCAGCGACCCGGACGCCCAGCCGACCGCCGAGGAGTGGGCCCGGGTGGAGACCGCGCTCACCTCAGCGCAGAAACAACGCAAGGAGTACCCGGTCTGGGTCACCGCCGAGCAGCACGCGACAACCGGCGTCACCTACTGGCAGGCACGCAAGGCCGCGCTCCCCGAGTGGCGGCCCGGCGCGGCCGGCAGGGCGCAATGGCAACAGGCGCTGGCGACCCGCAGCGAGCCGCCCATCATCGATCCCGACCTGATCGGCCCGAAGGATCTCGAGCACCCCGCCTCCGGTCTCGTCTACCAGACGTGGAAGTCCCGCCACGACACGGTGAACGACTGGATCGCCGAACTGGAGGCCGAGGGCGAAACACTGGCCGCGTTGCAGTCCATCGTGCTGTCCACGCTCGGCGTCCCACTCGATGATCTGTCCACATTGGATGAATCACACGCGGCGGGCGAGGATGTCGTGCCGCGGCTGGACCAGTTCCCCCTGCCGTTCCCGGCGTTCCGGCGGCTGATCGGAGTCGCCAACCTGCTCACCGCGCAGGCTCCGGTGCTGGCCGACGAGTGGGAAGAGGTGCGTTCGATCCTCGTCCAGGCGCGTAAGCGGCGGCTGGCCACCCGGTGGCGGGAGGACGAGCGGACGCTCGGCCTCGCGCTCGGCCCCGACGAGTTCCACCTTCCGGAGATCGACCCGACGGTGTTCCCGCCACCGGAACCGGACGAGCTGCCAGCCTGGCGGGCCACCACGCAGGCCCGCAACAGCTGGCGGGACACCCTGCTGTCCCGCATCGAGCATGAGCAGACCACGGTCACCGCGCTGGCCGACATGGTGAGCGCGGTCGAGGAGCAGACCCTGCCAGCGCTGCGCGACGCCCTGATGGGCGCCATCGACGCGCCACCTGGCTACCCAGGGGAGAAGGCCACCTGGCTGACCAAGCGGCTGCTCATCGACACGAAGGCCGGCGGTTGCCAGCTCACCACCCGGATCGCCCAGGCCATCGAGACAATCCAGGGTGTGCTGTTCGCCGCTCGCATCGGTGAGCTCTCCGAGGTCTACCCGGACCTGGAACTGGACGCCGACCACTTCGACACCGAGTGGGAGACGCTTGGCTCCTACGCCACCTGGCGCGGTGCCATGCTGGTACACCTGTACCCCGAGTTGGTGCTCGCGCCCAGCCTGCGGCCGCGCGCCACCCCGGCGTTCCTCGACCTGGTCAAGGACACCCGGGACGGCCACTTCACCCCCGAGCGGGCCTGCGCGGCCGCCCGCGCCTACAGCGACTACCTCAAAGATGTGGCGACCCTCGACGTGCAGGTCTCGTGCGAGGCGAGCACCCGGATGACCAAAGGCGGTGCCTGCGCCAAGACCGACGCCGGCTACCCCGACCTGCTGCACATGTACGCCATCGCCAAGGACAGCCGGCAGGCGTACTGGTCCACCTACGACCCGCCGCCGCCGATCGTCATGTCCGACCCCGACGCCGGGTACCGCCAGTCGTTCTGGGACACCATTCCCGGACTGGAGCAGTGCGACCGCCTCATCGGTTCCGCCCCGTACAAGATTCCCGACAGCAACGAACGGCATATCTACCTGTTCGCCATCACCCACGAGAAGGGCGTGCGGAAGCTGGTCTTCACCCGCTTCGACCTCGAAGGCGGCTTCTGGGACGAGGAGCCGACCGAGCTGGAGCTGCCGGAGGGCGCGACCCAGTTCGGCGCCGTGGTGATGCAGACTTACTACGACACGGCGGCACCACTGGTGGCGATCCGGGTACCGAGCGGCGCCATCTACTGGCGCCGGCTCGACGTCTCCGGCAGCGGCTGGCGGGAGGGCGACTGGCAGGTCGTCGTCGGCAGCAGCAAGGGCAAGGACTTCGCGGAGGTCCTGGCGCTGGTCCAGCGGCCGGCGGTGGGCGGCTTTCCGACGAGGTTTCTGTTCGTGCGAACCAACACCGACCAGATCCACTTCCGAGTGGTGGACAAGCTCACCGACGGCGTCTGGCACACCCATGGTCTCGCCGGCTTTCGAGGGCTGCTGCACGCGGAGAACTTCGGCTTCGCCTACACCTACGCGGCCGGCGCCAGTACCCGATACATGGACGTGGTCGCCCTCCCCGATCAAGACGGAGAATGGGCCACTCTGGGCGAGCTCGAGCAGTGGCTGGTTGACAACCTCGGGATGAGTCTCCGACAGATTCCGGTACCCGCGATGGGGTACATCTCCGCCACAACACTGCTCGACCTGTTGGCGACAACCTTCGACGACCCGCTGTTGCAGCATTTTCAGCACCTCCTCCGCGGATTCCTGCCGGACTCGACTGCGGACGACCTCACCACGCTGTACCTCGTCGCTATGAAGATGGACGCCCTGCTGACGCTGTACAGCAAGATCAAGGACGCCGACTCCAACGAGGACGGCGAGTACGGCCCGTGGAAGCATGCCTTCGACATCATCGGCCAAGCCACGATGGGGTCGTCGCAGCTGACCAGGGCGTTGTGGCGGCTGGTCATCGTCGGCCAGTCGGTGACGTTCCGGCGATGGGACATGAGCCGCACAGCCGGCGGCGCGCTGCCAGCGGTGGGCAGGCTGGCCGCCGCGAGCCGGGACAGCACAGACAGCATCGGCATCAACGCCTGGCGGCAGCGCGTCTACCAGGGCGTCGGCGGCTATCACGGGCCGCGGCGCAGGGCCATCCGGTACAAGGACGGCGGTTATCAGGTCCACGGCGACTTCTGGCGAACCGCACCACTGTTGAGCGGCCCGTTCGAGATCCCCAACCACTTGTCCAGCGCCGATCTCCAGGCGCGGCGAGAAGCGATCGAGGACGCCTGGGTCCCCAACGCGGCACCGGGCTCGCCGCGGTCGAACCTGACCTATCTGGAGGAGGCCTACTACTTCATCCCAGTGCACCTCGCCGCCCAGCTCACCGGGGAGCATGTCGCGGCGCTGGACTGGCTGCGGACCGTGTACGACTACGCGGCTCCCCAAGACGACCGCAAGATCTATCACGGGCTGCGCACCGAAAGTGAGATCGACACGGAGGGCCAGTACGACCGCCGCGCCGACTGGCTGCTGGATCCGCTCAACCCGCACGCCATCGCCGGCACCAGGAAAGACGCCTACACCCGGTACACCATCCTGACGATCGTCAACCTGTTGCTCGACTTCGCCGACTCGGAGTTCACCATCGACACCCCGGAGTCGGTGCCGCGGGCCCGCGGCCTGTACCAGCTCGCGCTCGACCTGCTCGCTTCGCCGGAGCTGGCGCGGACCGTGCCGGGTTGCGCTGAGGTGATCGGCAGCCTGGAGATCGAGATCAACGATCCACATTGGACCTGGGTGGTCACGGTGTTCAAGAAGGGCATGTCCGAGATCACCGGTCAGGCCGTGCTGGCCGACACGATCGCGAAGGTCCAGCAGGCCGTCGGCGCCGAGGCGTCGTGGGACGTCCGCTTCACCAACGCACAGCAGATCATCGCCGCGGCCAAGACCCCGCCGGCCGCCGTGACGGTCGGCGCCGTGCTGGACAAGAGAACGCAACTCGCCGACCGGCTGCACGCGGCCACGCTGAGCTGGACCGCGGTGGACGCTGCCGCGCGGCGCGTGGCGTCCTCGGCCGGCCGGCAGCTGGTGAACACGGTCTCGTTCATCTCCGGCGTCACCGCGCAGACGTTGGTCGACGAGCCGGTGAGCCTGCCCTGGTTGCGGGAACGGGCGAGCGTGGCGCCGGCCCCCACCGACACCCGTCGCTGGCCAGCCGCTCGGATACCGCGCGGCGCTGGTACAACCCGATTGCGCCGACCCAGCTCAGCCAGTTGGTCAAGACGGCCGTGGCGCGGCCGTTGACGGTGACCAAGGTCCTGTATGACCACCATGTCTGGACGGGCTTCCTGCCGACACCCGCGCCGACGTTCTGCATCCCGCCCAACCCGATCCTCAAAGCGTTGCGGCTGCGCGCCGAACTCAACCTGTACAAAATCCGCACCTGCCGCAACATCGAGGGAATGAGCCGGCAGCTGGAGCCCTACGCCGCGTCGACCGACACCGAGAGCGGCCTGCCGTTCATCGGCGCCGGCGGCCAACTCGTGGTGCCCGGTGCGGTCACGCTGCGGCCCACCCAGTACCGCTACCCGGTGCTGGTCGAGCGGGCCAAACAACTCGTCGGCCTGGCCCAGCAGGTGGAGGCACTCTTCTTCGCCGCCCTGCAGGGGGAGGACGCCGAGCGGTACACGCTGCTGCGGGCGAAGCAGGACCTCGGCATGGCTCGTGCCGGGGTGCAGTTGCAGCGGCTGCGGGTCACCGAGGCCGGCGAGGGCGTCACGCTCGCCGAGCTGCAGGAGGAACGCGCCCAGATCTCGGTCGATTACTTCACCGAGCTGCTGGAGGAGCCGATCAGCATGCTGGAGGCCGCGAGCCTGGGTCTTCTTCAGGAATCCATCCGGTTCTCCCTCGAGGCGGCGGTGGGCGCCGCGATTCCGAACATCATCGGCGGCATGTCCGTCGCCTCGATTATCGACTTCGCCGGCATTCACGCACAGGTCGCGCAGGCCCTGTCGACCCAGTCGCAGATGCTGGGCACGATGGCCGACTACGAGCGGCGTGCGCAGGGATGGGAGTACGACAAGTCGCTCGCCGAGCAGGACGTCAAGATCGGCCGGCAGCAGGTCAAGATCGCCCAGGCGCACGAGCGGGTCGTCGTCCAGGAGCAGGCCATTTCCGAGCTGCAGCAGGACAATGCCGAGGCCACGATCGACTTCCTGACCACCAAGTTCACCGGCGTCGAGCTATGGAGCTTCATGGTCCGCGAGCTGGAGCGGGTGTACGCCTACCTGCTGCGGCACGCCACCGCGGTGGCCAAGCTGGCCGAGAACCAGCTCGCCTTCGAGCGCCAACAGCTGCCGCCGGTGATCATCCAGGCCGACTACTGGACCGCGCCTGCGGCCAGCGGCCTCGGCGAGGAGGGGCCGGACCGCCGCGGGCTCACCGGCTCGGCCCGGCTGCTGGCCGACCTGACCGGCCTGGACCAATACGCGTTCGAGACCACTACCCGCAAGCTGCAGTTGACCAGGACGGTCTCGCTCGCCGCGCTGGCCCCCGCCGAGTTCCAACGGTTCCGGCAGACCGGCGTCATGGGCTTCACCACCACGCTGCGGGACCTCGACCTCGAGTTCCCCGGGCACTATCTGCGGCTGATCCACCGGGTGCGCACCACCTTCGTCGCCCTGATACCGCCCACGCAGGGCGTCAGGGCCACCCTGTCGGCCGCCGGCACCTCCCGGGTGGTCGTGGGCGGCAACGTCTTCCAGACCGTGACCGCGTACCACGGGCCACAGTCGATCGCGTTCACCGCACCACGCGACGCCACCGGCGTGTTCGAGCTGAATCCGCAACCGGAACTGCTGGCACCGTTCGAGGGCATCGGCATGGAGGCCGGCTGGGAGCTGCGCCTGCCCAAGGCGGCGAACATTGGAATCGACTATGGCACCATCGCCGACGTACTCGTCACCTTCGAGTACACGGCGCTGAACAGCTTCGACTACCGGCAACAGGTGCTCCAGGAACTGCCCACGAGATACAGCGGGGATCGCCCGTACAGCTTCCGGCACCAGCTCGCCGACCAGTGGTTCGACCTACACAACCCGGACCAGACCGACGCCCCGATGACCGTGCGCTTCCAGACGAGGCGCGAGGACTTTCCGCCGAACCTCGAGGAGCTCAAGATCGCCCAGGTCGCGCTGTACTTCGCACAGGCCGACGAACCAGCATCCGAGATCACCGGCGCCACCCTCCGCTTCACCGAGCAGGGCGGCACCACCCCGGCTGGCGGCGGCGCCACCACCAGCGGCGGAGTGGCGAGCACGCTCAAGGGCAACGCCGGCGCATGGATGGCCATCCTCGGCAAGAAACCGGTCGGCACTTGGGAGCTGAAGCTGCCGAACACCGAGGAGGTCAGAAAGCGTTTCAAGGACGAGCAGATCGAGGACATCCTGTTCGTGACCACATTCGCCGGCCAACTTCCGGATTGGCCGTCCTGACCCAGCCACGTAGGCCCGACATGGCAACGTCGACGTGGCCGCCGTCCGAACGACGATGGTGCTCTCACCGGTTGGGGAGGACGCCGTCGCCGGCTGCGTCGACTCCCATACTCGCTGCGGTGGGTGGGTTCTTGTCGGACCGATATCGCCTGTCACGCGCGTCTGCGTGTCCTGGCAGCAGGTCGGTGTCGGCGAGCACCGCGCCGGCCGCCGCGGCCCGGTCATCCGCGGCGGTCTGGCCGGCCTCCGCTCATCGGTCCGGTGTCGCGATCAGTCCGAATAGGTCATCCGTTCGCGCTGTGGACTCGCAGGACCCGCAGTCCTCGCCTTACGCAGCGCAAATCAGGTCGCCTGTCGAGTGCGCGGAGGCGGCGGCGAGCCGGCGGAACTGATGGAACCACTCCTTGGGTCTTCGAGCGGCTGGTGGCCGTCGGCGACGTCGCCGAGAACGGCTGGACCTGTCGCGGGGCGAGTCCGCCGAGTCGCTCGTCGGCCGTGTCGATTACCGGGGTGAACAGGTCGGTGATGGAGAACCCTGTGATCAGAGCTCGCGGTGGCGAGCGGCTAGCCTGGGGCGATGGCACTGCCGTCGTCGGGTGAGGCCGCCGGTCAGGGCTGGTCGCAGATAGCGGAGTTGGGCCTGGCGTTGGTGTTGTCGGCGGCGATCGGGTTGGAGCGTGAGGTCCGGCAGAAGAGCGCCGGGCTGCGCACGCACACTCTGGTCGGGTTCGCCTCGGCGCTGATCATGTTGGTGTCCAAGTACGGGTTCTTCGACGTGCTCGGTGAGCACGTCACGCTCGACCCGTCGCGGGTCGCCGCGCAGATCGTCTCCGGGATCGGGTTCATCGGCGGTGGGCTGATCTTCGTCCGGCGCGACGCTGTGCGCGGCTTGACCACGGCCGCGGTGGTCTGGTTGACCTCGGCGGTCGGGATGGCCGCCGGTGCCGGGCTGTGGCTGCTCGCGATTGCGGTGACCGCGGGGCATTTCGTGGTCGTGTTCGGTTTTGCGCCGCTCGCCGCTCGGCTGCCGCGTTCCGAGTACGCGTCGTCCCGGATCCGGCTGACCTATGTGGATGGTCGGGGAGTGTTGCGGCTGGTACTTGCTGAATGCACGGGGGGCAACGTCTCCGTCGGCGAGGTGTCCGTGGACCAGCACGGTGAGAAACGCGGCGCGCGCACGGTGACGGTGTGGTTCAGCGTGCAGGGCAGCGGGTCCGTCAACGACCTCATCGCTGCGCTGGTCGACGTCGACGGCGTGCTCACGGTGTTCGGTGACGACGCCAACGACATGGCGCTGTAGGTCCGGCGCAGGCGACGTGCTCCTGGCACGCCGCTCGTCACCAGCGGCGCGTTCGCCGACTTCGGCGCCGGACCACCGTCAGGACCCGGTGGGCTGCAGGTGCCGCCGCGCGCGACCGGCCGCAGTTCCTCCCAACACCACGACCGCCGGCAAGCGCCGTCGCTGCCCGAGATGAGCGCGCCCGAGGTCGCCGGTGCCGACGTGTGGCCACCGGCCTCTCTCCTCAACCGCCACCCCGTCCAGTTCCTCCGACACCACGTCGACGATCGGAATCAGTCGGCCTTCCAGCAAGCGCCTAATGCGGGCCACGAGACCGTATCCACCCACAGGTCGTGCTGGTGCCGACTGAGGGCGTCGACGCGTTCGCCGCCGGGCCTGCGCGGATCGTGGTCACCACCGGGATGCGCGTCGCGCTCGACGCCGGCCGGTACGCCGCGACGATCGCCCACGAGCGGTGCCATCTCGAGGGTCGCCACCATGATCTGGTGGGGCTGGCCCGGCGCGCGTCGGCGATCCACCCGCTGCTCGCGCCGATGGTCCGGCACGTCGAATCTCTGGTCGAGCGCGCGGCCGACGAGGCGGCGGCTGACGCGCTGAGCGACAGGCGGCAGGTGGCCCAGCGCGATTGGCACCGTCGCGCTGCGCGCAGGCAGGCGCCTCGGCGTCGGCGGGCGCACTGCACGTCGGCTCGCGCTCGGGTGAGGTGCCTCCGCGGGTGGCCGCGTTGCTCGACACCCGCGTGCATGCACGCATCCTGGTCGTCGTCCCGGCGGTGCTCGCGGTGAGCTCGATCGTGTGGACCGGCGAATGCATCGACGACCCGCAGGAGCTCCTGCGCGCGGTGGTCACCCCGTAGCCGCATCGGGACGGCGGCGGCGCTGGGCCGCGAGCCCATGGACAGGTAGCCGATGAGGGCGACGATGGTGATCAGGAACAGGACGCTGGCTGGCGATCGCCCGGCGGGCACACTTTCGGGTCCTCGAGGGCGACGCCCTCACCGCCCTCGCCGTGATCCACCTGGACCGCGACGCCGGGCGGGCCCTCGAACTCGCCGAGCAGGCCCTGACCATCCACCGCGACACCGGCGACCGCATCGGCGCAGCCCGCGCCCAGGCCATCACCGAACAAGCCATGCGCCACACGACCACCAGGTAATGGACGGCCTGGCGCGATCTCGGTCCCGCCGACGAGCCACCATCGAACACGTGTTCGATCTTTGCTGGTCGGCCCTTGTTGTCCACCCGTTCGTCGCAGTTGCTCGTGGACGTGGTTGTACAAGCCGGTGCGCGAAGAGCAGTCGTTGTGCTGGTGGCGGTCATTCGGTGGTGTCCGGGCGCTCGACGGGCCCCGGACGAGGCTACCGTCGCCGTGGACGACCTGGGCTGACTCCCGCTGAGCGGGTCCTGTCCGCTCACGGCCCCGGCACCTGGCAACGTAGCCAACCAGGCAGAATCGACGCGGCACCTGTTGGGTTGTCAACACTGTGGCGTGCGACCCGCACGCCCTGCGGAGGAGAAGCGTTGCTCGACCACGCGGTCATCGACTCGTTGTTCCCTGCTGACCTGCCCGAGCCCGAGCATTGGGAACAGTGGTACCCGGCACGCGACCTGCCGGCCGGTGCCGAAGTGACCCGGTTCGGGCCGTCACCCACCGGGTTCGTGCACATCGGCGGCGTGTACGTCGCGATGATCGACCGGGACATCTCCGCTCGCTCCGGCGGCCGGTACGTGGTGCGGGTCGAGGACACCGACCAGTCCCGCGAGGTCGAAGGCGCGTTGGCCCAGTTCGACCGGGCGTTCGACTACTTCCATCTTGAGCCCACCGAGGGCGAGGGCTCCGGCGACTACGGGCCGTATCACCAGTCCGCCCGCGAGCAGATCTACCTCACCTACGTGCGGCACCTGTTGCGCCAGAACAAGGCCTATCTGTGCTTCGCCACCCGGGACGAGCTGGCTGACATCACGAAGCGCCAGCAGGCCGCCAAGGTCCCACCCGGCTACTACGGCACCTGGGCGATCTGGCACGACGCCAACCAGGCCGCCGTACTCGCTGAGCTGGAGAAGGGGACTCCCTACGTCGTGCGCTTCCGCGCCCCCGACGCCGCGGCCGGGCAGCGCGCGCGGTTCGTCGACGAGATCCGCGGCGAGCTCGAACACGAGGCCAACCGCAACGATGTCGTCATCCTCAAGTCCTCTGACCAGCCGCTGCGGCTTCCGACCTACCACTTCGCGCACGCCATCGACGACCACTTGATGCGGACCACGCTGGTCATCCGCGGCGAAGAGTGGATCTCCTCGGTCCCGCTGCACCTGCAGCTGTTCGATGCCCTCGGCTTCGACATACCGAAGTACGCGCACATCGCGCCGCTGATGAAGCAGATCTCCGGCGGCAAGCGCAAGCTGTCCAAGCGCAAGGACCCCGAGGCCGGCGTCGACTTCTACATCGGTGCCGGCTACCCGGCCGACGCGGTGTTGTACTACCTGCGCGGGCTGGCCAATGGCCGGCTCGCCGAGCTGCCGTTGTCCGAGGCTCTCGCCGAGCCGATCCGCCTCCAGGAATGCGGCGTCGCCGGGCCTCTGGTCGACTTGGCCAAGCTGGAGGACATCTCCGCCGATCACATTGCGACCCTCTCCGGTGAGCAGATCCTCGACGCCCTCCGACCCTGGGCGGTCACCCACGATTCCGAGATCGTCACAGTCCTCGACGCCAACCTCGGCCTCGCCCTGCGCGCGTTGGCCGTGGAACGAGGCGAGGGTGTGGAGAACCCCCGCAAAGACCTGCGGAAATGGTCGGACTTCCGGCCCGCCTACGGGTTCTTCT
This sequence comes from Actinophytocola sp., assembly GCF_009379765.1. GTDB lineage: Bacteria > Actinomycetota > Actinomycetes > Mycobacteriales > Pseudonocardiaceae > Actinophytocola. The sequence goes on along the minus strand of NZ_WHTD01000010.1, from coordinate 56,912 downwards.
TCTCCGCGCTGTTCGCGCCGGTCACGGATCCGGCCGACCGCCGGCTCGGCGGCCTTGATCCGCAACTGGTCCAGGCGTTCCTCGGCGACTTCGCCGGCGGCCACCAGCCGCTCGAGGACCCCAAGGAATGGTTCGACCAGATCCGCCGGCTCGCTGCGAAACACGGCTTCGCCCCCAACGCCAAGGAATACAAGAAGAACCCGGCCGCCTACCCCGGGTCCATCCGCGAAGCCTCACAACTCATCCGGGTCGCACTCACCGGTTCCACCCGCAGCCCCGACCTCCACGCCGTCGCCGCCACACTCGGCCCCGACGAAGTCCAACGCCGCCTCCGCGCACTCGCGAACTGACCGGCTCCTCGCTGGTCGGCCCCGACCTCACCCCGGGTTGGTCCACAGTGCAGTGTTGCGGATGAGCCACGTGTGATCCAGCGGGGTGAAGCGCCGAAAGCCGCGCCAATGTCCGGTGTGAAGTGGTGGCGACTCCGATGAGCAGCATGCCGATACCGGTCAACGGGACGCTGATGGGGTGCAACGTCTCACCGGCGTCCGGGTTTGGTGAAAGCCATGACGGCGGCGAGCGCGAACGTGCCGAGGCCCAGGAACGCTGGCCGATCCCTGAGGAGCGGGGCTCCCGGTCCCGTCCACCGGCTGGTGGCCACCCGGCGGCTGCTGCCCGGGAGGCTGCCCGGCCGGCGAGGCGTGGGTGTGCGTGCCACCGTCACTCCGGCGATGACGGGTGGCTATCGTGCGGGGGTGAGTTCATGCGTGACGGGCATCGGGTGAGTGCGCGGTTCGAGGAGCTTGATTGGCGGGTGACGCCGTTGGGGGAGCTCGTTCTGCGGCGGCGGTGGGATCCCGTTGTCGGTAGAGACGTGCATGAGATCAAGCTGAATGACGACTTTCTGATGTCGAGCCTGTTCACGGTCGCCGAGGTGGAGTTGGCGCGTTTCGCGCTTGCGGAGCTGGCGCCCACGCCGCTGGATGTGGTCGTCGGCGGGCTCGGTCTTGGCTACACGGCGCAGGCGGTGCTGGAGAACCCGGCCGTGCGCCGCGTGGTCGTCGTCGACGCGCTGGGCGAGGTGATCGAGTGGCACGAGCGCGGGTTGATTCCTGCTGGCGCGGAATTGACGGCCGATCCACGGTGCCGCCTGGTTCATGGCGATTTCTTCGCGATGCTGCGTTCTGGTGCCGGGTTCGACCCCGCGGTGGAGCCGATGGTGCCCGAACGGCTCTGGCACGCCATTGTCGTCGATATCGACCATTCGCCGCGCCATCTCCTTCATCCCGGCCACGCCGATCTGTACCTGCCTGCTGGCCTGCGGCGTCTCGGTGCACGACTGCACCCGGGTGGGGTGTTCGCGCTGTGGTCGAATGACCCGCCGGACGCGGAGTTCACCTCGGCGCTCGCGCAGACCTTCGAGGAGGCGCGGGCGGAGATCGTCCGCTTCGACAACCCGCTGCAGCAGCGCGAGGCGACTGCCACCGTCTATCTCGCGAAGACGGCGCCTGCCCAGTAGCAGGGCGGGAGCACAGCAGATCCGGCTCGAGCACAACCGCAGGCCATGGTGGGGATGCGGATGGAGGTAGACGACGCCGATCTGGAGGCTTGTCGTCGGCGGTCATCCATCGTCGTCCGGCTTCGGAGGGCAGGACGTCGGCGAGCAGGGCCTCGGCGGCGGTGATGATCTCGGAGTCCGGATCGAGCGCGACATGACCCTCCTGAACTCCAAAGATATACGATAGATTAAATCTCATGAAGGGCGAAGAGCAGTGACGGCCGGCGTGGTGCGGATCGGATGCGGCGCCGGATACGCGGGGGATCGACTGGAGGCCGCGGCCGAACTGGCCGAGCGCGGCGACCTGGACTACCTGGTGCTGGAGTGCCTGGCGGAGCGAACCCTGGCGCTGGCCTATGCGAGGAAGCGGCGGGATCCGTCGCTCGGTTACGACGCCGGGCTGCGGACCAGGATGGAGACCCTGCTGCCCACCTGTGCCAGGGGAACCACGCTGGTCTCCAACCTCGGCGCGGCCAACCCGCGTGGCGCGCTGGACGCGACCGTGGAGATCGCCGGCCGGCTCGGTCTGACCGGGATGCTGATCGGCGCGGTCGACGGCGACAACGTACTCGAGCAGCTCGACGGCCTGGACCGCACCGTGTGGGAGACCGGCCAGCCGATCGGCGAAGCACTCGGCGAGGTGGACTGGGCGCACGCCTACCTCGGCGCGGACGCGTTGCTGCCCGCGCTGCGGGCCGGCTGCCGGGTGGTGCTGGCCGGCCGGATCGCCGATCCGTCGCTGTTCGTCGCCCCGCTCATGCACGAGTTCGGTTGGGCCGCGGACGACTGGCACCGCCTCGGCCGCGGCACCATGGTCGGCCACCTGCTGGAGTGCGGCTCCAGCGTGACCGGTGGCTACTTCGCCGAACCCGGCCGCAAGGACGTGCCCGACCTGACCGGCATCGGCATGCCGATCGCCGAGGTGGACCCGGACGGCACCGCGGTGGTCTGCAAGACACCCGGGACCGGTGGGCAGGTGTCGGAGCGCACCTGCAAGGAACAGTTGCTCTATGAGATCCACGATCCGGCGGCGTACCTGACCCCGGACGTCACCGCCGACTTCTCCAGGGCGGCGCTGGCGCCGGCCGGCCAGGACCGGGTGGCCGTCTCCGGCGGATCCGGCCGGGTCCGGCCGGACGAGCTCAAGGTGGTGATGGGCGTCCGGGACGGATTCATCGGCGAGGGCGAGATGTCCTACGCCGGGCCGGGCGCGCTGAGCCGAGCCAGGCTGAGCGCCGAGATCGTCCGGGACCGGCTGGACCGCCAGGGCGTGCACTACACGGGTCTGCGCACCGAGTTCATCGGGTACGACTCTGTGCTCGGCCCGATCGCCCGCCGGGCCGAGCCGCCCGAGCCGTTCGAAGTCCGGCTGCGCATCGCCGCGCGGACGGCGACCGAGCGCGCGGCGGCGATCGTCGGGGCCGAGGTGGAGGCGCTGACCATCACCGGCCCGGCCGGCGGGGCCGGCAAGCGGTCCTCGGCCCGGGCCGTGGTCTCGGTGCGTTCCACCTCGATCCCGCGCTCGCTCGTGCACACCACCCTGCACACGGCGACCACCTGATTCCGCTGCTGAGGAGATCGGCCATGCTGTTGCACGAGATCGCCCACGCCCGAGCCGGCGACAAGGGCGAGATCACCAACATCTGCGTGTTCCCGTACCGGGACGAGGACTACCCGCTGCTGGTCGAGCTGCTGACCGTGGAGCGGGTGGCGGCGCATTTCGCCGGCATCGTGACCGGCGAGGTGCACCGCTACCAGGTGCCGACCGTGTGCGGGCTGAACTTCGTCCTGCACGGAACGAGGCCCGGCGGGGTGTCCGCGGCTCTGGAGCTGGACGCGCATGGCAAGAGCCTGTCCTACGGTCTGCTGTTGATCGACCTCGACCAGCAGAAAGGCTGAACGAGTGGCTCGCATTCAGTACCCAGACCTTGGCGGCGACTCGGAGATTCGGGCCGCCGCCGACGCTGTCGGTCAGGCCAGGAACGGTGAGTTACCGAACCTGTACCGAATGTTGCTGCACGAGCCGTCCCTGGCCAGCACCTGGCTGGAGCTGGGCAGCCGGCTGCGCTACCGGGGACGGCTGGACGACCGCACCCGCGAGCTGATCATCTGCCGGGTCGGTGCGCGCACCCGGTCGGCATACGAGCTGCACCACCACACCCCGCTCGCGCTGGCCGCCGGAGTCAGCCGAGCCCAGCTGGACGCGCTGGACCACACCGATCCGCCGGGTGGTCTGTTCACCGACCGGGAGCGGGACCTGATCCACTACGCCGACGCGGTGCTCGCCGCCGCGGTGACCGACCGGCACACCAAGGCGGTGCTGCGCTGGCTGGCGGATGCCGAGCTGGTCGAGCTGACCGGCCTGGTCGCCTACTATCTCGCGGTGTCGCGGTTCCTTGCCGCAATGGCGGTAGACGTGGAGACGGATGGCTGAGCTGCGGATGGTCCGCAGGACCTCGAGCGGACCGCCGAGCGGACCTGCCGGCCCCAGTGTTCGGCTTCGGCGCCCTTCGGTGTCCGTGCTCGGCTGCGAGCCTGGCCGCGCCGGTCATGGTGGCCACCGATCGAGCGTGCCGCACCTGGGGGAGTCCGGCAGGCCGCGCTCGGTATGCGGTGCCGGCCCGCCCTGTTTTCCCGGCAGCTCCGGCGAAGCACAGGCCGTACGTGGCCGGTGACCGCCACGTCGATGGTCCCGGGCACTGCCTCGCCGACCACCCGGATCAACGTGGCCACGGCCCGACCGGTGGACGCGTTGGGAGCCTTGCCAAGCGACAGGTGGCATCCCAGGCGCCGGGCACCGACTCGAGCCGCACCGTGACCGGGGGATCATCGGTGCCCGTCGCCGACGCGGAGGTCGTCAGGATCGACCCGCACCGTCCTTGGCAGCGGCGGCGGGTCCACGACCCTCAGCCCTTCCGGACCGACTGGCCGCGCGCGGCCAGTTCGTCCACAGTGGACATTACGTGGGCCGGGTCGGCACCGGGCGCCCGCACCCGGACGTCCACCTGATCCACCCCGGCCGCCGCCAGCCGGGCCAGCTCGCCCGCGCCGGTCGCACCGAAGCCGATGGTCAGGCTCAGCTCGCCGGATCCGCCGGCGGACCGGTACCTGCCGACCAGCCCTTCCCACTCGCCGTTCGGGCCGAGCTCGGCATGCAGGCCGAGCCCGAGCCGGGCAGCGGTCTCCGCGTCGGCGCCGTCCTTAGCGGCCAGCGACAGCGGCGGCCCGCTCGGCTGGACCGGACGCAGCGTCGGGCGCACCTCGTCGAACACGTAGCCGGGCCCGGTCCCGCGCACCGTCTCGTCCGTCCACATGGACCGGAGAAGCCGCAGGCCTTCGGCGAACCGGTCGGCCGCGTGCGCCGGGTCGATGCCGTGGCTGGCGCACTCGGCCGGCGTGCCGACCGCCAGGCCGGCCCGGGTCCGACCGCTCCAGGCATGGTCCACCGTGGCCAGTTGCTCGGCCAGCTCGATCGGGTTGCGCACGCCCAACGGCAGCCCGTGCACGGTGACCGCGAGCTGTCCGGCAGCCCCGGACAGGTACGCGGCAGTGGTCAGCACCTGCGGATTCCACCGCGGCGCGGTGCCCCAGCCGTGCCGCAGGGTGACCCCGTCCAGCCGGTCCCGCGCCGCGGCCAGCAGCGCCAGGTCGGCGGCCAGCGCGGCCTTGGGGTCGACCCCGGTGGGATGGCCGTCGGAGAGCACCACCGCGATCCGCATACGACTCCTCAGCGCAGCCGCTCGATGACCGCGCCGGTCAGCGCGATGCGTTCCATCACCTTGTCGTGCGGCATGCCCGGGTACTGCACCCGCAGCTTCATGTGGGTGATCCCGAACTCCTCGCCGTACCTGGCGATCTCCTCGGCGCACTCACCGGGATCGCCGAGGATGAACGTCTCCCTGGCCATCTCCTCGAAGTCGCCGGTCAGCTCCTTGTCCTTCTCGGACAGCGAGTCCTGCAGGCCGTGCTCGGCGTAGACCTCCCACTTGCGGATCATGCCGGCCCGGCCGTCCTCGATCGCCTGGGCTCTGGTCCGCCCGATGGAGAACTCCCTGGCGATCGGCACCTCGGCCGGTGCCGGTCGGCCGTGCTCGCGCCGGGTCCGCTCGTGCAGCTCGTGGTGCCGGCGCAGCGCCTCGCCGCCAAGGAACGGGCTCCAGAACGGGGCGTCGCCAACCGTGGCCGCGCGCCGGGTGGCCGGCTCGGAGTTGGTGGCGATCCAGACCGGCGGGTGCGGGTCCTGCACCGGCCGGACTCCGGGGCGCACCTCGTCGAAGTGGAAGAACCGGCCGTGGTGAGTGACCGTGTCCTCGGCCCACAGCCGGCGCATCACCTCGAGCGCCTCGGTGAACCTGGCCGCGCGGTGGCGCAGGCTGGTCTCGAACATGTCGAACTCGACCGGTCGGTAGCCCAGCCCGCAGCCGAACCGGAACCGGCCCCCGCTGAGCACGTCGAGCGTGGCCACCTGCTCGGCCACCTCCAGCGGGTTGGCCAGCGGCACCAGCACCACCGAGGACACCACGGTCAGCTCGGGCGCGGCCGCGGTCAGCCGGGCCAGCCACGGGTAGATGTTGAAGTATTGGAACGGATGCACGGCGAAATGCGTGCCGACCGAGAAGAAGCCGAAGCCGTGGTCGGCCGCGGCGGCGACCTGATCGATGTGCTCGCGCCACTGGGTACCGAGGTCCGTTCCGGTGAGTACCACCGGGCCCAGGTGAAAGCCGACTTCCACGTGACCTCCAGAGCCGACGAAGCGTTGAGTCTATGATATAGCATCACTCGTCATGCATTGCGAGTATCGATGACTCCCTGCCTGGTCAAGGCCGGCTTCGCCGGGCGCTCTCGGCTGCTGCGGGGACTCGCGGTCCGGCCGGTTGGGCGCCGGAGCGTGGCAACTGCCGGTTGCCAGTAGGTGGCCGGCGTGAGCTACGGCACGAGTTCAGCCCCGCGGGGTGGCGTCAGACCCGGACGTCCATCTGAGCCAGTTCGGTGGGGGAGGCGCCGCCGATGAAGGCGGCCACGATGTCGGCGCACAGGTCGGGGATCGCCGCCGCGATGTGGTAGCCGTCGACCGGGAGGACCAGGAAGCCGTAGTTGTCGTGGATCTCTGCGTTCCACAGGTCTCGGGAGGGGCCGTTGGCGAGCCTGCTGGCCTGGCTGGTGATCATCAGCGCCTTGGCCCGGATCAGCGCCAGCCGCGGTCGTAGGTCGAGGCCGGCGTTGCGGCTGGCCGCCCTGGCGACGAGGTCCTTGTTCGTGGCGCCCATCAGCTTGGCCCACCACTCCCGCTGCGCGTCCGAGACACCCGAGCCGAGCCGGTAGCCCATGGTCTCGCCGGCCCACTGCTCGGTGCCGGCGGCGGTCACCTTGCCGGGGATGTCCGGCTGGTGCGAGATGCGCCCGTTGCCCTCCGCCCACAGTGGACCGGTCAGTGCGGTGACGCTGCGGGTGCGCTCCGGGAACCGGGAGGCGAAGTCGAGGGAGATGCTGCCGCCGAGCTTGGCGCCGACGATGTGCGCGGACTCCCACCCGGTCACGGCGAGGAAGTTGGCGAGCTCCGTGGCCAGCGACGCGATCGAGAAGTCGTAGGTCTCGATGTCCACTGTGGACCGGTCGAAGCCTGGCAGGTCGACCCGGACCACCCGGTACCGCCTGGACAGGTGCGGCACCCACGCCGTCCATGAGCGGGACGACTCGGCCATGCCGTGTACCAGCAGCACGGTCTCCGGCTCCGGGCCCCAGGGGTCGGCATGACACTCCTCGGAGTAGTACATCGTGCACGCGTCGCTTGTCTCGATGACGGGCATTGATACCAGCCTTCCGGTCACTTGGTCACAGGGGATTCGGTGGTCTCCGGGGCGTCCTTCCGCCGCCGGGTCCGTCGCCGGTTCCAGAACCACTGCTGCACGAGCATCCCGGCGGCGAACAGCAGCAGGATCAGCGTGATGGGCCGGGAGAAGAAGGCACCGATGCTGCCCTCGGTGATCAGCACGCCGTGCCGGAAGTTGGTCTCCAGAAGTCCACTGAGGACGAACCCGATCGCGGTCGCGGCGACGGGGAAGTCGAACCTGCGCAGGAGGAACCCGACCACGCCGAACAGGATGATCATGTAGATGTCGAAGATGCGGCCCTCGGCGGCGAACGCGCCGAGCAGGATCAGGCTGATGCCGCCGCTGAAGATGGCCGCCGGCCACACCCGGGTCAGCTGGAACGCGTAGTAGGAGAACGCCCAGCCGAGCGGGAGCAGGAACAGGCCGGCGATGACCAGGCCCGCGGCCACCGTTCCGGTGAGCTCGGGCCTGGTCTGCAGGACGTTGGGCCCCGGCTCGATCCCTTGCAGTACCAGCGCTCCCATCAGCACGGCCATGCTGCCGGATCCGGGGATGCCGAGCCCGAGCGTCGGCACGAGCTCCCCGCCGACCACGGCGTTGTCCGCGGTGTTCTGCGCGACCAGACCCTCCCGCGACCCCTTGCCGAGCTCATCCGGTCTGCGGGCGACCAGCCGGAGCTGCTGGTACACGATGAACGTCGCGGCGGTGGCGCCGAGGCCGGGGATCACGCCGATGAAGAAGGCGACCACGCAGCCGAACGCCGCGGCCACGAGTACCGGCGGCAGGCTGCTCAGCGGCGCCCACACCCGCAGCCGTTGTGGCGCCTGCTTCGCGTGCGCCTTGGCGGCGGCGGCCGACGTGGCCCCGGACCTCGCGAAGGTGCCGGTGTACAGCTGGTGCAGCAGCTCGCCGAGACCCAGCAGCCCGACGGTGACCGCGACGATGTCCAGGCCGCGGTAGTTTTCCTGGATGCCGAGGACGAACCGGGGGACACTGGCCACCGGGTCGGCCCCCACGGTGCCGAAGATCAGCCCGACCACCAGTGCCGAGATGCCCTTCAGCGTGTCGCCCGCGGTGAGCGTCGCGACCGCGAGGAGCCCGATCACGGTCAGCGCGAACATCTCCGGGGCCAGGAAGTTCGGCGCGACGGCGGCGAGCGGGACGATCAGCAGCACGAAGCCGACGGCGCCGAGCACCTGCCCGATGAACGCGGCGACCAGGTTGAGGAACAGCGCCTCGCCACCCTCACCGCGTTTGAACATCGCGTAGCCCTCGACCACGGTCAGCACGGCGGACGGGGACCCGGGAATGCCCACGGTGATGGCCGTGACCCCGTTGCCGAACTGGGCGCCGGCCGCCGTCGCCACCAGCAGGAGCAACGCGTCCGAGACGCTCATCGAGTAGGTGAACGGCAGCGCCAGCGTGACCGCGATGACCAGCCCGAGCCCGGGCAGCGCGCCGACGACCATGCCCCACAGCACGCCGATGATGATGACCAGCAAGGAGAACGGGGTGACCGAGGCCGCCAGCCCGTCGAGGAAGTAGCTCATGACCCCCCCTCGCGGGCTCGGTCGAGCCGCTCGCGGTCGCCCTGTGTTGATGGTTCGCTCGCACGCTCGCTCACGAACTCCCCCTCGCGGGCTCGGTCGCGTCGCTCGCGGTTGCCCTGTGACATTGGTTCGCTCGCACGCTGTCTCATGGCATCGGCCCGGCGCCCGGCCACACGGGCAGGTCCAGGCCGAGCGCCTCGATGAACAGCAGGTAGCAGGCGGCCGGCAGCATGATCGCGATGAGCGCGGTGACGACCGGGCGCTCGCGGCCCACCGCCACCGCGATCAGCGCGGCGACCAGCAGCGGGGTGGTGATGACGAAGCCGAGGCGGGGGAGCAGCACCGCGTAGCCGACACACACGACGATCGCGAGGACGACCTGTGCCGCGCGCCCACGCGGCACGGCCTCGGCCACCGGGTCCGAGCTGTCCTCAGTGGACACCGTCGTCGGCCGCCAGACCAGCGACCGCACTATCAGCCCGATGCTCAGCACGGACAGCAACACGCCGAGCGCGGTCGGCACCGTGGCCGGGGTGAGCGGGTCGTTGCCGATCAGGTTGGTGTAGCTGATGTTCCGGCTCTCGACGATCACCCAGATGCCGAACGCGAGCAGGACGATGCCCGGCGCGAGGTCGGCGCGGCTGCGCATCCACACTCCTCCCTGACCGAAGGACCGGTGCCCTACTTGGAGATGAGGCCGAGCTGCTCGCCGAGGTCGCGAGCGTCGTCGAACGCGGTCCGCATTGCTTCCTGGGTCGCGGCGGCGTCGAGCGGCGCGGGGGTCCAGCCGAGCTTCACCATGGCGTCCTGGGCGGCCTTGACCCCCACCGACTCGGTGACGAGCTTGCTCAGCCACGCCACCTTGTCCGCCGGTACGTCGCGTCCGGTGACCACCTGCATCTGGTTCTCGACCACGAGGTCGTAGCCGGACTCCTTCAGGGTGGGCACGTCCGGCGCGTCCGCGGTGCGCTCGGCGCCCATCGTGGCCAGGATGCGGATCTTGCCGGCCTCGGCCTGCTGGGTGAGCCCGGACGCGATGCCGATGGCGATCTCGACGCCGCCGCCGAGCAGCGTCAGCGTGGACTCGCCGGAGGTCTTGTGCGGCACGATGGCGAAGTCGCCGTCGGCGCCGATCGCCTTGTTCAGCTGGATCGCCGCGATGTGGATGAAGCCGCCGGCCGTGCCGGACAGGCCGACCCTGATCTTGGTGGCGTCCTGCCGCGCCGCCTGCACCAGGTCGTCGAGAGTCTGCCACGGCGAGTCGGCCCGGACCGCGAAGCCCAGCGGCTGCGAGGCGAGCCTGGCCACGCCCTGCATGTCATCGAAGGCGAACGGGGCGGCGCCGATCGCCGTGCTCGCCACGGTCGAGTTCGTGATCATGGTGACCAGGTGCCCGTCGCGCACCCGGGGGTCGTGCACCACCGAGGACGCGGAGTCGTCGGTGCCGCCGTTGGGCAGCGGATCGACCCGGACCTGCACAGGCGACAGCTCGGACATGCCGTTCTCGACGAGGCTTCGGCCGAGGGCCTCGGTCTGGCTACCGGGCGCGGGCAGCCGGAGCGTGATCTCGCTGTCGGGGTAGCCGTCCGGATTGGCGGGCAGTGCCCCGGCCTTCGGCGCGCCACCCCCACCGCCGCCGTTCGCGCACCCGGCGGTCAGTGCGACCAAGGCCGTCGCGGCCAGCAAACACCTCGTCGTGCTGCGAACGCCCATCGACCGAACTCCCAACACTCGCCCCTGGGTAGTACTGGTGCGGTCCGTGCTCGTCGATGAGTGCTCTCGGGATAGGCAGCGACGGGCAGGACTGACGTACAGGCGCTATAATATATCGACCAGGTTGCCGAAACAAGAGCGTGTCTACCGGGATGACCTGCGCCAAGTGGGCGGGCCCGGCGCCAGGATGGCTCGTCAGGTTTGCAGAATTAGGCCGTTGACGCCTAGTTTTCAATATCATATATTCGCGCAACCGTGCTCCATCGAACGATGCGGGCACCGGCGAGTAGTTGGCAGGGTGAGCGTGGCATCGACGACGACAGTCGACAGGGCCGGCCCGACCGGGAGCGCCAGGCGGCCTCCCGGACTACTCCTGACCATGCAAACCGCGGTCATCGTCGGGTTGCTGGCGGCCTGGCAGCTGGTGGCGACCTGGTTCGGCACCGACTTCTGGACCAGCTCGCCGGACGCCATCGTCGAGCAGATCGTCCGGTGGATCCGCGACGGTGCACTGTGGACGGCGCTCGGCGTCACGCTCACCGAGACGGTCGTCGGGTTCGCGCTCGGCGCGCTGGTCGGCTTCGTGCTGGGCTGGTCCAGGGTTCTCGGCGACATCCTCGAGCCGATCATCCTGCCGTTCTATGCGTTGCCGAAGGTCGCGCTGGCCCCGCTGTTCGTGCTCGTGTTCAGCGTCGGCATCTCGGCCAAGGTCATGCTCGTCGCGCTGATGGTCTTCTTCATCGTCTTCTTCGTGACGTTCAGGGGAACCCGTGCGGTCGACCGCGATCTCGTGGTCATCGCGCGAGTCATGGGCGCCGGTCGGGTCGACACCTGGCGAGGAGCTGGCCGCCGAGTACGGGGTCAGCCGAATCCCGGTGCGCGACGCGCTGCGCCTGCTGGAGGGCGAGGGACTGGTCAGCTATACCGCACACCACGGCTACCAGATCACCCGGCTGACCGAAGAGGAGTTACTGGAGCTGCAGCGGCTCCGGGAAATCCTGGAGGACGAGGCGGTGCGGGTCGGCGCCCCCAAGATCACCGCCGCGGCCCTGGTCATGATGAACGCCGCGCTAACCGAGATGCACCACCACGAGCAGGCCGGCGACCTGGCCTCCTGGGGCGCGGCACACCGCACGTTCCATTTCGCGCTGTACGAGAGCGCGGGCATGCCGAGCCTGACCCGCATTTTCGGCCAGGCGTGGGACGCCTCGGACCTCTACCGGTCCCGGTACCTGCGCACCCGCCCGGGCCTGCGCAGCGCCAGCGCCGCGCACCGGCCGATCCTCGCCGCCGCCAGGGCCAGAGACCCGGACGCCCTGCTCAGCCTGATGGAGCGGCACCGGGGCACCATCCTCGGCTGGCTTCGGCATGGTGCGCACGACGGCCGCTGACCACCGCTGACCACCGCTGACCACCGCTGGCCGCGGCTGCCCCGCGGTCCCGGCAAATACTCAGCTGAACCGAGGGTCCGCTATAATATACTAGTTACAGTACATCAAATGGGAGGGTTCTACGTGCAGAACGATCTCGGGCAAGACAGCGGTTGGGCGTCGCGTCGGGAGGGACGGCAGGTGGCGTACCGGTCCGAGCGGGTCGCGAACGCCATGACCCTCGTTCGAAGGTCAACTCTCATCGTGCCGGCGAACGTTCCGCGCTTCGTGGAGAAGGCGCACCTGCGCGCGGCGGATGCGGTGATGCTCGACTTGGAGGATGCGGTTCCCGACGATGAAAAGGCCACCGCGCGAGATATGGCCAGGGAGGCGATTCCACAAGTCGGTCGCGGGGGAGCCGACGTTCTCGTCCGCATCAACAAGCCGTTCGAACTCGCGGTCCGCGACCTCGATGCGGTGGTTTGTGATGGCCTGACCGGCATCTTCTTCCCGAAGGTGGAATCAGCCCGAGAGGTCACGATCCTTGATGCGCTGATCGCGGAGCGAGAACTGAAGGCGGGCATTCCGATCGGCACCTTGCAGCTCGGCCTGCCGGTGGAAAGCGCAGTTGGGCTGACGAACGCGGTGTCGATTGCAACGGCCAGTGAGCGCACCGTTTCCATGACATTCGGATCGGAAGACGTCACGCTCGAGCTGGGAATCGAGCCGACCGCCGAAGGCAAGGAGCGATTCTACGGAAATGCTCGCATGGTCATGGTCGCGGCACACGCCGGAATTCAGGCCCATGGCCGGCTCGGAAATGTGGCCGATTATACCAACCTGGACGCCTGGGCATCGACCATCCGCGACGCCAAGCGGTTCGGCTTCAAGGGGTCCACTGCCATTCACCCAGGCCAGATCCCGATTCTCAACCGTGAGTTCTCACTCGATGAGGCCGAGATCGACTATGCCCGCCGGGTGATCACCACGTACGAGGAGGCGGAGTCGCGCGGGCGCGCGTCGACCACGCTGGACGGCAAGATGATCGACATTCCCACGGCCAAGCGGGCTCGCCTGATCTTGATGCGGGCCGACGCGATAGCGCGCAAGGATACGGCGCATGCGGGAGTTTGATCAACTACCTGGCCCGGAGGCAGCGATGTCATCGCCACCGGCTTGCCCGGGTGGGGGCCTTGACAATGCGCGTCAATATACTATATAGAACTGCCTGTGTCGGCCAGCCGCTGCGGTTCCCGCCCGGCGGCAGCTCGCTCGGGCGGCCGCCAGAAGGACAACGCGAAGCACGGTCACCTCTGATCGACTACCCACAGGTTCGCGCCGGGTTCATCCGCGCAGCGTGCCACCGTCGAACTGCACCTGCTGAGCAGGGTGCGGCACATGGACACGGCCATCCGACGACGAGCCCAAACATGGCTCGTTGGGAACCCGGTCTGAACTCTCCCAGGGAAATCTTGGCGCGCAGCAGTCGGCTATGGAAGGAAGTACCTCCATGAAGGTTGTCGATCAGGCATCCCTTTCAAGCATGTTCAATCCGCAGACCGTGGCCGTGGTCGGCGCCTCCGAGAACGTTGGCTACGGGGGTTACGGGGGCCGGGTGCTCCGGAACCTGGTGCGTGCCGGGTTCACCGGCAACATCGTTCCGGTCAGTCCGAAGTACGAGGAAGTGCAGGGGCTGAAGGCCTACCGCGACATCAGAGACGTGCCGATGCCGGTTGACCTGGCGGTGCTGGTCGTGCGGGCCGAGCTCATTCCCGGCATCATGCGAGCATGCGGTGAGAAGGGTGTTCCCGCCTGCAGTATCGTCTCGGCCGGCTTCGCCGAGCGAGGCGACGAAGGCGCCGCCCTGCAGCGGGAAATCCTGGCGATAGCCGGCGAGTACGGAATGCGCTTCTCCGGGCCGAACTGCCTCGGCATAGCCAACATAACCGAGCACGTGTTCGCCTCCGCCAGTTCGTTGGCCTGGAACCTGTCCGAGCTACGGCCGGGCAACGTATCCATCGTGTCGCAGAGCGGCGCGATGGCCTTCAACTCCGTTCTTGCCCGGGCGCACGAGCACCACGTGGGGATCGGAAAGATCGCCACGGTCGGGAACCAGGCCGATCTGGCCATAGTGGACTTCCTGGAATACCTGATCGATCACGACGAGCAAACGCGCGTGGTCAGCGTGCTGCTCGAGGCTTTGCTGCCCGGCGACGGAAGGCGATTCCTGGAGGCGGCGGGGCGGGCTGCCGATGCCGGCAAGTCGGTGCTCGCGCTGAAGGTCGGCCGGACCAGCCAGGGAGCGGCCGCGGCCGCCAGCCATACCGGGTCGTTGACCGGCGATGACGCCATCTACGACGACTGCTTCGAAGCGGCCGGCGTGGTCCGGGTGAACGATCTCGACGAGCTGTGGCAGACGGGAAACCTGATCGCCTCGACCAGCGGTATGAGCGGGCACGGCGGCATCGGCGTGCTCAGCAACTCCGGCGGTCTGAACTCCCTTTTCGCCGACCTCTGCGGCGTCGAGGAACTCGCCCTGGCGTCCATCGACCAGACGACCGTCGACGTCCTGCGGGAGATCCTGCAGGGCTTCGGCAGCGCGGCGAACCCCGCGGACATCACCGGGCACATCAAGCGCGACACGCTGCGCGACATGATCGTCGCGTACGACCGCGACGAGAACGTGAACCTCACGGTCATCGGGATCACCCCATCGGGTTCCGGGCCGTACGCGGTCGGGATCGCCCGCAACATCGTCGCCGCCCAGCAGACGACGAAGACGCCCGTCGTGGTTCTCTGGGCATCGTCACGAGATCTGGAAACGGCCGGCAAGGCCACCACCGACGACTCCGGCATCACGATCCTGCTGGACGCCGGCGTCCCGGTCTTCGAAGAACCGCGGAAGTGCGCACGCGCTCTGCGGCATTTGTATCGGCGCCGCAGGCGGGAAGCCGAGCCGGCCGCGTTCCCGCGAATGATCACCGGTGCGCCAGCGCAGGCCGAGCCCGCCACCGGGGCCAGCCCGCTGTTGCGGGACAACCTGCTGGAGAGCATTGGCGCCGAGCGGATTCCGGTCGCGCGCAGCCTGGTTGCCGAGGATTGGGAGGCGACCGTGGCGGCCGCCGAACAGCTCGGCTACCCGATCGTTGTCAAGGTCCACTCGCCGGGCGTCGCGCACAAGACCGAGCTGGGCGGCGTCCGGGTCGGGATCGCGGATCGGGCAGAACTTCGGCAGGCATACGAGGATCTGACCGGTATCCTCGACCGGCGCGGGGAACCGCCCCGGCTGCTGGTGCAGGAGCTCGTCGCCGGTGAGGTCGAGGTGATTCTCGGCGGAGTGCGGGATCCCATCTTCGGTCCGGTGGTCATGTTGGGATCCGGCGGAATCCTGGTGGAGCTCCTGCGCGACCGGGTGTTCCGGCCGGCGCCGGTCGATACGGCCACCGCGCACGCGATGATCCGCAGCCTGAACGGGGCGCCGCTGCTGGAGGGCCATCGGGGCCGGCCGCGATGCGATGTGGACGCGCTGGCCGACACCATCGTCCGGTTCAGCGAGATCTTCGCCGCAGCGCCGGAGCTGACCGAACTGGAGATCAACCCGCTGATGGTGGGGAAGGAAGGTTCGGGGGTCAGGGCGGTCGACGCCCTCGCCGTCGGTGGCGATGAACAGGTCCGCGAACCCGCTGAGGCGGGCCGGCGATGACAGCGAACACAACGCGCGCGGAAGCCCTGGTCGGCGTCGACATCGGCGGAACCTTCACCGACATCGTCCTGGTTCGCCCGGACGGCCAGGTGGACGTGGTGAAGGTGCGGTCCACCACGGACGACTATTCGGTGGCGATCAGGGACGGCATCGGCGAGCTGCTGGCCAGGCTGGACCTGCCGCCCGAGACGATCGGCCAGCTGAACCACGGGACCACGGTCGCCACCAACGCGGTGCTCGAGGGCAAGGGCGCCAGGACCGCACTGCTCACCACCGAGGGCTTCCGGGACGTGCTGGAGATCGGTCGCCTGCAAGCCTCCAGGCTCTACGACCTGGAGTACGACAAGCCGCCCCCGCTGGTGCAACGCCAGTGGCGCCTCGAGGTGCGCGAGCGCGTGGATGGCCAGGGACGAGTGCTGGTCGAACTTGACGAGCAGCACGCGACAGAACTGCTCGACAAGCTGGCTGGTGCCGGCATTCGGGCGCTGGCGGTGTGCCTGATCAACTCCTATGTGAACCCGGTGCACGAACTGGCGCTCGGCCGGCTCGTCGAGCGGCACGGCGGCGATTTCGACGTCACCCTGTCGCATCAGCTGCTCCAGGAAATCGGTGAGTACGAGCGAACCAGCACGGCCGTGGTGAACAGCTACGTGATGCCGATCGTGGGGAACTACCTGCTGAACCTGGACGCGAACCTGCGCGATTTGGGTTTTGCCGGCACGTTCTCGGTCATGGGCTCCAACGGCGGGCTGATGGAGGTCGGCGCGGCCAGGGAGAAGCCCGCCCTGATGATCGAGTCTGGGCCGGCAGCCGGGGTGGTCGCGGCGAAGGCGCTGGCCGACTCGGTCGGCTACGGCGATCTCATCACCTTCGACATGGGTGGCACGACGGCGAAGGCGAGCACGATCGAGAACGGTGCGATCAGCTACAGCCCGCAGCTCGAAGTCGGCGGAGACATGTCGTTCGGCAACGAGTTGCTCGGTGCGGGCGGGTATCCGGTCCGGTCGAACGTCATCAAGCTCACCGAGGTGGGCGCCGGCGGCGGCTCGTGCGTCTGGTTCGACGAGGCCGGCGGCATGCACGTGGGACCGCAAAGTGCCGGTTCGGTCCCCGGCCCGATCTGCTACGACCGCGGCGGCGACGAGGTGACGGTCACCGACGCCAACGTGGTCCTCGGCTACCTGAACGAGCGCAGCATCGCGGGTGGCACGGTGGACATCGACGCCGGGCTGGCCCGCCGCGCGATGGAGGAGAAGGTGGCCGCCCGCCTCCGGGAGCCGATCGAGGCGGCCGCGCACGGCGTCTACCTCATCGCGGCGGCGAACATGATGCGCGCCATCAAGGCGGTATCGGTCGAACGCGGCCGCAACCCGCGCAACTTCGATCTCCTCGCGTTCGGCGGGAACGGACCGCTGTTCGGCGCCGAGATCGCGTCCGCGATGGGCATGCCTCGGGTGATCGTCCCGCAGTGGGCGGGCGTGTTCAGCGTGGTCGGCCTGCTGGGCGCGGACGTCACCCATCACCACATGCTGAGCATGCGCGAGTCGCTGACCGAGATGCCCAGCTCGTCGCTGCGGTCCATCATCGCGGCAGCTCGCACGAATGTTCGGGAGTTCTTCCGCCAGCATGAGAAGCAGTCAATAGCCACCGACCTCTCCCTGAGCATGCGCTATGTCGGACAACGGTTCGAACTGGACATTCCGATACACGACGAGGACGACGCGCTGGACTCCATCACCACTGACGGCATCGTCGCCGCGTTCCATGCCGAGCACGAGCGAACCTATGGTCACCATGCCCTCGACAGCGAGGTCGAGCTGTCCGGCGTGCGGGTGGTCACCGTCGAGCGGCGCGGTCTCCCGTTCGACGCGATGCGCCGCCAGCTGTCGGACTCGTCCGGAGCCGCGCCGGCCGGGGAGATCCGCAAGGCGTACTTCGGCCGCGACATCGGCTACCTGTCGACCACTGTCCTGCCCGACCGATCGCTCCTCGATCCGCGCGGTACCCGTGGTCCGTGTGTCGTGGAGGAACTGGATTCCACCACGCTGATTCCACCGGACTGGACGGCTCAACTCGATGCCGCTGGAAACATCATCATGACCCGAGCGGAGGCGACGACCAGTGACTAAGACCGATCCGGTGACCCTGGAACTGCTGAACAACGCGCTGTCGGCCGTGATGGACGAAATGATGATCACGACCCGCCGCACGGGTTACTCCGGGTCCATCAAGTATCTGATGGACTTCTCCGCCGCCCTCTGCGATCGGGACGGCCGGATGATCGCCCAAGGCGTCGCCATGCCGCATCACCTTGGCGCCATGCCCGGTGCGATCGAAGCCGTGCGGGCAAAGTTCGGCGACACGCTCGAACCCGGCGACATAGTGATCACCAATGATCCGTGGGAAGGCAGCACCCACCTTCCCGACATCTATCTTGTGAAGCCGATCTTCTGGGCAGACGAGCTGGTCGCGTATGCCTGCCACTGCTCACACCACATCGACGTGGGCGGCCGGGTGCCGGGATCGATGGCCGCGGACAGCCGGAGCATCCACGAGGAGGGCATCCGAATCCCGCCGTTGAAGCTGTACGCGCGCGGCGTGGAGAACGAGGCGATCATGGCGATCCTCCGCAAGAACGTCCGGCTGCCGCAGATGCTGATGGGCGATCTTCGGGCCCAGATCGTCGCCTGCGGGATCGGTGAGCGGGAAGTCCGGGCGATGTTCGACAAGTACGGGCGGGAAATGATCGACCTGTACTGGAACGAGCTCATCGACTACGGCGAACGGCTGTGCCGGTCCGCGATCCAGGACATCGCGGACGGGACGTACTCGTTCGCCGACTATGTGGACGACGACGGAGTGACCGGCGAGCCACTCAAAATCCAGGTCGAGCTGACCGTCTCCGGCGACGATCTGAAGATCGACTTCGCCGGCAGCTCGGCGCAGACTCCGGGCGCCATCAACTCCGTCATGGCGTGGACCCTGTCCGCCGTGTACACGGTCCTGCGCAGCGTCCTGCCGCGCTACGCGCCCAACAACGACGGGGCGTTCCGGCCGGTGACCGTGGTGGCACCGGAAGGTTCGTTCGTGAACGCGAAGTACCCGGCCGCCTGCGCCGCCAGAGGGGTCACCGGGCACCGACTCGACGACGCCCTGTTCGGGGCGTTCGCGGTCGCGCTTCCCGAGAAGATCCCCGCGGCCAGCGAGGGTGGGAACTGCTCCAGCCGTATCTCCGGGACCCAGCCGGACGGGAAACAGTTCATTCTGCAGGAAGTCGTGTGCGGCAGCCGGGGCGGCCGGCCGAACAAGGACGGGGTCGAGGGCCTGGTGAACCCCGGCCAGAACCTGTCCAACCAGCCGGTCGAAGTCGTGGAGGCGGAGTTCCCGGTTCGGATCAACCGGTACGGGTTCGTGCCCGACTCCGGTGGTGCCGGAAGGTACCGGGGCGGCCTCGCGCTGATGCGTGAGTGGGAGCTGCTGGTCGACAACGTGATCTTCCAGCAGCGCTCCGACCGCTTCCAGCACGCGCCATGGGGGGTCCTGGGCGGCCAGGACGGCACGCTTTCGAAGAATGTCAAGAATTCCGGATCCGCGGCTGAGGAGCGACTGCCGGCGAAGTTCGTGCTGAACATGAACAAGCACGACCGCGTCCTCTACGTCACGCCCGGCTCCGGCGGTTATGGGGACCCGTTCCTGCGCGAGCCCGAGGCCGTGGCGCACGACGTGCGGAACGAGAAGATCTCGATCGAATACGCCCGGCGGGGGTACGGCGTCGTCGTCGACGTCGCGACGCTGGAGCTGAACACCGAGGCAACCGCGGCCCTCAGGAGCGCTCATGAGTGAGCTCAACCTCGAATGGCGTGCCGTCGACAAGTCGTTCACCAAGGACGACGCAGAGGTCGAAGTGCTCCGAAACGTCAACTTAGGGGTGAAGGAGGGCGAGTTCGTCAGCTTGTTGGGCCCTTCCGGATGCGGGAAGAGCACCCTGCTGAACCTAGCGGCCGGTCTGCTCAGCCCGGAGGGCGGATCGGTCTACTACCGCGGCAACCCGATTACCGCGATCAACACGCAGGTCGCCTATCTCACCCAGAAGGACACCCTGCTGCCGTGGCGTACCGTCTGGGACAACACCGAACTCCCGCTGCAGATCCAGCGGGTGCCGAAGGCCGAACGCGCCGCGAGGATCCGGGAGCAGATCGATCGCGTCGGGCTGACCGGCTTCGAGAAGCATTACCCACGGGAACTGTCCGGCGGCATGCGCAAGCGAGCCGCGCTCATCCGCACCCTGATCTACGATCCGACGACGCTGCTCATGGACGAGCCGTTCGGCGCTCTCGATGCGCAGCTCAAAGCCGTTATGCAGCAGGAGTTGCTGCGCATCTGGTCGGGATCGGGCAAGACCGTCGTCTTCGTGACGCACGATCTCCGCGAGGCGATCGCGCTCTCGGACCGGGTGATCGTCATCTCCGGTCGGCCGGGCACCGTGAAGCTCGAAATGGACGTGCCCATCCCGCGGCCCCGCAACGTCGTCGAGCTGGGACTCGAGTCGGGTGAGCCGCAGCGGCTCGCGCACGAGCTGTGGGAGGCACTCCGCGCGGACGTGGAGGTTGTCGAACGGAAAGCGTTGCGATGACCGCGGCGATCATCCCGGCTGCTGGAGCCCAACCGCGAGTACGGGGTGAGTAGATGCACACGCTGGAAACGCCGGCCGGCGTCGTCAAGCCGGTGAACCGAAAGCGTAGACGCCGCCTGCACCAGAGTCGTCGAGCGGTATGGACGGCACGGATCGTCGTGCTGGTGCTGTTCCTCGTCGGCTGGGACTTCCTCCGGCGCGAGGTCGTTGCCGAGTTCTTCGTCGGCAACCCGTGGCGGGTCTGGGACATTCTGGTCGACTGGGTCGGATCGGGCTTCATCTTCGACCACATCGGGTACACGGTGTCGGCTACCGTGCTCGGCTTTCTCATCGGGACCGCCGTGGCGGTTCCGCTCGCCGTCCTGTTGGGTACGAACCGTCACCTGTACCGCGTCGTCGACCCGTTCCTGAACGCCGGGTACTCGGTTCCCAAGATCGCGATAGCGCCGCTGCTGATCATCTGGTTCGGGCTCGGCCTGACGCCAAAGGTCGTGCTCGCGGCCGCGATCGCGTTCTTCCTCGTCTTCCATACCAGCGTCGCCGGGGTCCGGGACGTGGAGAAGGATCTCACCGACCAGGTGTACCTCTTCGGCGGTACGCGGTGGACGGTTGTCTGGCGGGTCATCCTGCCCACGATGGTCCTGCAGATCCTGAACGGACTTCGGCTGTCATTTCCCTATGCGTTGCACGGGGCGATCATCGGTGAACTGATCGCGTCACACAATGGGCTGGGTTATCTGCTCGCCTCTGCCCGGGGCACGTACAACATGAGCGCGATGATCGCCGCGCTCATCGTCATCATGATCGTCGCCCTGACCTTCGTGGCATTGATCGACTTGCTCCAGCGGTGGGTGCCGTCCACCCGCTGAGCCACGGCAGTCGCCTCGTGCGCCTCGGTACCCGTACATCTAGGAGGACCTTATGAACTGGAAGAAACCGATCGGTGCGGGGACCGCCGTCGTGCTTTCCGTGTTGCTGAGTGGTTGCGGCGACACGGGACCCGCTCAGGAGCTGGAAACGGTCCGGGTGATGGATGCCGGCGTGGGGATCATCTACTTCTCCACCTATCTCGCCCAGGAACGCGGGTACTTCGAGGACGAAGGGGTGAACGTCGAGCTGCTCGGCGGGACGGCGGGCGGGCAGGACGTGACGGCCGCGCTGGTCAGCGGCGACGCCGACGTCATCCAGGCGACGCTGGGCAACGTGATCGCGACCCGCGAGCAGGGCCTGGACCTGCGCGCGATCGCGCCGATCATGGAGATCAACGCGGTCTCGTTGGTGGTCCGCAACGACGTCATAGCGAAGTTGGGGGTCAGTGACGACGCCTCGCCCGAGGAGAAGATGGCGGCGCTGGCCAAATATGGTGCGAAGGTGGGCATCAGCTCGGCCGGTTCCGGGACGGACACCTTCATGCGGGGCGTGTGCAAGAAGTACAACGTCAACTGCGACACCGAGCTCCAGCTGGTCGCCCTCGGCGGAATGGGCGAGAACCAGGCGGCCTTCCAGCAGGGGCAGATCGACGCGGTGGCCAGAAGCCACCCTGACGTCGACATCCTGGGGGCGACCTCGGACGGTTCGGTCTTCATCGGCGCCGACGAGCTGGCCGCGGACGGTGGGTATCTCCACTCGGTCCTGATCACGCGCGACGCCACGATCGACGGGAGTCGGGACAAGCTGGTCGCGTTCCTGCGGGCTATCGCGAAGGCGATGATCTACGCGCAGACGTTCCCGGACGAGACCGAGAAGTTCGTGCACAAGCAGGTCGACCCGGATCTGGATGATGCGGTCTTCGGTGCCGCCTGGAAGACCCTCAAGGCGGGGATACCGTCGGACCCCGTCATCGACAAGGAAGACGTGGACAACTACTACGCGCTGGAGCGGGATATCGCCGGGAAGGAGCCCGCGGTCGCGGAGGAGGACATCATCAACACCGATCTGGCCACCGAGGCCCAGGACGCCGTTGCGGACTTCAAGCCGTAGAACCGACCGGTTGCGACGGGCGAAGACAGTTGTTCGTCGGCGTCTTCGCCCGTCGCGCCGAGACCGCCAAGGGAAACAGTGCAATGTCGAAGCCAAGCCGATGGCGGATAAACCTCGAGCGACTCGGTGTGCTGGCCACCATACTGATCATCTGGTCGCTCCTGTCCGGGCCGGTGCTACCGGCCAACATGGTCAGCAGCCCAGGCGAGGTCTGGTCCGTGCTGATCGGCTGGGTCAGCGAACCCCTGGAGCTGCTGCCGCATGTCGGCGTCACGTTCTATGAGGCAACGGTCGGCTACCTGATCGGTGGTGTCCTCGGCATCACGGTCGGTGCCCTGTTCGGCGTGTTCCCGTTCCTGGCCAGCACGCTGGATCCGGCGGTCACCGCGGTCTACGCGCTACCGAAGATCACGCTGGCGCCGATGTTCGTGCTGATGTTCGGCGTCGGCCTCGTGTCGAAGATCGCCCTGGTCGCGATCATCGTCTTCTTCTTCATCTTCTACAACACGCTCAACGGCGTCCGGGCCGTTGACGTCGACCTCCGCGAGGCGGTGCAGGTCATCGGCGCGTCGCGCGGGCAGCTGCTGCGCCACGTCATCCTGCCCTCGACCTGGGAGTGGATTCTGGACGGCCTCAAGATCTCGGTGCCCAGCGCGTTCATCGGCGCGGTGGGCGGCGAGATGATCGTGTCGCAACAGGGACTCGGGTTCCTGGTCCGCGACGCCGCCCGGACCCTGAACGTCGCCGAGGTGTTGGCCGCGATCGTGATCATCGTCCTGCTGTCGACCATCGTCAACGCGATCGTCACGTGGGGCCGGGCAAAGGCCGGCGCGTGGCGATCGGATGCCAGTGTCATCTGAGGTCAGCCGGCGGATGCGGCGGCGGGTTGGAGGACGCCGACCCCGTTCTTCCTGATGACCGAGGTGTCGAAGGGTGCCGACTCGCGCTCCACCAGGTCCAGCACCGCGCCGGCGCGGTCGCTCTCGACGATCTCCGGCTCACGGGAGTCGTTGATGAGCACCGGGATCACCGTCACCTGGTCGATCTTGCCGTTCACGACGCGGCAGGTCAGGATGATGGTTTCGCTGTCGAAGTGGGGACTTTCGCGGTCGAACGCGAAGTTGCCCAGGCTGTAGCAGATCAGTCCGTTGCCGTGGAACTCGATCCCCTGCAGTACGTGCGGATGATGACCGATGACCATGTTCGCGCCGGCGTCGATCGCGGCTCGTCCCAGCTCCACCTGGTAGTCGGCGATCTTGCGGTACGACTGGGAGATGCCCCAGTGCCAGGAGACGACCACGAAGTCGGCCACCTCCCGGGCCTGGCGGATGTCCGCCATCAGCGTTTCACGATCCACCTCGTCCGCCCTGGTGATCGGGATGGCGGGCGACCCGGGCTGTTCGAACACCCGTGGCGAGGGCTGATAAGCGGTATGCACCCTGACCGTCGCAATGCCCGGTCGATCGGCTGTCGCCGGGAAGGCGCCAGGCTGGAAGACGGAGCTGTAGGACAGGAAGGCGAACCGGCTGCCACCTCGACTGATGATCGCGGGCATCCGTGCGGCCGCGTCGTCCGCCCCCGCACCACAGTGCTGGATATTTGCCTTGTCCAGCACCTCGACCGTCTGCATGATGCCTTCGGGGCCGAGGTCCATCGAATGGTTGTTGGCCAGCGACATGACGTCGAACACGCCATCGGAGAGGGCGGTCACCGTATTGAGCGGCGACTGGAAGTGCACCCCGGCGATCGGCTTGCCGAGAAGCGGTTGCCCGCGGTCGGTGATCGGGGCTTCGAGGTTGCCGAATGAGATGTCGGCGTCGCTGAGGACGGACCTGACGGACGTCAACATCGAAGCCGGGTTGTCCCGCTTGATGTACACATCGCCGACGAACACCATCTCCACGGTTGAATCTGACATCGGCACTACTCCTTTTCCATAACCTCGACCGGCCTCATACTTTCCCTGCGGGCTCGACCCTTCTCGATTTTCCAAGCAGGTAACGTATGCCGGGTTTGACCAACGGCCAGGTGATCACGACGATCGCCAGGATCATCATCGTCGCGGCGATTGGGCGGGTGAAGAAGACGCCTACCGATCCGTCCGACAAGATCAGCGAACGCCGAAGGTTCTGCTCGGCGAGCGGTCCGAGTACGACGGCGAGGATCAGCGGCGCCGGGGGATACCCGTACCGGTGCAACAGGTAGCCGACGACGGCGAAGCCGAACATGATCCAGACGTCGAACAACGCGTACTGCACGGCAAAGGTACCGACGATGCCGAGCACCATGACGATCGGGTTTATGTATCGGGTGCTGGATCGCACCATGCGAACGAACGCGGGAATGAAGGCGGTGTTCAACACGACCAGGATCACGTTGCCGACGTACATGCTGGCGATGAACACCCAGGCGACCTCGGCGTGGTCGACGAAGAACCGGGGGCCCGGGGCGAAGCCGAACTGCAGGAGCGCGACCAGGAGCAGCGCCGTCGTCCCCGAGCCGGGAATGCCCAGGGTGAGCATCGGCAGCAGCGACCCGCCGGTCGACGCGTTGTTGGCGGCTTCCGCGCTCGCCACCCCCTCGATCGCTCCCTTTCCGAACTTCTGTGGCTCCCGCGAGATCTTCTGTTCCACGGCATAGCTCATGAAAGACGCTATCGTCGCGCCCGCTCCGGGCAGGGCGCCGATGCCGAACCCCAACCCGGTGCCGCGGACGATCGGGAACGCGGAACGTCGCCAGTCCGACCTCCCGGGGAGCATCGGTCCCGGCGGGATGCTGTCGATCCGGCCGCCGTTGCGGACGGATCGCTCGAGATTCGACATGATCTCGGCGATCGCGAACAACGCGATCGCGATGGGCAGGAAGCCGAACCCGCTGTCCAGGTACAGGAAACCCAGGGTGAACCGGGCGACACCGGAGATCGGGTCCAGCCCGACCACCGCAATGGCCAGGCCGAGAACCACCATCGCGTAACCCTTGGCCCGCCGGTCTCCCACCAGGCCGGAGACAAGGGTCAGCCCCAGGAACATCAAAGCGAAGTACTCGGGTGGTCCGAATCTGAGCGCGAACTTGCTGATGACCGGTCCCAGCAACATCAGTAGCACGACGCTCGTCGTCCCGGCGATGAACGAGGCCACGGCCGACACCGTCAGGGCGACCCCCGCTCGACCCTGCTTCGCCATTTGGTGGCCGTCGACGGCCGTCATCACCGAGGACGCCTCGCCGGGCACGTTGAGCAGTACGGCCGTGATGGTTCCGCCGTACATCGCGCCGTAGTACAGGCCGCCCAGCATGATCAGGGCCGCTATCGGATCCATGCCGTAGGCGACCGGCAGTAACAAGGCGATCGCGGTCACCGGCCCCAGCCCGGGGAGGGCGCCGACCAGGGTGCCCAGCGCCGCGCCCGTGAAGCCCATCAGAAGGTTGAACGGCTCCAACGCCCCGGCGAATCCGTCGAGCAAGGAATTGAGGACGCCCATGTCAACCTTCGCCGGTCACGGGAGCTGCACGTCGAGGGCGACTTCGAACAACGCGTACGTGGCGGCGGAGATCAGTACCGCGACCGCCACCGAGCGCCAGAAGGGCTGATCTTCGACCCACCACAACTCGGCGACGATGAGGAGTGCGATGCCGACCAGTGCTCCGGCGAACTGGATGGCGAGGATGCCCGCCGCCATGACCGCGAGAAACTTCACGATCTTCCAGCGTGCCGGGTTCGCCGCGGGCGACGCGGTGTCGCCGCGGAGCGACCGCCGGTCCTGGAAAACGATCAAACCCGAGATGCCGATCAACACTCCGCCCAGCCAGATCGGGAGGAACCCCGGACCTGGCTGTCCTTCGGTCGTGCGGTAGGGCAGGCTGTGCACCGACTCGACGATGAGGAAGGTGCCCGCGGCGGTCAACAGCATCGGCACGATGAGGTGCCCGTAGGAATGCCGTTGCTCGCCGCCGTCCTCGTCGGTGCGAGCGTCGGGCTCGCCGGGTTGAGGATCCGGATTCATGCCAACTAGCTCCTCTCGAGCCGCCGGCCTACAAGCCGCCCTTGTCCACGATCTTCTTCAGCACCGCGGTCTCGTCCTGAATACGCTTGCCGAAGTCGGCAGACCCGAGGAACTGTGGCGGCTCGCCGCTTTCCTTCTTGTGCGCCTCGACGAACTCGGGGTCCGCCACGACCTTCTTCAGCGCGGCTTCGAGGTACTTGACGACGTTGTCGGGTGTCTTGGGCGGTGCCAGTAGCCCGATCCAGGCGGCCCGGAATGCCACGTGGTGGCCAAGGCTCTCGAGCGTCGGCAGCTCCGGGAACTGTTCTGGACTCTCGGTACCGGTGCTCACCAACCCACGGACCACGCCCTGCGCGAGCTGCCCGGTCGTGGAGGCCAACCCCGGCACCGCCACCTCGATGTGTCCACCGAGCGCGGCCGCGACCGCCGAGGCTCCGCCATCGAAGGGCACATGCTTCCACTCGACGCCGAGTTCGTCCGTCAGCGCGGACACGATGAGATGGCCGGTGCTTCCCGGCCCGGACGTGCCGTAGGTGATCTCGCCGGGATGGGACTTGGAGTACTCGACGATCTCGTCGAAGGACTTGTACGGCGAGTCCGGCCGAACCACGAGGACGTAGGAGACATCGGCCACCTGCGCGATCGGCGTGAAGTCGGACGCCTGGTAACCGACGTCCTGCGTCAGGGGCGGCGTGACGACCGCGCCACTGGACGCCATGAGCAGCTCGTACCCGTCCGGTTTGGCCTGCTTGACCTGCTGGGTTCCGACGGTCCCACCGCCGCCCGGGCGGGAGACGGCGCGAACGGGAGCGTCCACGTACTTGCCGATGGTCTCGATGACCCGGCGTGCCGTGGTGTCCACACCTCCGCCTGGATCGTACGGAATCACGATGTCGATCGGCTTCTGCGGATAACCGTCATCGTCGGAACCAGACGCCGTCGATCCTTCGCTGCAGGCTGAGGCGCCGAGCGCCAGCACGGCCAGCAGGGCGAGGACTCCAGTCGAGCGCCGGGAAGTACCACGTTGCACAGGGTGCATCTTCGGACCCGCATCCCATAGGATATATTAGATAGCGGACGCTACCGCAGGTCGCGCGCAGCAGTCAAGGTGCTGTGCGGCAGGCTGGCTGGCTGCTGATCAGCGGACCCCGGCGTTGACCGCCAGATTCCGGCCCGCTGTTCGCCGCGTGGGCACTCGTGTTCGTCCGGGTCCTCGGCGACCTGCCGGTGGCGGTACCGCTCGCCACCGGACGCACCCCGGTGATCGGCTTCGTCCTGCTCGACGGGTGGGACCAGGGGATCTTCAACCGAGTGGCGGCGCTCGCGCTCGTCATGACCGCGATCACCGCGCCGATCGTGATGATCATGGTCTGGCTCGGCAAGCCACGGTTGCGAAGGGCGAACGCCGCGCGCCGACCGGCAAGGAGGAGTGGGGCATGAAACCGCACTGGTGGTGGGTGGCACCGGACCGACCGGACCGGACGTGGTGAACGGGCTCTGCGCCCGGGGCTACGACGTCACGACCTTCCACAGTGGATTCCACGAGGTGGACTTCACCGGCGACGTCCGGCACATCCACGGCGACCCGCACTTCCCGGAGACCATCTCCTCGGCCCTCGGCACCGCGGAGTACGACGTGGTGATCGCGCAGTACGGCCGGCTGCGGTACCTGATCGCCCACTTCGCCGGCCGGGCCGGCCACGTGATCGGCATCGGCGGCTCGACCGGCCAGCTCGCCGCGCGGGACGCCGACGTCTGGGGCGAGCTCGGCCGGCCGGCGGTGATCACCGAGGAGCAGCAGATCCTGGAGGCCGACGAGGAACGCAACACCTTCGGCTACCGGATGGCCAAGGCGTGCCAGGACTGCTCGACGCCGCCCGGCCGCGGTGGTCGGCGAGGGACTCCGCGCAGATCCTGGCCGAGCTCGGCCTCACCCCGGCGCAGGTGGACGAGCTGGTGGCGGCGGGGTCGCGAGGTAAGCGGTGTGCGAGCGGCAGGACGTGGTTCGCGCGACCGGGTCAGCCGCGCATCCTCTGGTTCGGGTCGGCCCGCGTGTCGGCTTCGGTGCGGGTGAGGCCGCCGACCCGGGCGTGTACCCGGCCCCCGCTGGTCACCGCCACCGCGAGGAGCAGCTCGTCCGGTCGGGGCGCGTCGACCACCCGCAGGGTCGCGGTGTCGTAGTGGGAGCGCACGTACAGGTGGTGGCGGTAGGCGAGGGGGATGTCCAGGCTCTCTCCCGGGCCGCCGACCTTCTTCGTGGACGCGAGCCAGGCGCGGCCGCCGCCGACGCCGCGGCGGAACCCGTCGCCGAAGGTGGTGGTCAGGCAGGCCGCGACGTGCTCCTGCTCGCCGTGCACCCCGCACATGCCCGCCTTGCCGTAGCCCTCGACCGGGCGCCCGTCGAGCAGTGCCAGTGCCCGGCGGCCAAGTTCCTCGCCAAGCTGGCCACTCGGCTCGACGAGCGTTCCCAGGTCCTCGACGTACCGGCCGGCGAGCGGGTTGGCGATCACCACTGCCGCGACCGCCCTGCGCATCGGCTCGTGCGGGCGCGGGCCGCCGTCGTGCTCGATCTCCTCGACGTGGCCGACCCACTTTCGCACGGCGTACCCGAGCTCCTGGTCAGACGAACGACGGTCGTGCCTTGAGCTGTTCGACGTCAAACCCGGCCACCTCCCGGTAATGCTGGATGATCTGCCGCAGCTCCGCCTCCGGGATGACGTCGTTGATGTCGTCGAACGGACGGTCGCCGCTGCGCTCGTAGACCTCGCGCAGAATGGCGTCGGGCGGGTTGGTGCGGTTCATCGCCACCACCTTCGCCGTGGCCGGCAGGCGGGTGGCTTCGTATTCGGCGAGGGCATCGGGACCGACACCGCGACGCTTGAGGCAGCCGGTGAGGAATCGTGCGTCCAGGATGGCCTGGCCGGCGCCGTTGGATCCGCGCGGGGTCATCGGGTGTGCGGCGTCGCCCATCAGGGTGGCCCGCTGGTAGCTCCAGCGGGGCAACGGATCGCGGTCGACCATCGGGAACACCATGACCGGGTTGGCGGAGCGGAGCAGCTCCGGCACGTCCAGCCAGTCGAAATGCCAGTCGGCGAACGGGGGGAAGTAGTCCGCCGGCTCCGCTTCCCGGGTCCAGCTGTAGGAGTTGGGGTGCGGGCGCTTCAACGTGACCACGAAGTTGACCAGCTGGCGACCGGCGTCGTCGATGTTGTCGCGGATCGGGTAGATGATGAGCTTGCCGACGTCCATCCAGCCGACCCGGGCGGTGTTGGCACCGCTGAGGAACGGCGGGAACGGCACGGCGGCGCGGTAGCTGGTCAGTCCCGAGTAGACCGGCTCGCCCTCGCCAGGGTGGAACTGCTTGCGGACCGCGGAGTGGATGCCGTCGCAGGCGACCACGACCGACCCGGTGACCGGCGGAAGCGGCGCGCCGTCCGGGTCTTCGAAGTGGGCGGTCGCCGTCGACTCGTCCTGCTCGACGCGCACGCACCGGTGCCCGGTGGCCACGCTGTCGCGGCCGAGCCGCTCGAGCACCGCGTCGAGGAACGCGCCCTGCATGTCGCCGCGGTGGATGGAGAACTGCGGCCAGGGATACCCGGCGCTCTCGCCGGCGAGCTCGGTGAAGATGTGCTGGCCGAACCGGGTGAAGTACGAGGCGTCCTTGGTGCGTACCGCGCAGGCGTCCAGCGCGTCCACCAGCCCGAGCTGGTCCAGCTCGCGGACCGCGTGCGGAAGCAGGTTGATCCCGACCCCGAGGGGTTCGAGCTCGGGCACCGCCTCGTACACCCGGCACGCCACGCCGATCTCGTGCAGGCTCAGGGCGAGCACGAGCCCGGCCGCTCCGGCCCCGATGATCACCACGTCCGTGTCCTTGCTCATGACTCCCCCTCGCAGGCTCGGTCGAGCCGCTCGCGGTCGCCCTGTGACATTGATTCGCTCGCAAGCTCGCTCATGACTCCCCCTCGCAGGCTCGCGGTCGCCCTGTGACACTGATTCGCTCGCAAGCTCGCTCATGCTGGCCCACTTTCGTTGCTCGGTACGGTGGTGACGGGTAGCGGCGCGTAGATCGATCGGCGCGAGCGGCTGAACCATGGCTCCTCGACGAGCTTCGCCCGCATCGGTGCCGCGCGGGCGGCCCCCCGTTCCGGCGAGTCGAGCGCGTCCAATGTGGACAGATGGTGGAACGTCAGGTGCGTCCACGGACCTCCGGCGGCGTCGACGACCACGAGGCGGCGCACCCCGGTCCAGCCGTCGGCGGCCATGAGCATCTCGGTGTGCTCCTGCTCGTACCACGCGTCGTAGGCGGCCACCCGGTCGGCCGGCACGGCGAAGGCGACGACATAGAGGTACGCGGTGTCCGGCATGGTGCCGACCTCGGTGTCCACGGTGCAGGTGAACCGGGTGAAGCCGCTGACCGCGTCGAGCATCGCCGTGGTGCGGGCGGACGGCGCCGCGCGCAGCCGCCGATAGCCGTCGGTGTCGAAGGCGGCCAACTCGTCGACGTGGTAGACGGCGACGTACTCGCCGGTCCCCTCGGTGGACCGATAGCGCCGCGCGGACCGGAACCCAGGCAGGGCCAGCCGTGCCGGCACGTGTTCCTCGTCGTACCAGGCGTTGAACTCCGGCTCCAGCGCGGCGGGCGGGGTCATCTGGGAGAACAGCAGGGCCGAGGGGGACGTTGCCACGGGTGAGGTCCTTTCTTGCTAGGAGCTGGGCTGCTTGTCCTGGAGGGAGGCGACCGCGGCGTTCATCGCGTTCGCCATGTGCGTGGCGTACGCCTCCCGCGCGGCGGCCGCGTCCGAGCTCCGGATCGCCGCCATCACCAGCTCCAGCTCCCGAAGGCCCTCGGCCAGGCGGCCCTCGCGCGCATAGGAGAGGAGCCGCACGCTCGTCGTGCGGGCGTAGAGCTTGTCCGCCACGTCGCCGATGACCGCGTTGTCCGCGGTGGCGAACAGGGCGCGGTAGAAGGTCTGCTTCTCCCGCATGATCCGGTTGATGTCGCCGGCGTGGTAGGCCGCCTCGAGCAGGCCGAAGGCGCCTTCCAGCGCGGCCATCGCCTCGTCGGTCACGTTCTGCAGGAACAGCGTGATCGCCAGCTGCTCCAACGACTCCCGGACGGCGTAGAGGTCGCGGATGCCCTTCTCGTCCACCTCCGCTACCACCGGTCCCCGGCCGGGAACGACCGTGACGAGGCCGTCGGTCTCCAGCTCGCGTAACGCCTCGCGCAGGGTGGACCGGCTGGCGCCCATCATGTCGCACAACACGCGCTCCACCAGGCGTTCACCCGGTGCGAACGTTCCGTCGGCGATCATCGCCCGGAGCAGGTCCGCGACTTGCGTGCGGATCGGCGCTACGGTCCTGGTCAGTGCGATCGGACGCTTGCCGGCGGCCATTGGTCACCATCCTGTTCTTGCGTGTGCCGAGTCGGTTACCCATACCAGATCGACCAGCGGACCGGACCTCATCGGCGAACGCCCTCCCCGTCCGAGCCGGTTCTCGACGAGTCGCCCGAGTCGCCGTCGTCCGGTGCCGGCCGCCGGCGCCGGACCCGGTCGCGGACCGCGGGAACGCGCATGGCCACCGAGCCGGCAAGGATCGCCAGCAGCAGCACGCCGAGACCGATCGAGTACGGGCGGCCGAGGATGAACGTCGGGTCCTCGCTGGAGATGATCATCGTCTGGCGCAGCGAGTTCTCCGCGAGCGGCCCGAGCACGAACGCGACCACCGCCGCGGCCGGTGAGTAGCCGTGGCGTTTCATCAACGTGCCGACCACGCCGAGCGCGATCACGATGCCGAGGTCGATGAAGCTGGCGCCGACCGCGTAGGTGCCGATGACGCACAGCACGATGATGCTCGGGATGAGGTAGGCGTAGGGCACCTTCAGGACTTGCACGAACAGCGGGATCGCCGCGACGCAGAACACCAGCAGCGCGATGTTGCCGAGATAGAGGCTTCCGATGACGCCCCAGGCGAAGTCGGGGTGCTCGGTCATCAGCTGCGGGCCGGGCGTGAGGCCCCACAGCACGAACGCCCCGAGCAGCACCGCCGTCGCCGCCGAGCCCGGAATTCCCAGTGCCAGCATGGGAACCATGGCACCGGGCGAGGAGGCGCTGATGGAGGACTCCACCGCGACCAGTCCGGGCATCGCGCCCTTGCCGAACTTGTGCTTGACCTTGGACACCGACTTCTCCAGGGCGTACCCGATGAAGGAGGCGACCGAGGCGCCGGCGCCCGGCACCAGGCCGACCAGGAAGCCGACGCCGGTGGCCCTGGGGAAGGTGAACCTGCTCTCCCGCCAGTCCTGCCGGGAGGGGAGGAAGTCCTTGCGCATCGAGGGCGCGATGACCGCACCGGTGACCCGATGCTGGCCGTCGGAGATGTTGTGCAGCACCTCGGCGATGCCGAACAGCCCGATGACCAGGGCGACGAAGCTGACACCGCTGATCAGTGACGGCTCGTTGAAGGTGAACCGGCTCGCGCCGCTGGCGAGGTCGACCCCGACCGTGCCGAGGCTGAACCCGAACAGCGCCGAGATCGCGCCCTTGACCTTGTCCTGGCCGACCACGGCGATGATCGTGACCAGGCCGAGCAGCACGATCAGCAGGAGCTCGCTCGGCCCGAACGACCGCGCGACGCCACTGATCGGTCCGATGAGGACGGACAGCAGGATGACCGCCGAGATGCCGCCGACGAAGTTGGCGACGGCCTGCATCACCAGCGCTGGCCCGGCGCGGCCCTGCCGGGCCAGCGGGTAGCCGTCGAAGGTGGCCGCGACCGAGGCCGACTCGCCGGGCAGGTTGATCAGGATCGCCGTGATCGACCCGCCGTACATCGCGCCGTAGTAGATGGCCGCGAGCATGATGACCGCCGCGGTGGGGTCCATGCCCAAGGTCATCGGGATGAGGATCGCGATCCCCGCGGTCGGCCCGAGGCCGGGCAGGATGCCCACGACGACGCCCAGCGCCACCCCGATGAGCAGGAACAGCAGGTTCTGCGCGGAGAACGCGGACTGCAGCCCGCCGAGGACGTTGTCGAGAACGGTCATGACTAGACCGCCTCCCCGGAATTAACAGTTGTGGTCACCGTGCGTTGGTGCCGTCCGGTTCGGCGCGTACTGGTGGCTGGGTTGCGTCCCGTTCCCCTTGGGTGCGGTTGGCAGGCACGTGGTTCGTGCGGGTTCCCGGTTGCTCGACTGGCTGAGGTTGGCACAAGGGGTGTCATGGCAGACCGCCGACGGTGAACAGGCCTTCGGGCAGGGAGATCCGGAACCAGACGTCGAAGGCCAGGTAGACGACGATGGTCAACACGCAGGAGAACACCACGTTGGCCACGAGGTGACCACGGTTGAACCAGAGCAGCAGCAACACCGCGAACAGGAACGTCGGGATCGTCGTGCCGACGAGGTGCATCCCGACGACGTAGCCGACGATGAGCGCCAGCACCGCCAGCGCGTCGCGAACGTCGAGCGGTTGCGGCTTCGCGGACTCGGCTCCGCGTTCACGATAGAGGTTCCACGCGCAGAGTCCCACGAGCACGACACCGGTCGTTCTGGGGAAGAACCCTGGGCCGAACTGCCCGTCGTCGGTGAGCAGCGGGTATTGCAGACCGATGAGCAGGAAGGCCAGCGAGTAGACCAGGAAGACCGAGGCGGTGACAGTTCGGGTCATGGCATCTCCCTCCGCCGTCGCGGCGGTCAGGCGTTGAGCGCCTGGGTGTAGCCGGCGACGGTCTCCTTGAGGTAGTCGGCGAAGTCCTTGCCCACCAGCACGCGCTCGGAGACGAAGTTCTGCTTGAGGTAGTCCTTCCACTCCGGCAGCTCGACGAGCTTGGTCACCGCGTCCTGCCACCACTGCACGACCTCGTCGGGCACGTCGGGCGGCATCACCAGGCCGCGCGGCTGGCTGACCGTGATCTCGTAGCCGAGCTCGTGGAAGGTCGGGGTGTCCGGCAGCTGATCCAGCCGATCGACCCCACCGATCGCGAGCGGCCGGATGTCACCGGACTTGTAGAGCCCGTACAGCGAGCTGGCACTGTGGGACAGGACATTGATGCTGCCGGACAGCAGGCTGTTGGCCGCCTCAGGGCCGCTGTCGTGCGCGACGTACTTGAACTTGACGCCGGCCACGTCGGCGAACTGCTTGAAGGCGATGAAGTCGATGGTGGTCAGGCCCGCGCCACCGACGGTGAGCGGCGTGGATTTCGACGCCTTGACCAGGTCGTCGAGGGACTTCCACGGCGAGTCGGCGTTGACCCAGACGACGTCCTCGTCCGTGCCGAGCAGCGCGATCGGGGTGAACCCGGTGGCGCTCCACGGGGTCGATGCCTGGATCGGCGTGGAGATGAAGCTACCGCTGGTCGCGGTCATGTCGTAGGCGCTGCCCTTGCGGTTGAAGACGTAGCCGTAACCCTTGGACCCGCTGCCGCCCTCCCGGTTGGTGACCGAGATGTCGCCGGGGTACAGGTCGTTCTCCGTGAGCAGCTTCGAGATCGTCCTGGACATGATGTCCACGCCACCGCCGGCGCCGAACGCGACGGTCATGTCCAGCGGGCGGCTCGGGTAGTCCGACGCCGCCGCGTCGTCCTGGTTGGCCGGGTCGTTTCTCGTGCAGGCGGCCGCCATGATCAGCAGGCCGCTCACCACCACGGCGGTGAATCGTTTGGTTCGCATCACATAACTCCTTCTGAGTGACCAGCGCGGTCCGGCAACCGGGTCGGTGGTCAGGCTTTGCCGAAGATGTCCTTGCGGAAGCTGTGCAGGATGCCGGGGTCGACGGCGACGCTCACGACCCTGGGTTCGTTCGCGGCGATCGCCTCGTCGAGGCAGTCGGCCAGCTCCGCGGCGGTGGCCGCGCGGCGGGCGCGGACGCCGAAGCCTTCGGCGATCGCGACGAAGTCGTTCGACGGCAGGTCGCTGCCGATGAACCGGCCCTCGTAGTAGTCCTGCTGGTACGCCTTCTCCGCGCCCCAGGCGTTGTTGTCCATGATGAGGAGCACGACCGGCACGTCGTACTCGCGCAGGGTCGCCAGCTCGCTGATCGCGAACAGTGCGCCGCCGTCGCCGATGGCGGCCACGCACGGACGGTCCGGACTGGCGATCTTGGCGCCGATCGCGGCCGGGAACGCGAACCCGAGGGAGGCGAAGTCCAGCGGGGTGAGCATCGACGGTGTCTGGTAGAAGTCGAGCAGCTCGGATGCCTTGAGGCACCACGTCCCCGCGTCCAGCGTGACGATCGTGTTCCTCGGCAGCCGCCCGCGCATGACGTGGAAGAACACGTCGGGGTTCAGCGAAGGCGCGTCCGGCGGCGCCGTTCGCCGGTCCCGTCGCATGGCATCGGCCCGTGCGCCCACCGTCGTCGCCCAGCTGGTGTCGGTGCTCGGCTCGACGCCCTCGGTGGCGTCGAGCAGCAGCTCGCACAGCGCGCGGCTGTCCGCGTGCACGGTGTGCGCGCCGGTGACGTAGCGACCGAGCATCGCGGGGTCCACATCGGACTGCACGACCGTGGCGTCCGGGGCGAAGACCGTCGGGTCGAAGAACGTCGAGTTGAACCCGAAGCGGGTGCCGATGCCGAGGACCAGGTCGGCCTCCCTGATCACCTCGTTGGCCAGCGCCGACCCGCGTGCCCCCATCTGTCCGAGGAACAGCCCGTGGTCGTTGGGCACGCTGTCGCGGTGCCCGGCCGAGGTCGCGACCGGCGCCTCGAACCGTTGGGACAGCGCGACGACCAGCTCACCGGAGTGTGTCCACTTGACCCCGGCGCCGGCCACCAGCACCGGGCGGCGGGCGGCGGCGAGCAGGCGCACCGCCTCGTCGGCGGCCCGCCGGTCGGCCACGGCCGGGCGCGTGATGGGGGCGATGTCGGCCCGGTCGGTCGGCGCGCACTCCTCGGCGAGCACGTCGCGCGGCACGTTGACGTGCACCGGGCCCATCGGGTGCGTCAGGGCCAGCCGGCACGCGCGGTCGACGACGTCGGCCACCCGGTCACCCCGGTAGGCGGCGAGCACGGCCTTGGTCACGGGCGCGAGGAGCGTCTCCTGGTCGACCTCCTGGAAGGCGTCCAGCTGCCAGTGTCCGGTCGACACGGCACCGCCGATGGAGACCACGGGGGAGCGGGCGGCCTTGGCCGCGGCGAGACCGCTGACGAGGTTGGTGACGCCGGGGCCGCTCTGGCCCGCCATCACCACGCCCAGCCGCCCGGCGGTTCTGGCGAACCCGTCGGCCATCCCGGCGGCGGCCCGCTCGTCCTTCGCGCCGATGTAGCGGACGTCCTTGTGGTCGAACAGCGCGTCATACACCTCCATCGTGGAGGAGCCGATGAGGCCGAACACGTGTGTCACACCGTGTGCGGCAAGCACCTCGACGAGCACTGCGCCGGCTTTGGTCAATGCGATCCACTCCTGGGTCGTGCGGGCGGTTCGGTGTGCGGCGAGGCGGGCCGCGTCAGCACCGTCTCGCGGGGTCTTGGCGAGACGGCGCTGGGATCGACGCGGACGACACCGTCGATCATCACCATGGCCACGGCGGGTATGTCGCCGCGGGCGAGTGCGCCCTCGGCGTCGGCGGCCACCGAACCCAACGGCGCGTCGATGACCGCGAGGTCGGCCGGCTGGCCGACCTGGAGCCGCCCCCCGGACAGGCCGAAGGCGTCCGCGACGCAGCCCGAGCCCCACGCCCAGGTCCGGGCGGGCTCGACCGCGCCGAGCGAGCTGAGCTCGGCGACGGTCTTGAGCAGTCCGAGGGGCATCACCCCCGTGCCGGTCGGGGTGTCGGTGCCGAGGATGACCCGGTCCTGGGCGCCGGCCTCGCGGACGGCATCGAGGATCACCAGCGCCGAGCGCAGGCTGCCGGCCTGCACGAGCTGGAGCTTCATGTCGGTCTGGCGCACCAGGGAGCGGACGCCGTCGTCGTCGAGCGAGGTGGGGCCGCCGTTGACGTGGCCGGCGATGTCCGGGCCGAGCTCCATCAGCAGCTCGGCGCCCACCGGCACGCCGTCGGCGGCGGTCGGCCCGCCGGAGTGGGCGGTGACCACGATCCCGTTGCGCTGCGCGTTGCGCACGTCCTCCCGCGCGGCCGCCAGGTCGGGGTAGACGGCGAAGCCGTACTTGGCCAGCCGGATCCCCTCCGCGGCCAGCTCGCTCATGTCCGAGGCGGTGAGACCGGGGGTGAGCAGCACGACGCCGGCGTTGACCTTCATCCCGCCGGGCCGGTGGTGGCGCCAGGACCCGGCGGCGAGCCGGGCGAGACCCTTGACGCTTTCCCGGTCCTGCGGCCGGTTCGGGATGTGGATCTCTCCGGCCGAGACGACCTGGACCACGGCCCCGTGCACGTACCGCTCGAGGAACCCGACGGACTGCTGACGGGGGGTGTAGTCGCCGAACAGGACGTGGGAGTGGGAGTCGATCAGTCCGGGAGCGACGGTCATCCCCCGGACGTCGATCACCGTGCCCGCCGCGCCGCCGGAGACCTCGGGCCCGCCAACAGCGTCGATCCGACCACCGACGACGCGGATGGTGTCACCCTCAGCGACGGGAGCGCTCAGGTCCCCGCTCAGCAGCCGGCCCGCATTGACGACCGTGACTACTTCGACGTCCGCCACCATCGACCATTTCCCTACTTCAGAGCCTATCTGTCGGACAAACAGACAGGCCGACTGTCTGTCGGTGGTTCATTAGGACAGAAAAGTTGACGACAAGCAAGTAGTAACTCTTCGTGTCCAGATGGTGAAACGTGCCGGGCCGGTTGCTTCGGGTCACCCAACTCGGTCGTCGAGGAGTTGCGCGACGGTCGCGTCTGCTGGATCAACCGGGCCGGCCGTGACCGTCAGCAGGACGTGATGTCTGCGATCAAGACGGTGCTCGAACCGGTACGACCTGTGCCCGCGGATGCAGTAGGCGACTAGGGAGGTACACCAACAGTGGCGTTCCGGCGACCCCCCACCGCTCAGGAAGCGGTCCTGAACGAACTGCGGCGCGCGATCGTGTCCGGCGAGCTCGTGCCGGGCCAGCAGATCGTGCAGGACGTGGTGGCGGAGCGGCTGGGCGTCAGCCGGGTTCCGGTGCGTGAAGCGCTCAAGATCCTGGAAGGGGAGGGGCAGGTCACCGAAATCCTTGTGCGGGCAGCCGAAGACCTGGTCGCCAGATACGAGCACCACCCCGACGAGTACGAGCGCAAATATGCAAGGCGGCTCCGTGAGCTGGTCGCATTGTTGAACGAAGAGATCACCAAACGTCAATCCGGTGACTGACCTGTGGGGTGGGATGGACGCGTGTCGTCCCACCCCACGGCCCGTGTCAGCGGCATCCTCGGCGGGTCGAGCCGTTCGGGCGAGAGCGGTTGGACATCGGGGCGTACCGCTGCGCCGCCTGCCCGAAGCTGGAGCTGTACGCCGTCGAGTCCGGCTGGTGATCATTCCCACTAGTGCTCCAGGGACAGATCTTCGCGCGACCTGCGGCAATGCCCGGGGAGCCAACCACCGGACACGACCGTGACCAGCGAGCTTCGGGCCGGCAGAAGTTGATCTAGCCCTGTAGTACTAGCCGCCTGTGGGCAGGACTCGGCCGAGAGCACCGGATCCCTGACCCCGGTCACCATCGTCATCGGCAACACCATCAACTTCGCTGCACCGCATGTCGCCCTGGAGAAGGGTTTCTGGAAGGACGAGGGCCTCGACGTCGACCTGGTCAACATCCAGCACGGGGCGCCGACCGCGCTCGCGTCGATGATCCAGGGCGACTCGTTCATGGCTTTCACCGGCGGGCCGTCGGTCATCCAGCCGATCACCCAGGGCGCCCCGCTCCAACTGCTCGTGACGGTCGGGCTCGGCTACTCGGTCGAGCTGACCGGACGGGCCGACTTCCTGAAGGACCGGGGGATCACCGCGGACTCGGCCATCGAGGACAAGGTGCGGGCGCTGCGCGGCGCCAGGCTCGGCTACGACACGCCGGGCGGGTCCATGGATCGGTTCTACCGCCACGTCCTCAAGCTGTACGGCCTCGACGCGGACAAGGACACCACGATGACCGCCCTGAACAACCCGCAAGGCGAGATGGCCGCCCTGCGCCAGGGGAAGATCGACGTGATGGCGGGATCACCGCCGGTCGGCGTCACCGCGGAGTTCGAGGGCACCGGCGCGCTCTTCATGCGGCCGTCCGAGGTGCCGGGGCTCAAGGACTACCCGTACCTGATCGGCTCGACGACCAAGAAGCAACTCGCCGACCAGCCGGAGCGGTTCGAGGGCGTCATCCGCGGGCTGCAGCGGGCGTTCGAGTTCCTCGACTCGAACCCGGACGAGTGCAAGGAGATCGTGCGGAAGTCCTTCCCGGACATGAAGCCGGAGGCGTTCGACGCGGCGTTCGTCGACGTGTTGCCGGTGATCCCGGACTCGCCGCTCATCACTGAGGAGTCGTTCGACGTGCTGGCCGACTTCGAACGCGGCAACGGTTCGACGGCGGACTTCGACTACGCCGACATCGTGCCGGCGGACTTCGTGACCAAGGCACTCGCAAAGGGACGGTGAGCATGGCGACGGTGACGCTTCCGGATGGCGCGGAGCTGAACTGCCTCGTGGACGACTACCGATGGCCGTGGGCGGACGAGGTGCCGGTGTTCATGGTGCACGGGTTCGGCCGCAACGCGCGTTTCTGGGACTGCTGGGTGCCGAGGGTCGCCGACCAGCGCCGGGTCTACCGCCCGGAGATCCGCGGCTGCGGCGACTCACCCGTGCCGCCCGAGGACTTCGAGTTCGAGGCGGCGAACCTGGCGACCGACCTGCTGCACGTGATGGACGGCCTCGGGCTGGAGCGCGTCCACTGGGTGGGCGAGCACTCGGGCTCCCTGCTGGGCATGATGGTCGCCCTGACCGACCCGTCCCGGGTGGCGAGCCTCGTCCTGTGCGACGCCCCGACCCACATCCCGCGCCGCATCCACGACGACGTGTACCCGATGGGCGAGCCCAGCACGGCGGCCGCCCTGGAGAAGTACGGCGTGGCCGAATGGTGCGCGAAGACGATCGACTACCGCCTGGACACCCGGCACGCCGACCCCAGGCTGGTCGCCTGGTACGTCGAGCAGATGGGCCGCACCCCGGTCCACGTGGCGGCGGGCCTGACGAACTGCTTCGGCCGGGTGAGCATCGCCGACCGGATCGAGGAGGTGGCGGCCCCGACCCTGCTCCTGATCGGCGGCGCCAGCGGCTGGGTGGCCGAACAACAGATCGCCTCGGCCTCCCGCCTGCGAAACGCCCGCACCGTGGTCTTCGACGACTACGGCCACGGCGCGAACCTCCTGGCCCCGGACCGATGCGTCACCGAGGCCCTGACCTTCTGGCAGTCCCTGGACAGCTCCTGAGTCCCGGGTGCGGCCCGCGGCTCCGGATCGGGATGAGCTCGGCGAGGTGTAGGCGCAGAGCAGATCATTCTTGACACCCTATAATCTACGATATATCGTCACCGTCAGGCGATGCGGCTGAACCGAGGTACCGCGATGTCACTGTCGACAGAGTTGGCCGACTATTGCGTGTCGACCAGGTACGAGGCGGTGCCCGCCGCTGCGGTGCTCCGCGCGAAGGGCGTGCTTCTCGACGAGCTGTGCTGCATGGTGCTGGGCCGGCGGTTGCCGGCGGGCGAGCTGCTCGGCCGGTACGTCGCCTCGCTCGGCGGCGGCCAGGAGGCCACGGTGGCCGGCACCGCGGTCCGGGCGCCGCGTGCGTTCGCGGCGTTGGCCAACGGCACCGCCGGGCACGCCGACGAGCTCGACGGCGCGCACATCACCGAGGGCCATCCGGGGGCCACCCTGGTCGCGACGTGCCTTGCGGTGGCGGAGAAGCAGCGGGCATCGGGCCGCGAGCTGCTCAACGCGCTCGTGCTCGGCTACGACCTCGCGACCCGGCTCGTGGACACCGTCGGCGGGCGGTACCACCTGCTCACCACCCGGCACGTGCACACCGACTTCCTGCACGCCTTCGGGGCCGCGGCCGGCGCGAGCCGGCTGCTGGGCCTGTCGGCGGACCAGCAC
This sequence comes from Actinophytocola sp., assembly GCF_009379765.1. Taxonomy (GTDB): domain Bacteria; phylum Actinomycetota; class Actinomycetes; order Mycobacteriales; family Pseudonocardiaceae; genus Actinophytocola. The sequence continues at coordinate 15,563 of NZ_WHTD01000010.1, read as the reverse complement.
CGGCACGCCTGGGCACTCACCGCGTGCCAGGCGATCAGCCTCGCGGCATTCTTCGAGGAGCGCGAGCACCTGAGCAAGTCGTTCACCTACGGGCACGGCGCCTACGCCGGGGTCACCGCCGCGGTGCTCGCAGAGCTGGGTATGGAGGGCAACGACGACGTGTTCGGCGCCAAGCACGGCGTCCTCGCCGCATGGGGCGGGCACGACCGGGCCGGCGTTCTCCTGGCCGGGCTCGGCACCGACTTCGCTGTCATGGACGTCAACTTCAAGTTCTACTCGGCCGGGTACCCGATCCACGCCCAGATCGAGGCGACCCTCGGGCTCATGCGCGACCACGGGCTGCGGACCGCGGACATCGCCGGCATCGATGTTCGCGCCACCACCGAGTGCGTCGAGGTGGTCGACGGCAGGCGGATGCCGAGCATCAGCGCGCAGGTGATGCTGCCGGTGGCCATGATCGCCGGGAAGCTCGGTTTCGCCGAGGCCCACAACGAGGACAACCTCCGCGACCCGGAGGTCAAGCGGCTCGGTGACACGATGACGTTGACCGCGGACGCCGAGATGGACCGGGAGAACCACCGGGGCCGCGGAGCCGCGGTGACCCTGCGGACCACCGACGGCAGGGAGCTGTTCCGCCACGTGCGCTGGCCGCACGGCCATTGCCGCGCCGGGGACATTACCTGGGACGAGCTGGTGGGCAAGTGCCACGGCATGGTCGACGAGGACCTCGGACCGGCCCAAGTGGACGAGCTCGCCGACGTCATCGCCGGGCTGGACGGCGTCGACGACCTGAGCGCGCTGACTCGGCTGCTCGTACCACGGACCTGACCGCGCCCGCTACCGCACGCCCTGTCGCACCCCGTTCCGCACGTCCCGCGGTCGCCGCGGTCCATCCGAGAGCCCGAAGAGCGGAGTCGCCAGGATGCTGGAGAAGGAACTCATCAATTTTCTGTCCGGTGTGTCGTACGACGACCTGCCGCCCGACGCGGTGGACGCGGCCCGGCGGGAGACACTGTGGACACTGGGGACCTCGGTCGCCGGGTCGGGGGCGGAGGGCTCGGACCTGATCCTGCGGTTCGCCGGCGACCTCGGCGGCAGTCCACAAGCGACGGTTCTGGGCGTCGGCGACCGGCTGCCGGCCAGCGTCGCCGGGTTCGTCAACGGCTGTTTCGCCAAGGCGTTGGAGTACGAGGACAAGCTGTGGATCGACGACGGCCACGGCTACGCGATCGGCACCTCGGTGGTGCCCGCGGCGCTGGCCACCGCGGAGCTGGTCGGTGGCGTGGACGGCAGGACCCTGCTCGCTGCCATTGCCTCGGCGACCGACGTGCAGGCCAGGCTGGTGCGCTCGGTGCACGGCCTGCTGGAGAGTGGCTGGAACGGCACCTACATCTTCGGCGCGTTCGGCGCGGCGATGGCGGCCGGGAAGGTGCTCGGCCTGACCGGGCCCGGGCTGACCAACGCGCTCGGCCTCGCCTACGCCCAGGCGTGCGGGAACTTCCAGGGTCAGGTGGAAGGGGTGCTCGGGGTGCGGATGCAGAGCGGGTTCGGCGTCCGCAACGGGATCAGCGCGGCGCAGCTGGCCAAGCTGGGCGCCACCGGCACCGCGGAGTTCCTCACCGGCAGGTACGGGATGTTCCGGCTGCACTTCGGTGGCCTCGAGGTCGACGAGGAGTCCATCGTGGACGATCTGGGCGCGGACTTCCATGGCACCAGGCTGGGTTACAAGGCTTACCCGTGCGGCGCGGTGGCGCACCCCGCGCTCGACGCGCTGCGCTCCCTCGGCGTCGAACCCGGCCAGGAGCTCGCCCGGATCACGGTCTTCGCAACGCCGCGAGCCGAGATCATGTGCGAGCCGGCCGAGCACCGGCGTGCGCCGCGCAGCCACGTCGAGGCCCAGTTCAGCCTGCCGTGGGTGGTGGCCTGCGTGGCGGTGGACGGCGACCTTCGGCTGCGCCACTTCGAGGACGAGGCGCTCGCCGACCCGCGAATCCGGTCGCTGGCCGGCCGGATCGAGGTGGACCTGAACGGTGACCGCAAGGACTGCCACGTCGAGGTCGAGCTCGCCGGCGGCGAGGTCCTGCGGTCGAAGCCGGTCGGTGCGGCGAAGGGCCACGGGTCGAACCCGCAGACGACCGACGAGCTGGTCGACCGGTACCGGGACTGCGTCACGGCGGGCGCGAAGCCGCTGGACGATTCGCGGACCGAGCAGGCGAAGGACCTGATCCTCCGGCTGGAGGGTGTCGGCGATGTCCGGGACATCGTCGCGCTGCTCGCCTAGCCTAGCCGGCCCCACTCTTCCCATTCCAGAAAGGCGACGACATGAGATTGCGCAACCGGTGGTTACGCCTGGGAGCCCTGCTGTGCACGGCCGTGCTGGTGGCCGCAGGCTGCGGCGAGGCGGCGCCCGAGCCGGGCGCCAACGAGGTCGACCGGCAGGACGACCAGCTTTCCCTCGCCCAGGACGAGGGTGAGGTGGTCTGGTACGCCGGGCTGGAGCTGAGCCTGGTCGACACGATCGTGGCCGGCTTCGAGAAGAAGACCGGCATCTCGGTGGACGCCATCCGGCTCGGCGGCGAGGAGGTGGCCACCCGGCTGCTCCAGGAAAGCGACGCCGAGGTGCACCTGGCCGACGTCATCTACACCGGCAACGAGGGGAACTTCGTCGACTTCAAGAAGCGGGACCTACTCGCGCCGTACCGCTCGGCCGAGCTGTCGCATTTCGACAAGGCCTACTACGACGAGGACCTGGCCTACTACGTGCCGTACGCGAACCGGTTCTGGATGGTGTACAACACCAACCTCGTGCCGGAGTCCGAGGCGCCGAAGAGCTACGCCGACCTCGCGGATCCCAAGTGGAGCGGTGCGCTGGCGATCTCCCACCCCGGCTACAGCGTCGGCGCGGCCATCGTGCCGTTCTTCTGGTCCCAGACCCCCGGCCTGGGCCTCGACCTGATGGACAAGATCGCCGCGAACAAGCCCCTGATCAACCAGTCCGTGCACGACAGCATGGCCGCGGTCATCTCCGGCGAACGCAAGGTCGCGGTCGTGGTCAACGACGCCGGGTTCTACACCGACGGCAAGGGCGCGCCGGTCGAGGCCGTCTACCCGACGGAGGGCGTGCCGACCTCCGGTGGCGGTGTCGGCGTGGCGAAGCAGGCGCCACACCCCTACGCCGCACGCGAGCTGCTCGACTACATCCTGTCGCGCGAGGGCCAGCAGATCATGGCCGACGCGTCCCGCACGGTGTTCCGCGACGATGTGACGTACCCGGCCGGCTACGTGCCGCCGACCAGCGGGGACCAGAACCTCTACGTGGTCGACCCCGCGGAGTTCGCCGCCAAGCACGACGAGATCGTCACCCACTTCCAGAAGGTGTTCGGGGTCTAGTGTCCCCCGCCGGAAGTTCGTCACTTGATTCGCCGGCCCAGCGTCCTGCTGGCGGCGTTGCCGGTCCGCCCGAGTACAACCCGGTACGAGGACGAACCGGCGCCTTGCCAGCAGAAACCTGGACTCACCGACTCAAGCAACAGACTCCCGGCGGGGGACGCTAGCCACACGAGGAGGGGATCACCACCGGGCAGGAAGGATGACGATGGCCACCATGACGGCGCCGGACCTGCGCGACGACAGCGAGGGGACCGGCCTGCGCTCCCGCGCGAGGTCGGCCCTGCACCGCTACCCGCTGCCCGTCGTCACCGGGTTGGTCCTCGCGGTGCTGATCCTCCCCCCGCTCGGCTGGCTGCTGGTCCTGAGCACGCGGGTCGAGGGCGGCGGCGGGCTGACCCTCGGCAACTTCGCCACGGTGCTGTCCGACGACCGCTACCTCAGCGCCATCGGCCGGTCGCTGTTCATCGGCTGGTGCGTCGGCGTGCTGTGCATCCTGCTGGCGGCCCCGGCCGCGTGGGCGGTGGCCCGCACGGACATGCCGCACCGCACGACGATCCGCACGCTCATCGTGGGCAGCTTCGTGCTGCCGTCGTTCCTCGGCGCGCTGGCCTGGATCCTGCTCGCCGGGCCGAACGCGGGGCTGCTCAACCGGGCTTACCGCGCGATCACCGGCGCCGCCCAGGGACCGGTCGACATCTACAGCCTCGGCGGGCTGATCTTCGTCATCACCATGTCCATGTACCCGCTGTGCTTCCTGCTGTTCTCCACGGCGCTGGAGAACATCCCCGCCGACTCCGAGGACGCGGCGACCATCCTCGGTGCCAGCGGGCGCAAGGTCGCGGTCAGCATCACCATCCCGCTGGTCACCACCGCGATCCTCGGCGGGTTCATCCTGGTGTTCCTCGAGGCCATCTCGGTGTTCGGGCCACCCGCGATGCTCGCCATCCCCAGCGGCTTCCACGTGATCACGACCCAGATCTACGCCCTGCTGCAGTACCCGCAGCACCTCGAGCTCGCCGCGGCACTGTCGATGCCGCTGCTCGTCATCACGCTGATCCTCGTCTGGCTGCAACGGCGGTTCATCGGCCGGCGCAGCTACGTGACGGTGACCGGCAAGTCCGGCGGCCGGCGGCCGGTCGCGCTCGGCAGGTGGAAATGGCTGGCACTCGGCTACTGCTGGCTTCTGGTGGTCGTGTCCCTGGTGCTGCCGGTGGCCGTGCTGCTGTGGGTGGCCCTGTCCAAGTCCTGGGGGCAGGGCTTCGGGCTGTCCAACCTGACCCTCGACAACTTCACCTACGTGCTGTTCGACTACCGGCCGGCGCGCTCGGCCCTGTTCAACAGCCTCACCCTGGCCATCCTCGCCGCGACCGCGGCCGCCGTGCTCGCCGCGCTGATCTCCTACGTCACCTCGCGGCGCCTGGTCCGCGGCCACCAGGTGCTGCCGGTGCTGACGATGGCGCCCGTGGTGCTGCCGGGCCTCGTGCTCGCCGTCGGCCTGTTCATGACCTACGCACGGCCGCCGTTCGTGCTGTACGGCACGATCTGGGTGCTGTTCATCGCCTTCGTGACGAAGTTCCTGCCCTACGCCTACATCAACACCAGCTCGGCGATCAGCTCGCTGGACACCGATCTCGAGGACGCCAGCCGGATCATGGGCGCCACCCGGACCCGCACCCTCACCCGCATCGTGTTCCCGCTGATGAAAGGCGGCATCATGTCCGCCTGGATCCTCGTGTTCATGGTGTCGCTGCACGAGCTGAGCGCCTCGGTGCTCCTCTACACCTCCAAGTCCAGAGTGCTCTCGATCGTGCTGCTGGACCTGCAGGGGGACGGCCGGTACGAGGACGCCGCCGTCGTCGGCATCCTCCTGCTCGCGGTCACCCTGGTGATCGTCGGGATCGGCTACCGGGTGATCGGCAAGGACATCGTGAACATGCGGACGAACTGAGGGACCACTGTGGACGGACTGGAGATATCCCGGCTGCGCAAGGACTTCGACGACATCCTGGTGGTCGACGGGATCGACCTGAGCGTACGCGCCGGTGAGTTCGTCTCCCTGCTCGGACCGTCCGGCTGCGGCAAGACGACCACGCTGCGCATGATCGCCGGGCTGCTCAACCCGTCGTCCGGGACCGTCGAGCTGGACGGCCGGACGCTCTCGCGCGACAGCACGCTGCTCGTCCCGCCGGAGCGCCGGAACATGTCGATGATCTTCCAGAGCTACGCCGTATGGCCGCACAAGAAGGTGTTCGACAACGTCGCCTACGGGGTCCGGCTGCGCAAGCTCCCGGCCGCCGAGACCAAGCGGCGGGTGCTGGCCGCGCTGGAGGTCGTGAAGATGGCCCACCTCGCCGACCGCTACCCCGGACAACTCAGCGGCGGCCAGCAGCAGCGGGTCGGCCTGGCCCGCGCGCTGGCCGTCGAGCCGCGGGTGCTGCTGATGGACGAGCCGCTGAGCAACCTGGACGCATCGCTGCGCGAGGAGATGCGGTTCGAGATCAGAAGGATCCACGACGAGTTCAAGATCACCACCGTGTACGTCACACACGACATCTCCGAGGCCATCGTGGCCTCCGACCGGATCGCGCTGATGAACGGCGGCCGGATCGAGCAGATCGGCTCACCCGAAGAGCTGTACGAGAACCCCAGGACCGCGTTCGCCGCCGGGTTCATCGGCCCCGTCAACCTGCTGCCCGCCACCGCGGCCGGACCCGACGCCGTCGAGCTGTCCGAGTGCCCGGAGACCCTGCGGCTGCCGGCAGACTCGACGATATCGGCCGGGGCGAAGGTAACCATCGCGTTCCGGCCGCACGACGCCACCCTCACCGCGACCGGCACGGCCGTCCGCGGCGACCACAACATGCTCCACGGAACCGTGGCCCGGCAGGCCTACATCGGTCACGCACGCGACTACGTGCTGCGCCTCGCCACCTCCGACCGGACCATCCGGGTGATCACCCCACCCAGCACCAACTTCGCGCCCGGCGAGGCCGTGTCGGTGACCATCCCGATCCCGCGATGCCGACTGGTGTCCGACGACGGCCGGCCCTGACCCCGCGCGGCCACCTCGGCCGGGCGGCGGCCCGGACGGCCGAGTGCGATGGTGGACGACGTCAAGCGGGCGAGGACCGGGTCGCGGGCCACGAGGATCGTGGTGACCGGGAGCCCGGCGAGCCGCTTCGGCGGAGGGTTGTGGCCGGGCCGGCTGGGAAAGTGCGATCATGCGGTCATGAGTGAGCGGGTGTTGGCGAGGCGCCGGCTCGCCAACACCGACAGCATGATCGTCGAGGACATCGGGTGTGCTGGCGGGTCCCCGCGCTGGACCCCGGTCGCCGCCGACGAGGGATACGCGGTCATCCTGGTGCGTGCGGGCGCGTTCCGCCGGCAGGCCGCCGGCCAGGACGCGGTCATCGACCCGAGCGGCGGTCTGGTCAGTGTGCACGGCGTGGAGGAGCGGTGGGCGTACCCGGCCGGTGGCACGCAGCGGGTCACGTTGATCGGGCTGACGCGCGAGGCCCACGACGAGCACCTGCATGACCTCGTCGACTGGCGACTGCGCACCGACACCGAGTTCGACGTGCGGCACCGGGCGATGCTGGCCGCGTGCGCGCGCGGAGCGGACCGGTTCGAGATCACCGAACGCCTGCTCGGCCTGCTCGGCTCGCTGTCCCCGAGGGAAGACGTCCCGACCGGGCGCCGGCCCGGCACCGAGGCGGCACACCGGCGGCTGGCCGACTCCGTGCTCGACGCGTTGTCCGGCGGGCACCTGACCGCGGGACTGCCGGATCTGGCCGCGCTCGTCGGCGCGTCGCCAGCACATCTGAGCAGGACGTTTCGCCGGGTGACCGGGCGCACGCTCACCCACTACCGCAACGAGTTGCGGGTCCGGGCCGTGCTGGAGGACCTGACCAGTGGAGCGGAGAGCCTCGTCGCGCTTGCCGCGCGGTACGGCTTCACCGACCAGGCACACCTCACGCGAATCGTGCGCCGGCACGCGAACACCACGCCGGGGCGGCTCCGGACCGAACTGAGCACGAAAGTACAAGCCTCGACGTGACACGTCCGGCGATGCTGGCCCGGTGAGAACACGTCACCTGACGGCCGCGCTGCTGGTGGTCGCCACCCTGGTTGTCGGCGGGGCACCCACCACGAGCGCCACTCCCGGCCTACCCGCCCCGATCCGCCAGTTCCTCGCCGGCGGCTTCGGCCATCCGGCGCTCGCCGCGCCCGCGCAGAACCGGCTGTTCGCCCGGCTGGTCGGCGTGTGGAGCTGCGCGCTCCGCTTCGACGACGGCTCCTCGGCTTTCCCGTCGACCTGGGCATTCAAGTACAGCGTCGGCGGCTTCGGTGTCGAGCACCTGTACTACCAGGCGAAGAAGGACCTGGTGCCGCCGCTGCGCCCGCTCGGCCGTGACCTGTATTCGCAGGCACTGACGCTGTACGACCCGCAGGCGGGCGAGTGGCGCTTCGTCGGCGCGAGCGACGTCGCCGGGTTCGGCCCGGTTACCCAGTCGATGCCGGGTCACCAGCAGGGCGGCGACCTGTACTTCAGCACCGGCACGACAAGTCGCGACGTGTTCGCCGGTATCACCACGCACGCGTTCGAATGGCTGCAACAGGAGACGACCGACAGCGGGCAGACCTGGGACACCGCGGTGCGCGTCGGTTGCCACCGGCGCTAGCGTTCCGCGAAGTCTGTTGCTTATATCGGCGGATCCAGGTTTCTGCTGGCAAGGCGCCGGTTCGTCCTCGTACCGGGTGGCGGGACCACGGTCACCACCTACTACTCGATCATCGATGACCGGGCGGCTGACGCCGAGGCGGTGGCGCGGGCGGCGGATGTGGAGTCCGAGCAGCGGACGAGACCTTTGTGGATCCGGCGACCAACGCGAGTAGGGCGAGGGTGGCGGCGGGGAGGAGGCCGAGGGCTGCGTAGCCGAGGTGTTGGGCGAGGAGTCCGCCGAGGGCGGGGCCGGCGAGGTAGCCGAGGATGCCGAGTTGGGACCAGACGACCATGGCGGTGACGATGCGGTTGGTCGGGACGGCGGCCAGGAGCAGGCCGGTGGCGCCGGTTTGGGCGGCGCCGGCGCCGAGGCCGATCAGGAGCAGGCCGGCTGCCCAGGGGGCGTAGGTGGTGGTGGCGCCGGTGAGGGTGAGTCCGGTGGTGATGGCTGCTGCGCCGGCGATGAGCATGCGGGCGGGTGGTTGGTGGCCGGCGGCGGCGGAGCCGATCGCGATCAGCGCGCCGACGCCGAGGTAGGTCAGGCCGATGCCGGTCTGGGAGAGTCGGTCGGCGAAGTGGAGGGGGAGGACGCCGTCGAGCGCGCCGGTGGCCAGGATCGCGAGCATGATCCCGATGGCGGAGACCCAGAATCCTCGGGTGCGCAGCGCGGCGCGGTCGGGGTGGAACTGGTCGGCCGCCGGCTTCGGGAGGGCGGCCGCGGCGGGGGCGACGATCGCGAGCAGCAGGGCGTAGGTGAGGAACGGCGCGGCGGTGCCGCCGAGTGCGCCGAGCATCGGGCCGAGGAGGGCACCGGCGGAGTAGGCGGCGTAGATGCGGCTCATGCACAGGTACTCCTGGCCGGGCCAGTAGGCCAGGGTCGCGAAGGTGACGCCGATCCAGAGTCCGCCGGAGCCCAGGCCCATCAGGGCGCGGGCGGCGAACAGCGCGGGGAGCCCGGGTGCGGTCGCGAACAGCATCGCGCCGGCCGCGGCCAGCGCGATGGCGGTGAGCAGGGTGGTGCGGGTGCGGCCGGCGCGGACGAGGCGTCCGGCGGCGGCGAACCCGACCATCATCGTGAGGGGGAAGGTGCTGGCCAGTGCGCCGATGACGGCGGGGCCGGCGTGGTGGCGCTCGGCCAGGGTGGGCAGGGTCGGGGCGATCACGCTGTAGCCGGCGGAGTCGACCGCGCTCAGGATGAGCAGTACGGGATAGGCGAGCGACTGTGCTCGAGGGCGCCGCACCCATGCCGGGACGCTCCACGACCGCCGACCGCCGGTGCTGGACGCCATCACCGACGCCGTCGCGGGAGCCGAGTCATCGTCGGAGCACCCTCGTCATGAACGAACGATGTGCTCGAGGTCGTCCACCACGACCTTCACTCCGCTCTCCTCGGGGCGTCCTCACGCGACGGTCAGCAGGCGGGGCCGGCGACGGAGTCGGCGCGGCGTTCGACGAGGACGGTGTCGTGCCAGGTGTCGCCCAGCTGGGCGATCCGCTCTCGCACGCCGACGGTGCGGTAGCCGGCCGAGTGGTGCAGGGCGATGCTGGCGCGGTTCTCGGTGAAGATCGCGGTCTGCAGGGTCCACAGGCCGGCCTCGTCGGCGGCGAGGACCTGCTGGCGGATGAGGGCTTTGCCGATGCCGCGGCCGCGGTGGCCGTCGGCGACGTAGATCGAGCTCTCGGCGACGCCTGCGTAGCACTCGCGGGCCGAGACGGGGGACAGCGCGGTCCAGCCGACGACCTCGCGGGTGCCGCCTTGGCCGAGCTCGGCGACCCACCGGTGGTCGGGCAGCCACCTGGCGTCCAGCGACGCGCGGCTGGGGACTGCGGTCTCGAAGGTGGCGACACCTGTGCCGATGCCCTCGGCGTGGATGCGGCGCACCGCGGCCCAGTCGGCGGGCTCGAGCGCGCGGACGGTGACGTCGTCCGGCACGTCGGCGGGGCAGCAGGGGCGGGGTGCGAGCAGCCCCATCACGGCGTCGGCGGCGTGCGGCAGGCCGACGCAGCAGGCCTGGTTGACGGTCACCCTGGTGCTGGTGCCTTCCTTGTGCAGCAGCAGGAAGCCGACGTCGGCGAGCTTGCGGACGTGGTGGGAGCAGGTGGACTGGCTGATGCCCAGCAGGTCGGTCAGCGCGCCCACGGTGATCCCGCCGGGTGTGGTGGCGACGACGTGCAGCAGGCGCACCCGGGTCGGCTCCGAAAGGCTGGCGAACCACTCGGCGTAGGTCGCGGCCTCCTGCTCCGGGAGAACCTGTGCGGGTGGGGCGGTGGTCGTCATGCCGCCGATTATCGATACGGATCGATGATGCGTCAATCGATAGTGAGCCGGCGAACCGTGGCTACCAGCAGGCGGGCCGCGGTGGTGAGCGTGGCGGGGTCGACGCGGTCAGGGGTTTCGGCGGGGGTCTGGTAGCCGGGGATGCCCATGCCGATGCCGATCGCGGGCAGGCCCGCGGCGGCGTAGCGGCGGTTGTCCGAGGCCATCGACCCGGCGCGCAGCGGCACTCCCACCTCGCGGCCGGCGCGGTCCAGCGCGGCGAGCAGCGACTGCGCCGGGCCGCCGGCCTCCACTGCGGCCGCGTCGTCGAGCGCGGCGGCGCCGTCGATGTTGATCACATTGGTCTCCGCGGGTAGCTGGGCGGCGTGGTGCGCGGAGCCGTGCGCACCTGCTTCCTCGGCATCGAGCAGCGCGACCGCGAGGCCGAACCCGGCGGGTCGTGATGTCGCGAGCAGGCGCGTGGCCTCGAGGACGACCGCCACGCCCGAGGCGTTGTCGCCGGCGGCGGGCAGTCGCTGGTCCGGGTCGTCGCCGACACCGTCGTAGTGCGCGGTCAGCAGTACCGACACGGCCCCGTCCGCGGGTTTCGCGACGATGCCGTGCACGTTGGTGCCGGTTGCCGCGACCGTGCGCAACGGCATCGACGCGACCACCTCGCCCAGCTCGGCGACCATCCGCGCGTGGAGATCCGTCCGCACGGCGAGGATCGGGAGCGCGAGCGGGGGCGGGCCGGCGATCATCTTCGGCATCCAGCCCTCGGCGTCGACACCGCGGGGCACCAGCAGCCCCAGGGCGCCGGCCGCACCGGCCCGGGCGGCGAGGTCGTGGTCGGCCGCGGCGGCCAGCACCCAGCACCCGCGCACCGGTTCGATGGCCAGGGCGCCCGTGTGCGGGGTGGGCAGGTCGGCCGAGGCAAGGTGCTCCGCGAAGTCCCGCCGGTGGACGAGCGGTTCGTCCCACCAGCGCAGGGTTGGCGTCGCGTACAGCTCCCGCACCGCCGCGACCGGGAACTTCTCCATGCTCACCGTCGCTCCGAGCTCGGCCAGTTGTCCGGCGAGCCAGTCCGCGGCCGCTCGCCCGCCGGAGGTCCCGACCCGGCGACCGGTGAACGCGTCGGCGGCGAGGTGGGAGACGGTGGCGGTCATCCGAGCGGCGTCGAGCTCGGCCGGGCCGGGGTCGGCGACCGGCGCCGACCCCACTCGCGGCTTCATCCGCAGCACCCGGCACCGGCGTCGACGGCTTCCGTGCGAGCGGCCGGCGTGCAGCACTCGCCCGCGGCGGTGGCCTCGGCGCTACCGCAGCAGCCGCCCGCCGCCGAACCGGTCCCGGCGGTGCCGGTCCCGGCCGCAACGGTGCCGCCGCAACAGCCACCGACGGCCGGCGGGGTGAAGGCCTCGGCGGGGTCGCCGACGAAGCCGCCAGGTGTCGCGTCCGTGCTCATGTCCCACTCCTCGTGTCGATGCGATGACCGCGGGCGCGGTCCAGGGCTCTGATTAGATGGCTGTCTAAGCAGCCGCACGAGGCCAGCTTGCCCGTTGCTTCGATGAGTGTCAATATAGAAGTATGTCGAACCAGGATGTGGCCGAGGACGTGCGGGTCGAGATCGGCGGGTGCTGTGCGCCGCTGACGGCCGCGCCGCTCGCGGTCGACCAGGCGGACTCCGTGGCCCGGATGTTCAAGGCGCTGGGCGACCCGGTTCGGCTTCGGCTGCTGTCGCTGATCACCTCGGCCGGCGGCGAGGTGTGCGTCTGCGATCTGACCGCGGCGTTCGACCTGACCCAGCCGACCATCTCGCACCACCTCAAGGTGCTGCGTGAGGCGGGTTTGGTGGACAGTCAGCGGCGAGGCACGTGGGTGTACTACTGGCCACGGCCGGAGGTCTTCGAGCGGCTGTCCGCCCTGCTCGACACGCCTGGGCTCGCCCCGGCGTAGGAGCACGCGGCCGATAATCGATTCGAATCGATGGTTGCGTTCATCGAACATGGTCGATACTGTCGGCCGCAGTTAATCGAGTGGGATCGATGAATGGAGTTGAGTGATGTCGGAGCTTCCCGTGGTGGTGGTCGGGGCTGGGCCGGTGGGTCTGGCGGCGGCGGCCGAGCTGGTCGGGCGTGGGCTGGAGCCGTTGGTGCTGGAGAAGGCGGATCAGGCCGGTGCGGCCGTGGCGCAGTGGCACCACGTGCGGCTGTTCTCGCCCTGGTCCGAACTCGTCGCGCCCGCTGCTGGCCGGCTGCTCGAGACCACGGGCTGGGTCCGGCCGGGCGGCGAGGGCTACCCGACGGGTGAGGAGTGGGCGAGCCGCTACCTGCGGCCGCTCGCCGCCGTGTTGCGGGAGCGGGTCCGGTTCGGCGCCGAGGTCATCGGGGTGGCGCGGCGGGGGCGCGACCGGGTGGTCGACGCCGGCCGGGACACCGAGCCGTTGACCGTCCACATCCGACAGCTGGACGGTCGCGAGGAGCGGGTCAATGCCCGGGCCGTGGTCGACGCGTCGGGGACCTGGGGCACGCCGAACCCGTGGGCGGCGACGGGCTGCCCGCGCTCGGCGAGCACGCGGCGGCGGATCGGGTCTCGTATCGAGTGCCGGACCTGTCGGACCTGGCAGTGCGGGCCCGGTACGCGGGCAAGCATGTCGCGGTGGTCGGCAGTGGACACTCGGCGTTGACCGCGCTGGTCGCGCTCGCCGACCTGGCCGACACGGGGACGCGGATCAGTTGGGTGCTACGCCGGGGCGTCGTGGGTGACGCCTTCGGCGGCGGCGATGCCGACCAGCTGCCGGCGCGCGGCGCGCTCGGCCGGCGCGCGCGGGGTTCGGTGGCCGCTGGCCATGTCCAGGTGGTGACGGGGTTTCGGACTGAGGCCGTCGAGCGCGATGACGCAGGACGCCTCGTTCTGTTGTCCGGCAACGGGCAGCGGGTGTCCGATGTGGACCAGGTAGTGGTGCTGGCCGGGTTCCGGCCGGACCTGTCGTGGCTCTCGGAGCTGCGCCTGGAGCTGGACGCGACGCTGCAGGCGCCGGTCGCCCTGGCGCCACTCATCGACCCGAACGTCCACTCCTGCGGCACCGTGTACCCGCACGGCGTCAAGGAGCTGGCACACCCCGAGCCCGATGTGTACCTCGCGGGCATGAAGAGCTACGGCCGCGCACCGACCTTCCTGGCGATGACCGGATACGAGCAGGTCCGCTCGATCGTCGCCGCGATCTCCGGCGACCATGCGGCCGCGGAGCGGGTCGAGCTGGTGCTGCCGGAGACCGGGGTGTGCGGGGGCGCGGGCGTGTTCGACGATCCCGCGCAGGACCAGTCGGGTGGTTGCTGCGGTCCGGTTGCGGCGCCGGAGATGCTGACCTTGTCGGCGCCGTCGGCGCGGTGACCGGTCCGCGCGGCGGCACGAGGACCACCGCGCCGGGGGAGGTGTCGCGCACGGGGAAGCGGGTGGTGCTCGCGACCCTGTGCACGACCCAGGTCACCAGCTGGGGTGTGCTCTACTACGCCTTTCCCGTGCTGGCAGGCGACATCACCGCGGCCACCGGCTGGTCCACCGCGGCGATCACCGCCGCGCTGTCGGCCAGCCAGCTGGTGGCCGCGCTGGTCGGGATCCCGATCGGCCGCCATCTCGACCGGCACGGCCCGCGGGCCGTGATGACCGCCGGGTCGGTGCTCGCCGTGCCGGCGGTGGTGGCGGTCGCGACGGCGCAGAACCTGGCCTGGTTCCTCGCCGCCTGGCTGGCGGTCGGGGTGGCGATGGGGGCGGTGCTCTACCCGCCCGCGTTCGCCGCGCTGACCCGCTGGCACGGCCCCGACCCGGTGCGGGCGCTCACGATCCTTACCCTCGCGGGCGGGCTGGCGAGCACCGTGTTCGCCCCACTGACCGCCGTGCTCGCCGCGCACCTGGACTGGCGCGCCACCTATCTGGTGCTCGCCGGGATCCTCGCGGTGGTCACGATTCCGGCGCACTGGTTCGGTCTGCGCCAGCCCTGGCCGCCACGTCCCGAACCCGGCCCCGTCGACACCGATCCGCGGCAGACCGCCCGCAGCGGTGCGTTCGTCACATTGGCCGTGGCGCTGAGCCTGACCGCACTCGCCACGTTCGCCGCGGTGATCAACCTGGTGCCGCTGCTCGCCGAGCGCGGCATCTCGACGGGGGTTGCCGCGGTCGCGCTGGGGCTCGGTGGCGCCGGCCAGGTCGTCGGCCGGCTCGGCTACGCCACGATCGTCCGCCGCACCAGCGTGCTCGCCCGGACGGTGGCGATCCTGCTCGCGATCGCGGTGACCACCGCGCTGCTCGGCGTGCTCACCACCGTGGTCACGTTGGTCGCCGGCGCGGTGGTGGCCGGCATGGCGCGTGGGGTGTTCACCCTTCTGCAGGCCACCGCGGTCACCGACCGCTGGGGTCGCCGGTACTACGGCCACCTCACCGGTCTGCTGTCCGCCCCGATGACGATCACCATGGCGCTGGCTCCGTTCGCCGGCGCCGCGACCGCCGACCTGCTCGGCAGCTACAGCACGACCTTCCTGATCCTCGGCGCACTCGCGGCGGTGGCCGCCGCGCTCGCCAACTTGACCGTTCCCAAGCTCCACAAGGAACTCTCATGAACGTCGTCGGGCCGATCGGGCACCTGCTCCGCACTCCGCCGCACGCGCCGGTCAGCGACCCCGGCCGCTGCTTGCGCGGCGTGACCGCGATCGCCAGGTCGGCCACGATCTTGCCCGGGTCCATGCGCCGCCAACCGCGGTCGCCATGGCCTCAACGCCGCCGAGAGCGCCCGCTCGAGCCCACACCCGACCGGTCTGCGCCAGACCTCGGACCGTCGCAATCCCGATTTTCCCCTTGCAGGACAGGCACTTCCGTGTATTCAGACCGAGTGTCGCGCCAACCCACGGGAAAGCGGCAGGTTGGTGGCCGGGACCACGGCCCGCCGCTCGCGGTCGGAGCGGACACGGTGGGTGCATGCTGACCCGATGGGGTGAAATCCTTGCCACACAACGGAAATTGCGCACGGTCTTCGGTAGACTGAACATATGTGCGAGCCGCTTGTCGATCTACCCGAGGACCCCACCCCCGGAGCCATACCGCTGGCGACGGCACGCGGGTTCACGCGAGCGGCCTGGCAGAACGAGGGACACTCGCTGGAACAACTCGCCGTGTATGCGGCGGCCAGTGGTGGCGAGTTCG